>NZ_JAUSRA010000001.1:9308906-9656042 GCF_030811575.1 Catenuloplanes nepalensis | reverse complement strand
CCTGATCCGTACCCTTTGTCTCCACCGGGCACTTGTTCTATCTTACCGGATGTTTCCGCTCTGTCAAGTCCGTTCTCCGTGCGGAGTGTGTGGATCTTTCAAGAGCAACGCCCGGCCTTCCTCATGCTGACGCACACCGTCGCCGGTGTCTGTCAGTTCCGAGAAATCCTGCGGACCGGCCTTCGATCTCACCGCGCCTGTGGCGCTTAGATCGGTGTTGCCCGGCTCCCGCTGGCTGCCTTACTCTACCCGGTTGGTTTCGCGGCTCCAAATCGGGGTCTCCCCAGATCCGGCCGCACCACCCAGTTGCCCCGATTCCGTCCTCCCAGTGGCTTTCGCCCTGTTCGTCCGGTTCCCCGTGGCGAAGAGAAAGTTACGCGGACACCGCCTCCAAGCACAAATCAGGTGTCGTCGATGAGGACGGATCCGCCCGGCCGGCGTCGATGTCCGCAAGACACTCCCGATGCCCGGTTCCACGTGCCAGAGTTGGCGGCATGGCAACCGACACGCCCGCCACGAGCCCCGCGGCCGACGCGCTGCTCGGCCAGCTCTTTCCGCTGTGGCACCTGGTCATCGGCGCTTTCGTGCTCATCGTGCTCGTGCTCTCGATCCGCCGCCTCGCCGCCCGCGGCCAGACCCGCATGACCACCGCGCTGCTCGTCACCGGCACCGCCATCGCCGGCCTCACCGCCCTCGGGATCTTCTTCGACGCCCGCTGACACCCCCGCCCAACCCCGAAAAGGCCGACCCGCCCACCGCTGCCCGCATCCGGAACAGCCGACGGACATCACCGCGGTGAAGATCGCCGCGAGAGCGCCGAAAACACCGCGGGCCGGTTCGGCAGTCCCGCTCACCCGCAGCCTGACCATCGCGGCGAACCGGCACGACGGCACGGAAACACCGCTGGCCGATTCGTGACCCCGCAGACTGCCGACCGCGGCGAACACCGGCGCGAGAGCGCCGCGCGACCGGCCGAGAGACGCCGAAGGCCGGTTCGGCGTCCCGGGTGAGCGTTTCGCCCGGCTGGGGACGCCCGCCCGGAACCCAGCGCGCGACCGGCAGGGAGGCCGCCTGCGGCCGACCGGTGCCCAATGCCACTCAGCCTATTTTGACCTTGAAGGAGCCGCGGTACGGCCGCACTCCCGTGACCAGCGGGAATGCTCTCAGCCGATCCGGGTACCGTGACCCGCTCGCTGTCGGTACGCGAATCGCACGCGGTCTCCGGGGACCAGAACACCACCGGCGGGCAGGGCCGGCCCCCCTTCCGGCCAGGAATGCTCTCAGCCCCATCCGGGTACCGTGACCCGCTCGCTATCGGTACGCGAATCACACGCGGTCTCCGGGCGCCGGAACACCGCCGACGGCGGGCAGAGTCGCCCCCTTCCGGTGCGGACCCGGCGCCTCGTGCCCGAAATCTCCCGATGAAGCGGGCACGCGTCCTACTGGCGGGGCCGGGAGATCTCGACGGCCTCGGGCCCGGCACCTGAGTGATCAATCAGGTGAGCGAAAAGCGATCAACTTCGATTCTCGATCTACCTTTTGCTCACCTGA
The DNA here is from genome assembly GCF_030811575.1 of Catenuloplanes nepalensis. GTDB lineage: Bacteria > Actinomycetota > Actinomycetes > Mycobacteriales > Micromonosporaceae > Catenuloplanes > Catenuloplanes nepalensis. Next base: position 9,654,491 of record NZ_JAUSRA010000001.1, on the reverse strand, counting down.
TTGATCACTCAGGCCGCAGCGGTGCCGACTCGCGAGTCTGTGGTCCGCACCAAGGGGTGAGATGTAGCGATATTTCGGGCAAGCAGCGCCCGATCGCCGCGAGCGGGCCGGGTCAGCTCGCGCTCCCCGGCCCGAAAGGGCTGGGCAACGGAGCCAGTCCGAGGGGCGTGAGCGACAGAGCAGGGCCGGCGGACGTCGGCGGGGCGCATTCGGGAAGCGCAGGCAGGAATCCGTGGTCAACTTAAGCTAAGTGACATTGCACCGGTGCCCGCGGGAGCACTCGGAACGCCACCACGCCGGAAGCGGGAAGATGGGTTCGAGGTTCTAGGGGCGTGTTCGGCGGATCTTCGTCGGCCTGCGACGTGTGGCCAAGCGCCGTCTGGCCCACGTCGCACAAGCCCACGTCGCACAAGCCCACGTCGCACAAGCCCACACACAACACCCGTATGCGAACTTCCACGCCGCGCACTCTCCACGACACCTGGGCCTCGCCTCGGCTCGACGAGATCCACCGAACACGCCCCTAGAGGCGCCGGTTAGCGAGGCTGGGGAGTTCGAGGCGGATCGTGTCGAGGCGCGGCAGGTCGAGGTCGGCGACCGCGATCGTGGTGGTGTCCGGCGCCTGCGCGAGGACCGTGCCCCACGGGTCGATGATCATGCTTCGGCCGAAGCAGGTGCGGCCGGGCTCGTGGTTGCCGATCTGGCCGGCGGCGAGGACGTAGCACTGGTTCTCGATCGCGCGGGCGCGAAGCAGGATCTCCCAGTGGTCGCGGCCGGTGTGCGCCATGAACGCGGCCGGGACGACGAGCAGCTTCGCGCGGCCGTCGTCGGCGAGCGCGCGGTAGAGCTCGGGGAAGCGCAGGTCGTAGCAGATCGAGAGGCCGAGGCCGACGCCCTCGACGTCGGCGACGACCGGGGCGGTGCCGGCCGCGACCGTGCGCGATTCGTGGAACGAGACCTTGCCGGGGATCTCCACGTCGTAGAGGTGGATCTTGCGGTAGGTCGCGGCCAGCTCGCCGGCCCGGTTGAAGACGAGGCTCGTGTTGTAGATGTGGTCCGGGTCCGGGCCGGTCTCGTGGAACGAGCCCGCGTGGATCCAGATGCCGAGGTCGCGCGCGGCGTCTGCGAAGAACGTGCCGAACTCGCCGTCGACCGGCTCCGGCTTCGGCGCGCCGGCGGCGGGGCCGAGATAGTCCGTGTACTCCGGGAGGACCGCGAGGTCGGCGCCGGCATCCGCCGCGCGGGTGAGGAGATCGCGCGCGACGGCCAGGTTGGCGGCGCGGTCCTCGCGGGCATTGAGCTGGCACACGGCGACTCGCATGAGGCCGAGCCTACGGGCCGCCGGGCGCCGCTACCAGGGGCGTTTGCAGGATCGCCTCGGCACCGACCGGGATGAAGCCGGCCGCGAGCAGCGTGCGGGTGCTGGCCGCGTTCCCCGGTGCGACCTGGGCCCAGACGTGCGCGTCCGCCGGGATCAGGTGCCGGGCGGCGGTGACCAGGGCACGGCCGAGGCCGGCGCTGCGACGCTCCGGGAGGACCTCCATGGAGAGCTCCCAGCGGCCGGCGAGACCCCTCCCCATGGTGAGCAGACCCCCGGCGGCGGCGTACACACGGACGTCGTCGCGATAGCCGACCGCGTGCCGTACCCGCGGATGGGTGTGATCGTGGATCTCGGTCAGCGTGAGCGGGGGCGGGCCGGGCAGCGCGGGCGCGACCAGCATCTGGTCGATGTTGTTGACGCGGCGGCCGAGACGGCGTTCGAGCGCGTGCAGGAACGGCGGGTTCAGCGGCTCGGAGAACTCGTCGCCGGAGTCCGGCAGGTGCGCCGTCACCCAGTCGAGCGTGACCGGGGCGGCGATCACCACGTGCGCCGGGAAGGACAGCACCGCGAAGTCGCGCACGGACGGCGCCGGGACGATCTCCAGGAACGGTTCGGCCGGCAGGCGCCCGCCGCGTGCCACGTGGTCCAACAGCGACGACAAACGCCCCGGCGAGACCGCCGGGGCGTGCGTGTCGTGCGTGGCGGTCAGGCCGACTTCTCCTCGGGCCGCTCGCGGCGGGCACGGCGACCCGTGAACTCGCGCGGGACGATGGTCGGGTTGACGTTCTCCAGGACGACGCCCTTCGTGATGAGCACGCGGGCGGCGTCCGGGTTCGACGGCACCTCGTACATCACGTTCTGCAGGACCTCTTCCATGATGGCGCGCAGGCCCCGGGCGCCGGTGCCGCGGAGCATGGCCTGGTCCGCGATCGCGTTGAGCGCCTCCTGCTCGAACTCCAGCTCGACGCCGTCCAGCTCGAAGAGCCGCTGGTATTGGCGGACGAGCGCGTTGCGGGGCTCGGTGAGGATGTTGACCAGCGCGTCCCGGTCGAGGTTGCGCACCGTGGTGAAGACCGGCAGACGGCCGATGAACTCGGGGATCAGCCCGAACTTCAGCATGTCCTCCGGCATCACCTTGGACATGATGTCGTCGGTGTCGCGGTCGCGGATCGAGCGGAGGTTGGCCCCGAAGCCGACGCCGCCGGCGCCGATCCGGGACTCGACGATCCGGTCCAGGCCCGCGAAGGCGCCACCGCAGATGAACAGCACGTTCGTGGTGTCGATCTGGATGAACTCCTGGTGCGGGTGCTTGCGGCCGCCCTGGGGTGGAACGTTCGCCGTCGTCCCCTCGAGGATCTTCAGCAGGGCCTGCTGAACGCCCTCGCCGGAGACGTCCCGCGTGATCGACGGGTTCTCCGACTTGCGGGCGATCTTGTCGACCTCGTCGATGTAGATGATGCCGGTCTCGGCGCGCTTGATGTCGTAGTCAGCGGCCTGGATCAGCTTGAGGAGGATGTTCTCCACGTCCTCGCCGACGTAGCCGGCCTCGGTCAGCGCCGTGGCGTCGGCGATCGCGAACGGGACGTTGAGCATGCGGGCCAGCGTCTGCGCCAGGTGCGTCTTGCCGCAGCCGGTCGGGCCGATCAGCATGATGTTGGACTTGGCGAGCTCGATCTGCTCGCTGCCGGAGCCGGGGGCGCCGTTCGCCTCCGCCTGGATCCGTTTGTAGTGGTTGTAGACCGCGACCGCGAGCGCGCGCTTGGCGTGCTCCTGGCCCACCACATATTGATCCAGGAACTGGACGATCTCCATCGGCTTGGGAAGCTCTTCCCACTTCACCTCGCCGGACTCGGCCAGCTCCTCCTCGATGATCTCGTTACAGAGATCGATGCACTCGTCGCAGATGTAAACACCCGGGCCCGCGATGAGTTTCTTGACCTGCTTCTGCGACTTTCCACAGAAGGAGCACTTCAGTAGGTCGCCGCCGTCACCGATCCGTGCCACCTACGCTCTCCCTGCGCTCATCGGCTGGAGACTCCCAACCCTGGCCTGAGGACGACCTGGTCAAACGGTCTTCGCTCAACGGTATTCGATCGTCCACCGGACCGCGATGCTTAGCGGTGCGGCCTCGACGTTACCCCCTGCGGGGGCGTTTCTCCGACCCCCAGAACTGGCGTGTCAGAGACCAACCAGACTAGCGGGTCACCCCCACTGGAGATTTGACGCTCTATGCCCGATTTCAATGCGTATCTTCCAAGCAACCACGGTCCAAAGCAACCACGGTCCAAACAACCACAGTTTCACGCCACCACAGTGAAGACCAGCCACAGTAACCTACCTGCGGCTGGCCTCCGTCAAGGGCGCTGGGTCAGTTGGAAGCGCCGACCCCGATCAGGCCGCTCTTCTTCCGGTTCGCCAGGACCGTGTCGACGATCCCGTACTCCTTGGCCTCGTCCGCGGTCATGATCTTGTCGCGGTCGATGTCCTTGGTCACCAGATCGGCGGCGCGGCCGGTGTGACGCACCAGCATCTCCTCCATCTGGGCGCGCATGCGAAGGATCTCGCGGGCCTGGATCTCGATGTCCGAGCCCTGGCCGTAACCACCCTCGGTGGCGGGCTGGTGGATTATCACCCGCGAGTGCGGCAGCGCCATGCGCTTGCCGGGCGTGCCGGCCGCCAGCAGGATCGCCGCCGCGGACGCCGCCTGGCCCAGGCAGACCGTGACGATGTCGGGCCGCACGTACTGCATGGTGTCGTAGATGGCCGTCATCGCCGTGAACGAGCCACCGGGCGAGTTGATATACATCGTGATGTCGCGGTCCGGGTCCGTCGACTCCAGCGTCAGCAGCTGGGCCATCACGTCGTTCGCCGAGGCGTCGTCCACCTGGACGCCGAGGAAGATGATCCGGTCCTCGAACATCTTGTTGTACGGGTTGGACTCCTTCACCCCGTACGACGTGCGCTCGACGAAGGAGGGAAGAACGTACCGGTTGTGCACCGGAGCGAACCGCGGGGGAAGTGTCATGTCCGTCATTGTCGCCTTCCTCAGTTCAGCGTTCCGGCGCCCTCGGGGACCTGCGTCGCCCCGGTGATCACCTTGTCGATGAAGCCATAATCCTTGGCCTCGGCGGACGTGAACCAGCGGTCCCGGTCCGAGTCGGCCTCGATCGTGTCCTGCGTCTGCCCGGTGTGGAACGCGACGCGCTCCTGGAACATGCGCTTCGTGTAGAGCATCTGCTCCGCCTGGATCGCGATGTCCGCCGCGGTGCCGCTCAGCCCGCCGGACGGCTGGTGCATCATGATCCGGGCGTGCGGCAGCGCATAACGCTTGCCCTTCGTCCCCGCACAGAGCAGCAGCTGCCCCATGGAAGCCGCCATGCCCATCGCGACGGTCGAGATGTCGTTGTCGATCCACTGCATGGTGTCGTAGATCGCCATGCCGGCGTAGACCGAACCACCGGGCGAGTTGATCCAGAAGTGGATGTCCCGCTCCGGATCCTCCGCCGCGAGCAGCAGCAGCTGGGCGCAGAGGCGGTTAGCGACCGAATCGGTCACCTCGCTGCCCAGGAAGATGATCCGCTCCTTCAGCAGCCGGTTGTAGACCGAGTCGTCAAGGCCACCGGCGAGGTCGCCGCCACCTCTGGCCAGAGGCGACGCATTGAGATGCAAGTCGGTCATGGCAGCCCTTCGCTGTTGTCCGTCGTAGGACCGACCCTAGCCCGTCATCGGGGCACTTCGGCCGCGCATGGGGCACTGTTCGCTGTAAGCGCACGCCTTATGCCCTCAGAAGAACCAAAGCCGCCGCGGGTACGTCCTACCCGCGGCGGCTTCAGGGGTTCAACGCCCTCAGTGCACGTGGTGGTGCTCGTCCTGGATCGCCTCGAGCGTCACCGGGTTGCCCGCGGAGTCCTTGATCGTCACACGCTCCAGCACGATCTGCAGCGCCTTGCCGCGACGCACGTCACCGAAGACGGCCTGCGCCTCACCCGTGCGGGCGAGCTGGTCGTAGTACTGCTGGGGCTGCATGCCGGCCCGCTGCGCGCGGTGCATGATCTCGTGGCCGAACTCGTCGTCGGAGACCTGGACCTGCTCGGACTCCGCGATCGTGTCGAGCAGCAGCTGGATCTTGACGCCCTCGGTCGCGGCGTCCTGCAGCTCGGTGTCGATCTGCTCCTCGGTCTTCTCCTCCGAGGCGAGGTAGTCCTCCATCGACGCGCCGATCCGCTCCAGCTGGTCGGTCATCGCGGCCTTGCGCTGCTCGACCGCGTCCTTCACGACACCCTCCGGCGCCGGGATCTCGGCCGCCTCGACGATCTGCGCGAGGACCTTGTCGCGGGCCGCGTAGATCTGCTCGACCTTCTTGACCCGGGTGACCCGCTCGCGAACGTCGCCCTGCAGCTCCTCCAGCGTGTCGAACTCGCTGGCCAGCTGCGCGAAGTCGTCGTCGAGCGCGGGCAGCTCCTTCTCCTTCACGGTGCGGACCGTGGTGGAGACCTCCGCGTCCTGACCGGCGAAGTCGCCGCCGACCAGCTTCGTGGTGAACGTCGCCGACTCGCCGGCGGACAGGCCCACCAGGACCTCGTCCAGACCCGGGAGCAGCTGCTGCGAGCCGACCTCGTGCGAGATGTTGGACGCGGAACCGCCCGGCACCTCCACGCCGTCGACCGTGGCGGTCAGGTCGAGCTGCACGTAGTCGCCCTCGGCCGCCGGACGCTCGACCGTCTTCAGCGTGGCGAACCGCTCGCGCAGGTTGCTCACCTGCTCGTCGATCTCGCTGTCGCCGATGACCAGCTCGTCGACCTCGACCTCGATGCCGGACAGGTCCGGGATCGTCAGCTCCGGCCGCACGTCGACCTCGGCCGTGAACTTCAGCGGCTCGTTGTCGGCGAACTCGGTCACGTTGACCTCGGGCCGGCCGAGCAGCTTGACGTCGTGCTCCTGCACGGCCGCGAACAGCTGCGCCGGGATCGCCTCGTTGACGGCCTCGTTCAGCACGGTCTCCCGGCCGACCCGCTGGTCGATCACGGCCGACGGGATCTTGCCACGGCGGAAGCCGGGGATCTGAACCTGCTGCGCGAGTTCCCGGTACGCCTTCTTCAGGCTCGGCTCGAGCTCGGCGAACGGCACCTCGATGGCGAGCCGCACCCGAGTCGGGCTCAGAGTCTCGACGGTGCTCTTCACAGGCGTACTCCTTGATGGATCTGGGTGATGTGCGGCGTATCCGCTGTCCTGGGCGTCTGCGCTCTGTCTGCGGTCTGCCACTGTTTCATCTGCAGACACGCCGGCGTTACGCGCCGTCGCTCTCGCGAGTTTAGGCCGTCGACGCGGCAGGCTCGCGCCCGGGTTTGAAACCCGGCAGTCATCCTGTCGTCGGGGTGGCGGGATTTGAACCCACGGCCCCTCGCTCCCAAAGCGAGTGCGCTACCAAACTGCGCCACACCCCGTGGCGCTTCGAGTGTAAGCGCCCAGAGCCGATCACGGCTCGCCGGGCCTCACGTCGAGAAGCTTCCGGTGTGGCGTGCCGGATACCGGCTTGGGAAGATCAGCCAGAGTGGGTACGCTAGGGCAGCACCGCAGTCACTCGCGGCGCACGCGGACGTAGCTCAATGGTAGAGCCTCAGTCTTCCAAACTGATTACGCGGGTTCGATTCCCGTCGTCCGCTCCACTTCGGGTCAGCGTGTCAGCGGAGAGCGCTGACCAGGGCGTTCCGCATGCTTCGTGGGGGCCGAGCCCCCAGACCCCCACGGTGTTGGGTGGTTGCGTTCCGGCCTAGTTGATCTTGCGGGCCAGTAGTGGGCCAGAGCCTGCCGTCGTCCTACGGCTGAGCGGCCAGAACGCTGGGCAGGTCTCCGAACCGGGCTTGGGCGTCGGAGGTGATGACGGTACGTCCGGTCTCCGATGCGTGAGCGGCGATAATCAAGTCGTGCGCGCCACGTGGCGTTCCGCTGCGTCGTACGTGCGCGATGAGCCGGGCATGATGGGCGGCTGTCGCCTCCGTATATTCGAGCACGTCGACGGACGAGACGATCGCCGCTAACGCCCGCGCCCGGTCGGCTGCTCGGGCAGCGGTGTCGGCAAGCTCGATTCCAACACGATATTCGGCGATGGTGACCGCGGCGACCGCGAGTTCGTCGTCATCGAACGCGGCACGGGCGATCTTCCCGCGCTCGTAGGCGATGAGCACGTTGGTGTCGAGGATCAGGCGTCGGCCCACGGGTCTGCCCTATCGCTGCTGACGTAGGTCATGGCTTCGGCGACGTCGTGCTCGAACTCGTCATCGGGCGGTGGGACCTCGGACAGTGCGGCACGAAGGTCTCGGCCGGTTCGCCGACGGGCCGGCCGAATCTCGGCGATGGGGCGGCTTCCGCGCGTCACGGTGACGGTCTCGCCGCGCTCGATCGCGTCGAGCAGATCGGAGAACCGTCGTGACGCCTCGGTGGCGGAGATGGTTCGCATGGCACCACCATATCTGATTATCAGATTTTTTGGATGAGGTCCCTCGTCAGAATCGGGCGGGTGCCTCACAAAACCCGAACGCTGAGGAACGGTCGGGTCTCGCGAATCCTCACAGTGACGGCCAACTCGCGTGCCACCAACCCAGGCCGCCACTGGTCTCGTACGGTCATGATCGGGCAGCGCTACACCCGCGTTCACCAGGAAAAACGGGACGATCATGGCGGGGCGGCGAGCTCTTCCAAGCTGATTACGCGGGTTCGATTCCCGTCGTCCGCTCCACTTGGGTGAAGTGTGTCAGCGGAAGGCGCTGACCAGCGCGTTCCGCATGCTGCCTGGGGCCGAGCCACCAGACCCCCACGGTGCGGGGTGGTCGCGTTCCGGCCTGGTGATCTTGCGTGCCTCTGGCGTGCCTCCACCCTGCCGTGAGCCTCGTCGGTCTCCGGCCTTCGCGACGGGGCATCGGGACGTACGGGCGGGCGCGCTGATCTGGCGGCCGTGTCAGCGGCGGCGGCATGACCACCATGCGATGCGCCGGGCGGGGACGTCCGGCGCGTCGTGCTGTGCGGTCGATATCTTGGCGGGTATGGCTGATCTTCTGCCCGACACCCGCCGTGCTCTCCGCCACCGTCTCGCCGCGGGTCAGAGCCGTGGGCGTACCCCCTCGGTGGTCGCGGCCGTGGTGCGGGACGGCGGGCCGGTGTGGGCCGAGGGCTGGGGCACGGTGGACGGTGGCGTCCCCGACGGCGACGTGCAGTACCGGATCGGGTCGATCACCAAGACGTTCACCGCGATTCTGGTCCTGCGCCTGCGCGACGAAGGGCTGCTCGATCTCGGCGACGTGCTGGACGCGCATCTGCCGGGCACCGCGGCCGGCGATGCCACGATCGGCGCGCTGCTGGCGCACACGGCGGGGCTGGCCGCGGAGCCGCCGGGGCCGTGGTGGGAGCGGACGCCGGGCGCGCTGCGGCCCGAGTTGACGGACGTGCTGCCGGCCACGCCGTTCGTGTCGGCGCCGGGGCGGCGCTTTCACTACTCCAATCCGGGGTACGCGTTGCTCGGCGCCCTGGTCGAGAAGCTGCGCGGCGCGTCCTGGGCCGAGGTGCTGCGCCGGGAGGTCCTGGAGCCGCTCGGCATGCGCCGCACCGGGCTGGACCCGGTCGCGCCGCACGCCGCCGGCTGGGCCGTGCACCCGTGGGCCGACGTGCTGCTGCCGGAGCCGGCGCAGGATCTCGGCGTGATGGCTCCGGCCGGGGCACTCTGGTCGACCGCCTCCGACCTGGCCCGGCTGGCGGCGTTCCTGCTGGACGGAGACGACCGGGTGCTGCGCCGGGACACGGTCGAGGAGATGTGCGAACCCCGGACACCGGAGTACGGCCTGGGTGTGCAGATCCTGCGCGCGCCGGACGGCCGGGTGCTGACCGGGCACACCGGGTCGCTGCCCGGCTTCCTGGCCATGCTCGCGATCGACCCGGAGGAGAGACTCGGCGCGGTCGTCTTCGGCAACGCCACGACCGGCCTCGACGTCGGCGCCGTCACGGCCGACCTGATCCGGATCGTCGCCGAGCGGGAGCCGCACGTCCCGGAGCCGTGGCGGCCGCTGCCGTCGATCGATCCGGAGCTGCTCGCGCTGGCCGGGCCGTGGTACTGGGGGCCGAGCCCGTACCTGCTGAGCCCGGCCGCGGACGGTTTCCTGGAGCTGTCCGCGCTGCACGGCGGCGGGACCCGCGCGACCCGGCTGCGGCCGGACCCGGACGGCGGCTGGACCGGGCGCAGCGGCTACTTCGCCGGTGAGCGCCTGCGGGTCGAGCGGGACGCATCCGGCGCGGTCACCCACCTGGACGTCGGCACGTTCGTATTCACCCGCCGGCCCTACGACCCGGGCGCCCCGATCCCCGGCGGCGTCGACCGGGACGGCTGGCGGGTATGACTTCCGTGTACCGCCGCCGCCGACTTTCCACCGACGCGACGTGTGGGCGCCCGCTGCCACGCTGAGTGCACGCCGGCCGACGTGGCCGTCGTGCGAAGGAGTGGACATGACGTTCTCGGGCTGGTGGCGGCGCGCCGCCGCGTACCTCGTCGATTCGTTGATCGCGGCGCCGTTCTTCCTGGGCGCCGGGCTGCTGGACGGCACCGGCAACGCCGCCCTCTACTACGGCCTGGCCGTGCTCGGGTTCGTGGTGTGGGGGTACAACCGGTGGTGGCGTGCCGGGCGGACCGGGCAGAGCTGGGGTCGCGCGCTGCTCGGGATCCGGCTGGTGGGCGCCGCGACCGAGCGGCCGATCGGACCCGGCCGGGCCGTCCTGCGGGACCTGGCGCACCTGCTGGACGACGTGATCCTCTACATCGGATACCTGCTGCCGCTCTGGACGGCGCGGCGGCAGACGCTGGCGGACATGGTGACGGGCACGGTCGTCATCCGCTGACCACAACGGTTCCGGTGCGCGGCCACGAGCCACGCACCGGAGGAGAGGGACAGTCAGCGGGCTGTCCGGATGCCGGCCACCGCGGCCAGCGCGACCACGCCGGTCGCGAAGCCGGCCAGCGCGACCTCGGTCGACACCACCGCGGTCGCGAAGCCGAAGCCGAGGATCGGGATGGACAGGCCGAGGTATCCGGCGAGGAACAGCCCGGCCAGCGCCTCACCGCGGGTGGCCGGCTCGGAGATGCTGAGGACCGTGCCGATGGAGCCCTTGAACAGCAGGCCCGCGCCGGCACCCGCGGCCACGCCACCGATCAGGAACAGCGGCAGGCTGGGCAGCCAGACCGCGACCGTGGCGGTGATCAGGCCGAGGCTCAGCGAGGCCAGGCCGCCGAGCACCTGGCGCCGGGCCGGGACCCGGGCGAGGACGAGCTGCGCGGCCACGGCGCTGCCGAACGTCAGGAACGCGACCAGCCCGGCCAGCGCGCGCGACGGATGCCCCATGGTGCCGCCGACGAATCCGGGCGCGACGGACGCGAACAGGCCCAGCACGGCGAACGCGGCGAACGCGCCGATCGCGACCGTGGCGAATCGGCCGCGGGCGGCGGCCGGCACGGCGACGCGCTGCGGCCGGTAGGGGGCTTTCGTTACGGTCACCGTCTCCGGGACCAGCGCGAGTCCGGCCGTCACCGCGGCCAGCAACACCAGATAGACCACATAGGGGGTACGCAGCGGCGCGCCGGCCCACTCGGCCAGCAGTCCGGAGGTGAGCGCGCCGACCGCGAAGCCGCCCATGTTCGCGGCCGTGCCGACCAGCTCGGCGAGCGCGCGCCCGGAATCGGGCCGGGCGACCGCGTGCAGCTCGACCAGGTGCGCGGTCGCGGTCGCGGTGATCATGCCGACCGCGACGCCGCTGAGCGCGCGGCCGGCCAGCACGGCCGGGAACGCGGTCGAGGCGAGCAGCAGCACGCCGGAGGCGATCTCGATGAGCAGCGCCGGGAGCAGGATCCGGCGGCGGCCGAGCCGGTCGGAGAGGTGACCGGCGAGGAACAGGCTGACCGTGACGCCGACCGCGTACGCGGCGTACGCGACCGTGACCATCAGCGTCGAGTAACCGGCCTCGCGCTGGTAGAGCGGCCAGAGCGGCGTGGGTACGACCGTGAACGCCATCGCGATCAGAAACGCGGCCGCGACGACCCAGAAGCCGGCGCCGTGGCTGACACCTCGCCGGGCCGCGACGGGCAGGGTCTGAGCGGACATCATGCAGCTCCTCACACCGGGGAACGGAACGTGCACAGCTTTCTCCGGACGACTCATCTGCGCCAACGATGGTTCATGCTGAGGTCTAGCATCAGTCGTGATGGACCTACGGCACCTCGAATACTTCGTGGCGGTCGCGGAGGAGCTGAGCTTCACCCGTGCCGCAGCCCGCCTGCACGTGGTCCAGTCCGGCGTCTCCGCCACGATCCGCGCGCTGGAGCAGCACCTGCGGGCCGAGCTGTTCGAGCGCGGGCCGCAGCGGATCGCGCTGACCGACGCGGGCGCGGCACTGCTGCCCGAGGCGCGCGCGGTGCTGGACGCGGCGCAGGGCGCCCGGGACGCGGTGGCCCGGGTGCGCGGCGGGCTGCGCGGCACCGTGCACGTCGGCGCGATGACGTCCGTCACCATCCTGGACCTGCCCGGTCTGCTGGGCCGGTTCACGGCCGACCACCCCGGCGTGACCGTGCGCATGCGGGCCGCGCCGACCGGGTCGGCCGGGCTGGCCCAGGCGCTGCTGGACGGCGAGTTCGACATGGCGTTCCTGTCCGACATCGACCGGCCGCACACCGGCCTCGACATTCACACCCTGGCGCGGGTACGGATGATGGCGATCGTCCCGGCCACCTGGCCCGGGGGGAGCGTCACGCTGGAGCGGCTGGCCGAGCGGCCGTTCATCGACTCGCCGGCCGGGTTCGGCAACCGGGTCGTGGTCGACCGGGCCTACGCGGCCGCCGGGCTGCAACGGCGGGTCGCGCTGGAGGTGGTCGAGATCGGCACCGCACCCGAGTACGTCCGGCACGGGCTGGGCGTGGCGATCATGCCGGCTTTCTCCGTACCCGCTGATGATCCTGGTGTGAAGGGTTTGCCGATCGACGGGCCGGAGCTGTGGTGGACGCTGTCGCTGGCGACCGCGACCCGTCGCCGGCCGGCCGCGGCCACCCGCGCGTTCTGTGAGCTGGCCCTGAATTACGTCAGGATCGGCTGAACCGGCGCAGCGCCTCGATCACCCAGGCCGGGTCGAAGATCGCGCCCGGGTCACCGCCCAGCTCCGGCGCGACCGGACGCGGGCCCGGACGGCCGTTGTGCACGTCCAGCAGCACCATGCCGGCCGACTCTAGCAGCGCCAGGTTGCGCCGCCAGGCCGGGTGGCCCCAGAGCTTCTCGTTCACGGTCGGCACCGCCACGACCGGCACGCCCTCACCGAGCGCCTCACAGAGCCGGGCCAGCGCGTACGTGTCCGCGGCACCGCTCGCCGCCTTGTTCAGCGTGTTGAACGTGGCCGGGCAGACCACCACCGCGTCCGGCGGGCCGCCCTGCTTCGGCGCGCCCGGCGCCCGGAACTCGAACTGCGGCGGCGCACCCAGCACGTCGTGCACCGCGGCCGGGTCCAGCCAGGCGCGCGACGCGGGCGTCCCGATCACGATCGGCGTCCAGCCGTCGCCGAGCAGAGCCTTGAGCAGATCGGGGGTACGCGTGGCGAGCGGCGCCCCGCAGACGATCACTGTCACGTTCCCGGCCATGGCCGCACCGTACCTCTCTCCCCTCCGATAGAGACCGGGCCCCGCCTCACGGGCGATTCATCACACCCGATCCGCCCATAGATTCGACGCATGACGACGAACGAGGTGGCAGGGGTACGGAGCAACCGGCGGCTGATCGCGGGCGCGGCGGTGACCGCGGTGCTGGCGACGGCGCTGATCTGGGCCGGCTGGCGGCTCACCGGCACCACGTTCCTCTGGGAGGACCTGACCGACCCCGATCACTGGCTCGGCCAGGCGCTGCGGGGCGGCGGCGCGCTGCTGTTCGGCAAGACCGGCCTCAAGTTCGGTCTCGTGGTGGTCGGCGTGGTCGCCGGCGTCGTGATGTGGATGCGCGGACGCCGCCGCCGGCACTGATCACTACTATGCAGTCCGGCCGAGCTGACGGGACTGCGTGCGGATGTCATCTTCGATGGGGGCGGCCTGGGTGGACCTCAGGCCGGGGGCGAACGTGGACGCGGCCCTCGACGTGCTCCGCGCGGACGGCCCGGACGTGCTCTACGCCCGCGTCGTACCGCTGGCGGACGACTGGCACCGACTGGAGCTCTCCACCGGCGACACCGGCCCGTCCCTCGGCCGGTCGATCGCACACCTGCTGTCCACGGTGGACCGTGCGGTGCGGGCGTTCGTCGCCTACGACTACGACGCCGACGGCGCGGAGCAGTTCGTGCTCGACGGCCGGACGGCAGAGGTCTCCCGCGTGCACCACGTGCGGATCCTCCCGTTCGGCCTCGGGTCCGGCCTCGGTCCGGTGCTGCAGGACGTGCCGGCCGCGGTCGCGCCCGGCCGGTTCGCGGGCCGCGGGCAGGTGCTGAACGGCGGCGAGTCGATCGCCGCGCTCGCGGACCTCTACGGCGTACCCGCGAATGATCTGAAACGCGCGCAGCGCCGCACCCGCCGCCCCACCCGCCTGCTGGACGCGCCCGGCGGCCCGTTCGAACCCTGGCTCGACGCGCTGCGCATCCGCTGGACCGCCACGAACGGCGACCGCCCGGTCAAGCTCCGCCCCGGCCCGGTCTGGCGCGAGGCCGTCGTCCGGTACGCGCTCCCGTCCCTGCCCGGCCGCTGGCTCGTCTTCGACGAGGAACTGGTCGCCGAGCCGGTCGGCCTGATCGCCCGCGCGATCGTCGCGGGCCAGGCCGTGCTGCACCCGCTCTACCTTCCGGCCGGCCACCCCGGCTGGCGCGTCCACGACGCGGTCGACCTGCGGCTGCCACGCACCACGCTGACCACCCGGGAGACCGCCGAGCCCGCCATGCAGCATCTCGCCGAGGCGATCCGCTCACGCGCCATGCCGCACTTCGCCACGCACGGCACGCTCGCCGGCTACGTCGAGCACTGCCGCGCCGTCCCGTCCGACCCGTACCGCCTGCACGCCCAGGCCCTGACCGAGATCGTGCTGGAACGCTTCGACGACGCCCTGACCACCCTCGACGCCATCACCAGCATGGTCATCCCCCGCCTCTACGACCAGACCCGCCCCGCCGGCCTCGGCCCCGCCCGCCTCACCGACCTCGCCGCCGAGGCCGACCACTGGCGCCGCCGCCTCGCCGAAGACCCCTTCGGCGCCCAAGCCGACCTCCTGGCCAACATCCCGGCCCAGCGCACCCGCCTCGGCCTCCCGGCCTGACCAGGACTTTTCCACGGGTACGACACCGAACGCCGCCCCCTGCCAATCGGCTCACACAACCACTCGTTCGAATGCGGTAAGCACGAACGCACCTAATCGATTATGTTGACGGCATGTCGAAGTGGAAAACGGACATCGATGACGGGATCGGCCTCGGTGGCGGAGCGATCGCGTTCGGCTGGGCGCGCGGAGGACTTCGGCTCCTTCCGACTTTCGGAAAAGGCCGCCATACTCGAAAGGACGGGCCGGCGACCGAGGGTGGCGCGATGAAATCTGCGACCGACAAGTCGAAGCGGCGTGGGCGGCTCCGGCGGCATGGGCGCAAGTCGAAGCGGTTCGAGGTGGAGAAGGCTTTCGCGCGGGCGAGACGGCTGGAGTCGATCGCCGGCCGGATCAGCGGGGATGACGCGGATCGTGCCGAGCTTCTGCAGGTGAGCAGGGACGTCCTCACCGACCTGGACCCGCTTCCGGTGTCGGTCGCCGCCCCGCTGCTCGGAGTGAGCGAGCCGACTATCCGCAGCTGGGTCCGCCGAGGCCTGCTGATCTATGCCGACGAGCATGGCGGCGGCCTGGACGTGCCCCGGCTGTATGACGTCATCTCGCTGGTTCGCGACCTGCGCGCCGCGGGTCACAACCACGACCTGCTCAACAAGGTGTGGCATCGACTGGCCGACAGCGCAGTCCTCGAACGCCCTGACCTTCAGGATAGTCTGGCGCAGATGCGTCGAGGTCAGGGCATACCGACCGATATCGAGGACCTGGAGAAAGAACTAGGGCTCGCGGACTGATCGCATGTCGACCAAGATTTTCCGGACACCCCGCGCCGACCAGCAGATACGGTCCCGGCCCAAGAGCGACCAGAAGAGGATCGTCGCCTTCATGCGCGATCTTGAAGCCAACGGATGCGCGGCACTCTCCTACCGCCTCACCGGGGCGGATCCGCTGGAAAAGCTGTGCGACAAACACCTGAGCGGCCGGCTTCGCGCGATCGTGGCGTTCGAGTCCCAGCAGGCGGCATGGCTTCTGCTGGTCGCCGATCACGACGACAGTGATCCCGAGTTCAACGTCTACACCGAGTTGTACCGCCTCGTCGGACACGAGCCGGTGCCGTCGGAGAAACGCACCAAACCACCCTGCTGCGGTACGGACGGGAAGGCTCCCATCCTGGACCGAGCCGCGGAAGACCTCGCGTTGAAAGCGATCGAGATACGCAAGACCCGCCGATGATGCTCGTGGGTGGTCCCTGCCATGTGGCGAGGGCGCCGTCATCATGCGGTCCCGGTCTCGCGTACGCACTCACGACGACCACGTCATCTTCGTGCAGCGCTCGCCGAGGTGCCACCACCGGACGACGAGTTCGAACACGACGTCGCCGAGGCCGTGACGTACGTAAGCAATAACCGGACGGGCGAATGAAATTCAGCGGCGCCGATTCTCGCCCTACGTTTCGTGCGGATCGCGGCCACGATGTCGGGATTGGCTCTCTGAGCCGGTGGCCCGGCCCGCGCCGTCCGGTCGGGATCGGTGCGGGAACGATCCGGATCTCGGCCGGGATCGAGCACGTCGAAGACCTGTGGGCCGACGGGCAGCAGGCACTGACGTAGGGCAGGCGCCGGCCTGGAGCAGGCACTGGCGTAGAGCGCAGGCGCCGGCGTTGAACGGATCCAGGCGCCCCGCGGGCGGGAACGAACCCACGGGACGCCTGGACCGGCCGGGTGCGGGCCCGGCCTGACAGGGAACCGTCAGGGCAGCGCCTTCAGGAACGGCGCGTGCGAGTTCCGGAACTCCCAGGAGTAGTAGCGGTCCCAGTTGATCGACCACGTCATCAGCCCGCGGAAGTTCGGGTTCGTGCCGCTGCGCGGCGTGTAGGACCCGCAGGAGACGCCCTTGACCAGGCAGTTGACCGCCTCCTGGATCGCGGCGGGCGCCACGTGGCCGTTGCCGGCGCTGACCGAGGACGGCGCCCCGAACGCGACCTGGTCCTCGCGCAGCGCCGGGAACACGTTCGCGGTGTTGCCCGCGACCGGGAAGCCGGCCAGCAGCATGTCGGTCATCGCGATGTGGAAGTCCGCGCCGCCCATCGTGTGGTAGGCGCCGTCCAGGCCGACGATCGGGCCGGAGTTGTAGTCCTGCACGTGCAGGACCGTGAGGTCGTCGCGCAGGGCGTGGATCACCGGGAGGTACGCGCCGGAGCGCGGATCCTGGCCGCCCCACGGGCCGGAGCCGTAGTACTGGTGGCCGAGCTGCACGAAGAACGTCTCCGGCGCCATGGTGAGCACGAAGTTCGCGCCGTACCGGGCCTTGAGCGTCCGCACCGCGGAGATCAGGTTGACGATCGCGGGTGTGGTCGGGTTCTTGAAGTCGGTGTCGCCGGTGTTCAGCGACAGCGAGTGGCCCTCGAAGTCGATGTCCAGGCCGTCCAGGCCGTACCGGTCGATGATCGCGGCGACCGAGGTGACGAACGCGTCCCGGGCCGCGGCCGTGGTCAGCTGCACCTGGCCGTTCTGGCCGCCGATCGAGATCAGCACCTTCTTGCCCTGTGCGCGTTTGGCCTGGATCGCGGCCTTGAACTCGGCCTCGGACTCGACGCCCGGGCATTCCGCGGCCGGGCACAGGCCGAACCGGATGTCGCCGGACGTGGCCGTGGTCGGCTCACCGAAGGCGAGATTGATGATGTCCCATTCCGCCGGCACGTCCGCCATGCGCAGATATCCGGACCCGTTCGCGAAGCTGGAGTGGAGATAGCCGATCAGCGCGTGTCTCGGCAGACTGCCCGGATTCGGGTTCGACGGCGTGGGCGAGGACGTGGGCGTCGGGCTGGCGGTCGGCCGCGGGCTCGACGTCGCACTCGGCTGTGGGCTCGGCGAGGCCGATGTCGGCCCCGTCGTCGGAATGACCCCACCGCAGGAGGCGCCGTTCAGGGTGCAGTTCGCCGGCGTCCCCGCGCCGTTGGCCAGGAACCCGAACGACACCGACGCGCCCGGCGCCACGGTCCCGTTCCATGACCGGTTCGCCAGCGTGTACCGCTGCCCGGAGGAGGTCATCAGCGCGTCCCAGTAGCTGCCCATGGTGGTGCCGGCCGGCAGGTCGAACGCCACGGACCAGGATGTGATCGCCGCGCCCGTCCCGTTGGTGATCGTGTACTTCCCCTCCCACCCGGAGCCCCAGTCCGAGGTCTTGGCGAAGGTGGCGGTGACCGCCGCGGCCGAGGCGGGCAGCGCGAACAGCACGGCCGACGCGGCGGCCGCGCACAGCGAGAAGAGGGTCAGGGCGATAGATCGAGACCGTTGCACGGCAGCCTCCTCCATCGGCGGCGGTGCAGGTCACCGCGGCCGTTGGAGAATTATTAAGACTCTTAACTGATAATGTCCATGCTCGCGGCCCACATTTAGGACAGCGATAACGTT
This sequence comes from Catenuloplanes nepalensis, assembly GCF_030811575.1. GTDB lineage: Bacteria > Actinomycetota > Actinomycetes > Mycobacteriales > Micromonosporaceae > Catenuloplanes > Catenuloplanes nepalensis. The sequence goes on along the minus strand of NZ_JAUSRA010000001.1, from coordinate 9,636,459 downwards.
TCGGAACGCCCGGCCACGTACCCGCGGGTTCTGAGAGTCTGATCTCGTGAACGGGCTGACGATCGGGGTGCTGTCGCCGTTCGTCGGCGGCGACTACTACGGCGGCCTGCTCGCCGGCGTGACCGGGGCCGCCGCCGCGCGCGGTGGCCGGGTGCTGGCCGTGCAGACGCTCACGCCGGGCGCGAGACGGGCCGACTCCGAGGGCATCCCGGACTGGAACGCACCGGTCGGCTGGGCGCACGCGGACGCGTTCGTCGTGGTGATCGGCGCGGTCGACGACGGCCACCTGGCCCGGCTGCACGCCACCGGCAAGCCGGTCGTGCTGATCAGCCACCGATCCACGACGCTGCCGCTGCACGCGGTGCTCCCGGACAACCGCTCGGGGGTACGGGACGCGGTCGCCCACCTGATCGGGCACGGCCACACCCGGATCGCGTTCGCCGGCGCGCTGGACGTGCCGGACATCCGCGAGCGGTACGCCGGCTACCGCGAAGCGCTCGGCGGCCGGCCCGAGTTCCTCTTCTCGGCGGCGGACAACCACGAGCGCGGCGGCCGGACCGCGGCGGCGGAGATGCTGGCGGCCGGGCTGCCGTCCACCGCCGTGGTCTGCGGCACCGACCGGAACGCGATCGGCGTGCTGGAGGCGCTGACCGAGGCCGGCCACCGGGTGCCGCAGGAGCAGGCGGTGATCGGCTTCGACGACATCCCGGCCGCGCTCTACACCGAGCCCGCGCTGGCCAGCGTGGCGCAGCCGCTGGGCCGGATCGGCGCGGCCGCGGTCGCGGCGCTGGACCGCGGCGACGGGGTCACGTTCGTGCCGACCGTCTTCGTACCGCGGGAGAGCTGCGGCTGCGACCGCCCCGCGCCCCGGACACTTGCCACCGCGCTCGCCGCCCGGCTCGCCGACCCGGCCGTACCGGAGGCCGCGTTCGCCGGTGAGCTGCGCGGTTTCACCCTGGCCGAGCTGGACGAGGCGCTGCACGACCTGGTGCCGGAGCGCCGGGCCCGGCGGATCCTGGTGCGGGTGGCGCAGGAGCGGGCGCGCGACCAGTTCAGCGACATCCGCTACCTGCAGGACACGCTGAACGCGCAGTACCAGCTCGGCGCGGAGCTGCTGCGCACGGACGAGCAGGATCCGCGCGCGCTCGGCTGGCTGCGCCGGCTCCCGGTCACGGCCGGCTGCCTCGGGCTCTGGCACGGCAGCCCGCGTCGCGACCCGCGCCCGGAGCCGCACCAGGAAAAGCGCCGGGGGGCGCTGGAGATCTCCGGCGCGCTCCACTGCGCGACGACCGGCGGCCGGGTCGACGTGGCGGACTTCCCGCCGGCCGGGCTGTTCGACGCGGCCCGGCCGGACGCCGGTGAGATCGTCTTCGTCATCTCGGTGCGCAGCGCCGCGCACGACTGGGGGCTGCTGGCCACGGTCGCGCGCATCCAGGACAAGACGCCGCCGGGCCGGGAGCCGATGAACCAGTCCGGCGCGCTGCTCGCGGTCGCGCTCGACCAGGAGTTCATGCTGCGCTCGCTGCGCGACCAGGAGGAGCGGCTGCGCCGGACCGCGCTCTACGACCACCTCACCGGGCTGCCCAACCGCGGCCTGTTCCTGGACCGGCTGCGGCACGCGGTGGACCGGGCACAGCGCGAGCCGGCGTACGCGTTCGCGGTGCTCTTCCTGGACCTGGACGGCTTCAAGTCGGTGAACGACACGCTCGGGCACGCGGCCGGCGACCAGCTGCTGGTACAGACGGCCGGGCGGATCACGGCGCTGCTGCGCGAGACGGACACGGCCGCCCGGTTCGGCGGCGACGAATTCCTGGTGCTGCTGGACGACATCGACGGGCCGGCGAGCGCGGCCGCGGTCACGGAACGGGCCCGGGCCGCGCTGTCCCGGCCGTTCCAGCTGGACGAGGGGACGGCCCGGGTGTCGGCGAGCATCGGCAGCGCGCTCTCCACGGACGGGCAGCCGACCGCGGAGGCGCTGCTGCGGGTCGCCGACGCCGCCATGTATCACGCGAAGTCCGTCCGCAAGGCCGGCGCCGGCAGCTGACCGCCGCCGGCCGTACCCGCTGAGGGTTCTCGCCGGTGCGATTCGGTTGCGGAATGGTCTCAGCCTCGGGCGGGACCGGCCGAATGCGAAGGCATGAGCTCTGCGAGCCTCGACGTGGTGGTGACCGGCGGCGGCAGTCCCGCGGAGCTGAAGGCCACGCTGGAGGCGCTGAGGCCCGCGCTCGGCGTGCGCGACGAGGTGGTGTGCGCGCTCCCGGCCGGGCGCGCCGGCCTGGACCGGGTGGTGGCGGCGCTGCCCTGGGTGCGCGCGGTGCCCGGCGGCCGGATCGAGGCGGTCGCCGCGACCGGGCGCGACCTGCTGCTGTTCGTGGACGGCGACATGATCCTCCCCCGGCACTGGCTGGACGCGGTCCGCGAGGTGCTGGACGACGGGACCGTGGTCGCGGCCGGCCCGCGCTGCATCGGCTCGATCGGCCCGCAACGTGCCGAGATCACCCAACCCGCGGGGGTACGGGAGGTGCGCGACCTGGCCCGGGAGTGGCGCGAGCGGCGCCGCGGCGAGCGGTACGACGTGGACCGCCTCGGCCCGGTCTGCGTGGCGCTGCGCCGGTCCGCGCTGCTCGCGGCCGGCGGCCCGACCCCGGACCTGCCCTGGGAGCGGCTGCGCGACTCCGGCCGGATCGTGCTGGTCGACGACGCGCTGGTGGCCCACGCCGGCTCGGCCGCCTGCGGGCTGCGAGTCGTCACCGAGTCGCCGCTGCTCGTCTCCGCCAGCATGATCGTCCGGGACGAGGCGGCCTCGATCGGCGCGAGCATCGACGCGGTCACGCCGTTCGTGGACGAGGTCGTGGTCTACGACACCGGCTCGGTGGACGACACGGTCGCGGTGGCGCGCGCGCACGGGGCCCGGGTGATCGACGGCTTCTGGGACGAGCACTTCGGCGACGCGCGCAACCGGGCGATCGCGCACTGCACCGGGCGCTGGGTGCTCTGGGTGGACGCGGACGAGACCGCGGCCGGCGACCCGGACGCGCTGCGGCGGCGGCTGTCCGCGCCCGGCGGCCCGGCGGCGTACCGGGTGCGGCAGGTCAACGAGTACGCGAACGGCACGCAGGTGGTGGTCTTCCCGCGCCTGTTCCAGCGGGACGTGGCGCGGCTGGCCGGCCGGCTGCACGAGCAGGTGGTGGACCGGATCACCGGGGGCCCGGCCGCCGGGCCGGAGATCGGCGACGTGGAACTGCGGCACGCGGGCTACTCCTTCGCCACGTTCGTCACGAAGGACAAGGCCGAGCGCAACCGGCGGCTCGCGAACCGCGCGGTCGAGGACCGGGTGCTGGCCGCGGACGCGCTGGCGAACCTGGCCCGGGCCGAGTTCTCGTCCGGCAACCTGGCGGAGTCGATCGACGCGGCCCGGCGCGGCCTGGAGACCGACGCCCGCCGCCCGGTCCGGATCAAACTGCTGACCACGCTGATCCGCGCCTGCACCGCGCTGTCCCGGGTGGACGAGGCGGCCCGCGCGCTGGACGAGCTGCGCACGCTCGCGACGAAGCAGGTCACGGTGGACCACATGGAGGTGCTGGTCCGGTACGCCGAGGGCGACGACGAACGCGTGGTCGCGCTGGTCGCGGCCGTGCCGGAGCGAGCCGAGGACGACGGCGCGGTGCTGGTCACGCGCAGCCAGCTGACCTCCTACGAGATCCACAGCCTGATGCGGCTCGGCCGTACCGCGGACGCGGCCGAACGGCTGCGCGCGGAGCTGCGGGCCGGCCGGATCCCGATGCCGATCGTCGGCATGGCCGACACGATGCGCCGGGCCGGCGCGGACGTCGCCGAGATCGCCGCGCACGTGCCGCCGTCCGCGCTGCGCGCGCTGATCCACGAGGCCGGGCAGGCCCCGGTCTCGCTGGCCGAGCCGCTGACCGACGGCCTGTGGCGGCGTTTCCCCGGCGAGCGGACCGTGCTGGCGCTGGCCGCCTGGCTCGGGCCGCGCATGCCGGTGCCGCGCGCGCTGGAGTGGTCGTCCCGGCTGCGTCGCGCCGGGCACGGGTCGCAGTGCCCGCTGCTCGGCGTGGCCCGCAACGCGGACCGGAGCGCGCGGGACCGGTCGCTGGCCGCGGCCGTGGCCCACGAGACGTTCCAGGAGCGGGACGCGATGCCGCTGCTCTCCGCCGCGCTGGACGAGGTGCCGGCGGACGAGGAGGCCGCGGTGCTGGACGAGCTGCGCCTGATCGCGCCGGGCATCGCGGCCGCGGTCGAGCCCGCGGTCTAGCCACCGGCCGATCAGTGCGGGGGTCGGTCGTGGACCGCCCGTCAGACGGCCGGGTAGCGCAGGAAGTGGGCGTAGTCCGCGCTGGTGCCGCTGCCGCCGCGCCGCTGCCGGGGGATCCGGGGCGCCGCCGGCTCGCCGATCGAGATCGCGAGGACCGCGGGGTCGTGCGTGTGCGCGGCCCGGTTGCCGGCCGCGACCGTGAAGCCGGCGCAGGAGTAGAGGACGCCTCGGTCGGCGCCGAGATCCTCGAGCTTCGCCACGAAGTGCTCCACGCACGAGATCCCGACCGGGCGGTGCTGCTGGCGGCACTCGACCGCGACCGTGAGCGGCAGGCCGGCCACCGCGCCGTGGATCATCACCTGCACGTGCCGCGGCGCGCCGCTGAGCCGCCCGTCGTGCCGCCGGTTGTAGACGACGTGGGCGTGGTCGAACGCGGCCAGCAGCCGGGTCAGCGACTGCTCGTACCGCTTCAGCTGGATGCCGGTGGGAGACATCCGCCGACGTTACGAGCATGCTTCGTACCCATGTCGCCCTGGTTGTCCGTTCCTCGCCCGATCGTGCGGCCTGGAAGCCGGCAGGTCAGGAAGCCGGCAGGTCAGGGGGTCCAGAGCTCGGCGGTGCCGCCGAGGCGCAGGAAGAGCGCGAAGTCGGCCTGGTCGACGTCGGTGGAGTCGTGCGGGGGCAGGCCGTCGCGCACCATCCGGCCGTCGCCCAGCGTGATGGCCATCACGGGCGGGCTCTGCGCGTGCGCGGCGCGGGCCCGGGCGCGATCGGTGAAGCCGGTGCAGGAGTAGAGCACGCCGCGGTCCGCGCCGATGTCGAGCAGCTTGCCGACGAAGCGGTCGACCGCGCCGACGTCCACCGGCCGGTGCCGGCGCTGCACGCACTCGATCGCGGCGGTCACCCGCACGCCCAGCACGGGGCCCTGGACCAGGACGTCGACGCGGCGCGGCGATCGGCTGAGCCGGCCCTCGACGCGGCGGTTGTACGCCACGTCGACGGGGGGCTCGAAGCCGCCGAGGAGCCGGCTGATCGAGGCGTCGAAGAGCGTCAGGCGACGGAGCGTGTCGGGCTCTTCATCCGGGTCCGGCGGCTGGTCCGCGTCCGCTGGTTGCACAACGTTGAGCGTACGGGCGAGCGAGGCCGGATCATCGCCCAATTTGTGCGTCTTTGCCATTAAATCCGTAGGAACTTGCCGTCAGCCACCGATACCGGCGCAGCGCCAGAGGAAGAGCGCGAAGTCCGCCTCGGTGATCTCGTCCACGCCGAACGGCGGCAGCGGCTCCACACCGCGCCGCTGCCGCGGGATCCTCGGCCCGCCGCCCAGCGACACCGCCATCACCGCGGGCCAGCGCGCCGCCGCGGCCCGTGCGCGGGCGCACCGGGTGAAGCCGGACCGCGAGTAGAGCACGCCCCGGTCCGCGTCCACGTCGAGCAGCTTGCCGATGAACCGCTCGACCGCGCCCACGTCCGCCGCCCGCCGGCCCTGCCGGCACTCCACCGCCACCGTCACGCCCGCGCCGAACACCCGCCCGCGGACCAGCAGATCCACCTGTCTCGGCGATCCACTGAGCACGCCCGGCACCCGGCCGTTCACCGCGACCTCGGCGTTACCGTCGAAGCTTGACATAAGGCGTGTAACGGACATCTCGTACCGTTGGAGCGGCGAAAAACACGGAAAGAGGTCGAAGGCGGTCACCCTGCGAAACTAGAAGCGGGCTGTGGGTGAACGTCGCCCAGACTGTGCGACACCGCCCGCATGGCGGACCGTAGCCCCACCCGAAACCCCAGAACTTCGCACATGACCGGACCGCTCCAGCGGCCGTTGCCCTCTACCGGCGACTCGGCCGCCCCTCACGATTCGGCCCTCACACCTCCTCCAATTTTGGTAGTTCGACCGCTCCAATTTTGGTAGTTCAGTTGCTCAAATTTTGGTAGTTTGCTGTCCGGAGATCTGGTAGTTGGGCTGCGGGAGGCAAGCATGACGGGACCGCTCACCGGAATCGCGGAGCGGCGCGTCTCCGCGTTGCTCGACGACTTGGTCCGGATCGAGCCGGTCATCGCGCTGCACGGCCCGCGCTCCGTCGGCAAGTCCACGGTGCTGAGCGTTCTGGCCGACGCTCGAGGTGTGCCCGTTCTGGACCTGGACGAACTGGGCACCCGAGATGCCGTGACAGCCAACCCGCAGACGGCCGTCGCGACCCAGGGCTTGCTGTGCGTCGACGAATATCAACACGCCCCACAGATCCTCGACGCGTTGAAGGCTCGACTCAACCGCGAAGGCTCCCTGCCTGGCACCGCCGTGCTGACCGGGTCGACCCGCCAGGACGCGCTGCCTCGTACGGCGCAGGCGCTCACCGGCCGGCTGCACACGATGACCATCTGGCCGCTCTCCCAAGGGGAGATCTACGGCGTAAACGAGGACTTCCTGCCAGCACTTCGAGCAGATCCCGAGACAACGGTCGCCGCCCGGCCGTCCTCGACGACCGCCCGAACGGAGTACGTAGACCGGCTCTGCGCCGGGGGTTTTCCGCTGGCCCTGCGTCGCGTCGGCGCCGCACGAGATCGATGGTTCGACAACTACATCCGCCAGTCCCTGAAGCGCGATGCCATCGAACTCGTCCGAATCCGCCAGCGCAACATGCTGCGTGAGCTGCTGGGCCGGCTTGCCGGGCGGACCGGGCAGATTCTCAACCTGGCCAACGTATCCCAAGGGCTCACGGGCGAGCGCAGAACCATCGAGGACTACGTCCGGCTCCTCGAGGACCTCTTCCTGATCGACCGGCTTCCGGCCTGGGGCAAGACGCTACGCTCCCGATCCGCAGCCTCACCGAAGGTGCACGTCATCGACACCGGGGTAGCCGCTCGGCTCATGCGGATTACGCCCGCCAAGCTCGCCGGCCTGGATCCGACCGCCTTGGTGGAATTCGGCCACCTACTCGAAACCTTTGTCGTCGGCGAGCTTCGCAAGCAGACCTCCTGGCTGGACGAGGAGGTCTCCACAGGCCACTGGCGAACTCACGACGGCGACGAGGTCGACTACGTCATCGAGTTCAACGACGGCCGAGTCCTCGCGTTCGAGGTCAAGGCGAACGAACGCGTCTCGGGTGCGGACCTCAAGGGCCTCCGGACGCTGCGAGAGACGCTCGGCGACAGGTTCATCGCCGGAGTGGCGCTCAGCACCGGGCTGCGTTCTTTCACCTACGAGGACCGCATCCACATCATGCCCGTGGACCGGCTCTGGACATCCATCGGCTGAGGACTCCGGTGCCGGTGCGCCGGGTGTCAGAGGGGCGCGAAGAACGGCGAGTTGAGCGCGGGATGCCGGGCCTGGAGGTGGTCGTACGCGCGGAAGAGATCGTCGCGGCTGAGCCACACCGGCGGGGTGGTGTCCAGGCGCTTGAGGCGCTCGCCGACCGCGAGCGCGGCCAGATCTTCCGCGAGGCGGTCCAGGGCGAGGCCGCAGTCGAAGCCGTGTGGCACGAGCCGGACGCGTTCCAGCAGGTGGCGGCCCTCGGGCAGCTCGACCCAGGCCCAGCCCTCCGCCGCGCCGTCCGGCGTGGTGACGTGCAGGCCGCGGATGATCGGGTCGGCCAGGTCGCGCCCGATGTAGGCGTCGACCGCGGCGGCGCGGGCCAGCGTGCTCAGGTCGTTGACGAAGCCGTCCCGGCCGTCGGGGAGCCGGCCGACGATGTCACGAAAGCCGGACCCGGTGCCGGTGGCATCCCGGAACGCCCGTGCGTCCAGCAGATACTCCACCACCCGGCGGGCCTGCGTGGTGGCGCCGAGGATCGGCGAGACCACGCGCAGCCACTCCAGCCCGACCGTGCCGCAGACGGTGGCGAGCATGCGGTCGAGCCGCTCGTCCGTGCCGGCCGGGTCGGTGAACTCGGCCGCGAAGACCGGCATCCGGCTGTCCGGGTCGAGCGCGACGAAGTCACATCGGGTGCGCAGCGCGGTGTTCCACTGGTTCGGGCTGACGCCCTCGGGGCGGCGGGCGACCAGCTGGCTGAGCCTTCGGTCAGGCTGGACGACCCAGCGGCCGCGCGCGAAGAGCTGCTCCTCCGCGGTCTCGACCGGGCGCAGCGGTGACGGGGTGCTCATGACCCACCACTGTAAGGACCCGGACCGGCCACTCGGCGTCGCGTGCGCGTCGTGTCGCGCATCACGGACGGGAAGACGGACACGGTGGGCGAGGTTGAGTCGGGCAGGCTCAAGATTGGGGTGTCCGATGGCCACACTTCCCGTACTGCCGTTGACCGACGACGTGCTGCTCCCCCGCATGGTTACCCCGGTGGAGCTCGACTCCGCCACCCAGGCCGCCGTGGACGCGGCCCGGACCAGCGGCGACAAGCGGGTGCTGGCCGTCCCCAGAATCGACGGCGTCTACGGCCCGGTCGGCACCGTGGCCGTGATCGAACAGGTCGGCCGGCTGCCCAGCGGCGAGCCGGTGGCCGTGATCCGCGGACTGCACCGCGCGCGCATCGGCTCCGGCGTGTCCGGCCCGGGTGCGGCGCTCTGGGTGGAGTCCACCGAGATCGAGGAATCCCCGGCGACCGGGAAGACCCGTGAGCTGGCTCGCGAATACAAGGCGCTGGTCCGCGCGCAGCTGCAGAAGCGCGGCGCGTGGCAGGTGATCGACGCGGTCGAGCGGATGACCGACCTGCACGAGATCGCCGACTCCTCCGGCTACTCGCCGTGGATGTCGGTGGAGCAGAAGCGCAAGCTGCTCGACGAGACCGACCTGACCGCCCGGCTGGAGCTCCTGGTCACCTGGATCAAGGAGCACCAGGCCGAGGAGGAGGTCAGCGAGAAGATCAATTCCGAGGTGCGTGAGGGCCTGGAGGCGACCCAACGCAACTTCCTGCTCCGCCAGCAGCTCGCCGCGATCCGCAAGGAGCTTGGCGAGGACGAGCCTGATGGCGCCGGCGACTACCGCACCCGGGTGCAGGAGGCGGACCTGCCGGACAACATCCGCGAGGCTGCGATGCGTGAGGTCGGCCGCCTGGAGCGGGCCAGCGACGCGTCGCCGGAGTCCGGCTGGATCCGCACCTGGCTGGACACGGTGCTGGAGATGCCGTGGACGACCACCACGGAGGACAACACCGACCTGGACGCGGCGCGCGCCGTGCTCGACGCGGACCACGCGGGCCTGGACGACGTGAAGGACCGGATCCTCGAATACCTGGCGGTACGCAACCGGCGCGCGGCCCGTGGCCTGCACGTGGTCGGCGGCCGTGGCTCCGGCGCGGTGCTCGCGCTGTCCGGCCCGCCCGGGGTCGGCAAGACCTCGCTCGGCGAGTCCGTCGCCCGCGCGCTCGGCCGGAAGTTCGTCCGCGTCTCGCTCGGCGGCATCCGGGACGAGGCGGAGATCCGCGGTCACCGGCGCACCTACGTCGGCGCGCTGCCCGGCCGGATCGTGCGCGCGATCCGCGAGGCCGGCTCGATGAACCCGGTGGTGCTGCTCGACGAGATCGACAAGATCTCCGCCGGGTACGCCGGCGACCCGGCCGCCGCGCTGCTGGAGGTGCTGGACCCGGCGCAGAACCACACGTTCCGGGACCACTACCTGGAGGTCGACCTGGACCTCTCGGACGTGCTGTTCCTCGCCACCGCGAACGTGGTGGAGTCGATCCCCGGCCCGCTGCTGGACCGGATGGAACTGGTCACACTGGACGGCTACACGGAGAGCGAGAAGGTGTCGATCGCCCGCGACCACCTGTGGCCGCGGCAGCTCGACCGAGCCGGTCTGACCGCCGAGGACGTGACCATCACGGACGAGGCGCTCGGCACGATCGCCGTGGAGTACACCCGGGAAGCCGGCGTCCGTCAGCTGGAGCGGGCCCTGGCCAAGGTGCTGCGCAAGGTGGCCGTCAAGAGCGACAGGATCGATGTCGGCACCGCCAACCTGACCGACTTCCTCGGCCGGCCGAGGTTCTTCTTCGAGTCGGCGGAGCGCACCGCGGTGCCGGGCGTGGCCACCGGGCTCGCGGTCACCGGCGCCGGCGGTGACGTGCTGTTCATCGAGGCCACCGCGATGCCGGGCGAGGGCGGGCTGACGCTCACCGGCCAGCTCGGCGACGTGATGAAGGAGTCCGCGCAGATCGCGCTCTCCTACCTGCGCTCGCACGACCGGGCCGCGCCGCTGGACGGCAAGCGCCTGCACCTGCACGTCCCGGCCGGCGCGGTGCCGAAGGACGGGCCGAGCGCGGGCATCACGATGGTCACCGCGCTCGCGTCGCTGGCCTCCGGCCGGCCGGTCCGCCCGGAGGTGGGCATGACCGGCGAGGTCACGCTGGCCGGGCGGGTGCTGCCGATCGGCGGCGTCAAGCAGAAGCTGCTGGCCGCACACCGGGCCGGCCTCACCGAGGTGATCATCCCGGCGCGCAACGAGCCGGATCTGGACGACCTGCCGGCCGAGATCCGCCAGCAGCTGACCATCCACGCGCTCGCGGACGTGGCGGACGTGCTGGAGATCGCGCTACGACCGGCCGAGGTCACGGCCGAGCGCCCGGCGGCTTAGTGAAACGGCGCGGCCCGGGTGCTTTCTCACGCACCCGGGCCGCACCGCGTCCGCACCCGTTCCGCTACCGGCCGCCCGCCTAATTCTCAGCGACAGACCCGCCGAGAAACCTGGGACAACCGCATGCAGAACCTCCGCCGCCGGATGCTCACCCCCGTCCTGGCCGCCACCGTCGCCATCGCCCCCGCGCTCGGGCTCGCCGCACCGGCCTCGGCCGCCCCGGCCGCGCCGGCCGGGTTGGTCTTCGCCCAGGAGGCGGCGGACGAGCCGGACTGGCACCCGGCGAGCGTCAGCGTGACCACGGCGAAGATCAGCAAGACCGCGTTCACGCTCAAGTCCTCGGAGGGGTGCGCGAACCGCGCGCACATCACCGCCACGCTGAGCGGCCCGCTGCCGACCGAGAACGTGCTGGTGTCCGCGGTCGGCGTGGACATCCGGCGCAACGGCGCGATCTACGACGCCACGCTGCTGACGAACACGCGTGGCAACGTCTGGGAGGGTGACCTGCTGGTCTGCGGCAAGGACCCGGCCGGCACCTACAGCACGGAGCTCTACGGCGCCTACGTCACCGGCACCGGCGTGAACGACCCGAACCTGACGTACTACCGCACCAACGTGACGACCGGCAGGTACACCGTGAAGCGCCCGGCGTCCGTGACGCTGAACGCGGCGCCGGAGCCGGTGCGGAAGGGAACGAAGCTCACCGCGAAGGGCGTGTTCAGCACGGACGGCAGGGCGGCGGCGAACACGAAGGTGCAGATCTGGTTCAAGGCCGACGGCGCGTCCGCCTGGTCCCGGCAGGCCACCGTGACCACGAACGCGAAGGGCGCCTACGGCAGGACCTTCAAGGCCACCACGTCCGGTACGTGGAAGGCCGTGGTGCCCGCGACCGGCTCCCGCAACGAGGTGGTGGCCTACGACGCCGTGCGGGTCCGTAAGTAAATACCATCATCAGCATGGGCATGGTTCACACCGTCGGGCTGGTTCTGCACCCGAAACGGGACTCGAAAATCGCGATAGACACGATCGTCGAGTGGGCGCGCGCCCGCGGTGTGACCGTGCTGGGCCTGCCGGACGAGATAGCGCGCATCGACTGCAGCGCGGTCCCGGCCGGCGAGGAGGAGTTGCTCGACCGCTCCGACCTGCTGGTCAGCCTGGGCGGCGACGGCACGATGCTGCGCAGCATGCGGCTGTCGGCCGGGCGCAGCACGCCGGTGCTGGGGGTGAACCTGGGCCGGCTCGGCTTCCTGGCCGAGATCGACGTGGACGACCTGCCGGACACGCTGTCCCGCATCGACGGCCACGACTTCACGGTCGAGTCCCGGATGGCGATCACCACGCTGGTGCCGGACGGGACCGAGGTGACCGCGTTCAACGACATCGCGCTGGCCCGGGTGCCCGGCGAGGGCATGGCCGGCGTGGCGATCTCCGTGCAGGGCGCGCCGTTCGTGCGGTACGCCGCGGACGCCGTGATCGTGGCCACCTCGACCGGCTCCACCGCGTACAGCTTCGCGGCCGGCGGCCCGATCGTCTCCCCCACCGTCGAGGGCTTCCTGGTGGTGCCGTCCTCCGCGCACTCCAGCTTCAACCGCGCGCTGGTCCTCTCCGCCGACGAGGAGGTCGTCCTCGACCTGCTCCCGACCAGCGGCGAGCTGGCCCTGGAGGTCGACGGCATCATCGCCGGCCGCCTCCGCCCGGGCGACCAGATCTGCGTCCGCGCCCGCCGCGCCGCCGCCAACGTCGTCCGCCTCGGCCAGACCACGTTCTACGAGCGCGCCCGCCGCAAACTCCGCGTCAACGGCTCCGCCGAGGTGGATTAGTTCAAGGGCAAATTCAAGATCCGGCTTTCCCGCTTCCGGCGTGGCCGGTTTCCGCATGCTCCCGGCTCCGTTGCCCATTCGGCATCGGAAGCCGCGAGCCCTGCCCGGAGACCGGAGGCATCAGCCCGAAATTTCGGATTATTTCCGCCATGGCTCGGACGGCGTCGAGCGGAAGCCGGCGTGGTGGTCGTGCTGTCGCGACCACTCATGCCCGAAGGATCATTGACCGACACGAAGGAGAGGTCGAATATCGAAGTCGACCTCTCCTTCGTGTCGGTCAATGATCCTTTGCGGCGAGCCGCCGCCGAACGGGCAACGGAGTCGCTCCCGCGGGCACCGGTCCAATGCCACTCGGCCTATTTCGATCTTGGGGGGCTTATTCAGCGTCGCCCTCGTCAGGCGGCCCGGCCTGCGGCAGCGCGGCGTTGGCTCGCCGCGCTGAATAAGCCTCTTGAAGTAGGGGCGGTACGGCCGCACTCCTCTGACCGGCGGGAATACTGTCAGTTCGAGGTCACCTTTGCTGTCGGCGCGCGAATGGCGCACGGCCTCCGCGCGCCGAAACACCGCCGGCGGCAGGCAGAGCCGCACCTCTCCGATGCGCCCGGGCGCCTTGCGCCCGAAATTTCCTGATAAAGCCGCCACGTGCCTGCCTGGCGACGCCGTGAATTCCTTGACGGCCTTGGGCCTGACGCCTGAGTGATCAATCAATGGAGCAAAAAGGCGATCAACTTCGGTTTTTGATCTACTTTTTGCTCAACTGATTGATCACACAGGGTCGCGGCGGTGGCACCTCTCGGGCGGGCAGTCCGCGCCAGAGGGTCGGATGTCACGATATTTCGGGTGTGGAGCGCCTGGTTGCCGCGCGCGGGGCTCGGGTGGGCCCGCGCTCCCGGTCCGAAGGGGTGGGCAACAGAGGTGGACGGGCGGCGTCGCGCGGATGCCGGTGAGGTGCTCGTGGAAGGCGCAGGTCGGATTCCATGAGGCTTATCCAGAGCAGCGAACCGGCACCGCGTTGCCGCAGGCCGCGCGGTCTGACGAGGGCGGCGCTGAATAAGCCTCCATGATCAACTTAGCCTGAGTGGCATTGGGCACCGGTCGTCACTGGCGCTCCTTCCTGCCGGTCTCCGGCGTGGCAGGAACAAGACCCGCACGGCAGGCACCGAGGCTCGGCATCAGGCGAACGGGCCCGCGACCCTCAAGTCGTTCTGACCGACTTGAGGATCGCCTCGATCACCGGAAGGACGCCGGGCGGTGACTCAGCGGGCGTGCAGGTGCTCCCGAGCCGTGGAGCGGAACTCCCTGATCAGCGGGTTCGCGTCGTCGGGGCGGGTGGCCAGGACGACGCGGCTGGCCGGCGCGTCCGACAGCGGCACGGTGGCCAGGCCGGGGCGGAGCAGGCTGCGCCGGTCGCCGGCCGGCAGCACCGCGATCGCCTGACCGGCCGCGATCAACTCCAGCTTGTCGTTGCCGCTCTCGACCGCCGGCGCCGGGCCGATGCCGAACAACCGGTACGCCGGCTCGGTCAGCGGGCAGGGCAACGGCTCGTGACCGGCCAGGTCGGCCATGCGCACCGAGGCGTGCCCGGCCAGCTCGTGGCCGTCCGGCACCACGAGCACCCGGGACTCCTCGTAGAGCGTGCTGACCCGGACGTCGCCGTCGTCGAACGGCAGCGGGGTGCGGGCCACCAGCGCGTCCACCCGGCCGTCGGTGAGCGCGCCCATCTCCCGGCAGTCCAGATGCCGCGTGTCGATGTGCGCGTCCGGGTGGCGGCGGCGCAGCTCCCGTACCGCCGGCGTGATGATCAGGTCTTCGACGTAGCCGATGGTGAGCCCGGCCACCGGGGCGTGGGCGCGCGCGGTCAGCGTGGCGTCGGTGGCGGCCCGCAGCAGCGCGTGCGCCTTCGGGAGGAACGCCTTGCCGGCCTCGGTGAGCTGGTTGCCGTGCGGCGTGCGGTCCAGCAGGCGGACGCCGAGGTCGTGCTCCAGCCGCTGGATCTGCCGGCTCAGTGACGGCTGTGCCAGGTGCAGCTCCGCGGCCGCCCGGCTGAAGTTCAGGTGCTCCGCCACCACGGTGAAGTAGCGCACGAGCCGCAGTTCCAGGTCGTTCACCGGTCCCACCGTACCGCCGCCATGCGGTTTCGGTATGGGGGTGTGCGGACCGGGTCTTGGACGGCCGGTCCGGGCACGGATTGACTCGGGAGGCACCCACGGAGCGACGGGAAGAGGAGACAGATGAAGGCGATCCGGCTGCACGAGCACGGTGGCCCGGAGGTACTGCGGTACGAGGACGTGCCCACGCCCGAGCCGAAGCCCGGCGAGGTGCTGGTGCGCGTGCACGCGGCCGGCGTCAACCCGCCCGACTGGTACGTGCGCGACGGCATGACGACGATGCCCGGCGAGACCGAGACCACGTTCGCGTTCCCGATGACGCCGGGCACCGACGTGTCCGGCGTGGTCGAGAGCGCGGCCGGCGACTTCGCCGCCGGTGACGAGGTCTTCGGCATGGTCCGCTTCCCGAGCTTCACCGGCGGCGGGTACGCGGAGTACATCACCGCGCCCACCGCCGACCTGGCCCGTAAGCCGGCCGGGCTGGACCACGTGCGGGCCGCGGGCGTGCCGATGGCCGCGCTCACCGCCTGGCAGTACCTGATCGAGCCCGGCCACGACCACCCGTCGCCGTTCCAGGCGCGCCCGCACCGCCCGGTCCCGATCGGCCAGGGCACGACCGTGCTGGTCAACGGCGCCGCCGGCGGTGTCGGGCACTTCGCGGTGCAGCTGGCGAAGTGGCAGGGCGCCCGCGTGATCGCGGTGGCGTCCGGCGGGCACGAGGAGTTCCTGCGCGAGCTCGGCGCGGACGAGTTCATCGACTACACGAGGGCCCGTCCGGCCGAGGTGGCGCGCGACCTCGACCTGGTGCTGGACACGGTCGGCGGCCCGGCCGGCCGCGAGTTCCTGGGCACGCTCAAACCGGGCGGTGCGCTGTTCCCGGTCTTCTACGCCGAGTTCGACGCGGACGAGGTCGCGCGGCACGGCGTCACGGTGTCGGCGGCGCAGGTCCGCTCGAACGGCGCGCAGCTGGCCGAGCTGGGCCGGCTGCTCGCCGACGGCACCGTGCGGGTCGCGATCGACAGCACCTGTCCGCTCGCGGAGGCGCGGGCGGCACACGAGCGGGCCGCCCGCGGCCACCTCCGCGGCAAGATCGTGCTCACCGTCGCCTGACCGGCACCGAAGCCGCCGCCGGCCCGCCCGGCCCGGAAACGGGTCAGGCGGGCCGGCGGGTGTCGCGGTCAGACGCCGGCGAGGCGGTTCGGGGATGGGCGGAGGTAGACGAACCAGGTGATGGTGAGGCAGATCAGGTAGTAGGCGATGAATGCGGCGTAGGCCGCCTCGGCTGAGCCGGTGGTCAGGAAGGACTGGCGGAACGCGACGTTGACCAGCACACCGCCGAACGCGCCGATCGCGCCCGCGATGCCGATCAGCGCGCCGGAGAGCCGGCGCGCCCGGGCCTCGGCGATCTCCGGGGCCGCGTCGCTCAGCGCGCCCTTCGCCTTGAAGATCGCCGGGATCATCTTGTACGTGGAGCCGTTCCCGACGCCGGAGAAGACGAACAGCAGCACGAAGCCGACCAGGTAGAGCGGCAGCGAACGGGCGGACGACGCGTAGAGCACCACGGCCGCGCCCGCGCCCATCGCCGCGAAGTTGAGCATCGTGACGAACGCGCCGCCGAACCGGTCCGCGAGCGCGCCACCGATCGGCCGGATCAGCGAGCCGAGCAGCGGGCCGAGGAACGTCAGGTACGCGGCCTCGACCGGCGTGGCGAACGAGTCCTTGAACTGCACCTGCAGCACCTGGCCGAACGCGAACCCGAAGCCGATGAACGAGCCGAACGTGCCGATGTAGAGCACCGACATGATCCAGGTGTGCGGGTCCCGGCTGACCTCGCGCAGCGCGCCCTTCTCGTTCGACGCCACGGTCAGGTTGTCCATGTAGAGCGCGGACGCGACCGCGGCGATCACGATCAGCGGGATGTAGAGGCCGGCGATCAGCCCGGGACGGCCGGCGCCGACCGTGGCCAGCACCGCGAGGCCGACCAGCTGCACCACGGCCACGCCGAGGTTGCCGCCGCCCGCGTTCAGGCCGAGCGCCCAGCCCTTGAGCCGCTGCGGGTAGAACGCGTTGATGTTCGCCATCGAGGACGCGAAGTTGCCGCCGCCGACGCCGGCCACGCACGCGATGACCAGCAGCGTGGTGTACGAGACGCCCGGCTGGATCAGGAACGCGGCCAGCCCGGCCGGGATGAGCAGCAGCAGCGCGCTGATGATCGTCCAGTTCCGCCCGCCGAACGTGGCGACCGCGAACGTGTAGGGCAGCCGCACCACCGCGCCGAGCGCGGCCGGGGCCGCGGTGAGCAGGAACTTCTGCGCCGGGTCGATGCCGTAGGCCGGGCCGAGGAAGAGCACCAGCACGGACCAGAGCGTCCAGACCGAGAAGCCGATGTGCTCGGAGAAGATCGAGAAGATCAGGTTGCGGCGGGCGATCCTGGCGCCGCCGTTCGCCCAGAAGTCCGGGTCCTCGGGTCGCCAGTCGTCGATCCAGCGTCCGTGCCGCCGCGCCGTTGCGGCAATCGTGTCGGTCGGGGCAAGCGTCGTGGCGGTGCTCATGATCGACTCCGGTTTCCGCGGTGAGAGATCAGCAACACGACGAAACGTAGGCAGGCGGAGTTTCTCCGGAGTTCGAGTCGTGAGTCAGGACTGCAACGGCCGTCTAACCGACCCTGACCTGCGGATGTGAGTTCACGACGGCGCCGAGGGCGCGGTGAGAGCCAGTTGACATGACCGACACGGAAGGGACGCGGCCGGGAAATCCCGCCTGGCGACGCTTCCGTACATGACCGATGGCGACCGCGTTGAAACGCACTGTCCGTACTGCGCATTGCAGTGCGGCATGACGCTGCGCGCCACGAATGATCTTATCTCCGTCGAGCCACGCGACTTCCCCACCAACCGGGGCGGCCTGTGCCAGAAGGGCTGGACCGCCGCCGACCTGCTGGATCACCCCGAGCGCATCACCACGCCGCTGATCCGGCGAGACGGCCGGCTGCAAGAGGCCAGCTGGGACGACGCGCTCACGCTGATCGCGAGCAAGATCAAAAGCATTCAGCGGCGGTACGACGAGAACGCCGTGGCCGTGTTCGGCGGCGGCGGGCTGACCAACGAGAAGTCGTACGCGCTCGGCAAGTTCGCCCGCGTCGCGCTGCGCACCCGCAACATCGACTACAACGGCCGGTTCTGCATGTCGTCCGCGGCCGCGGCCGGCATCCGCTCGTTCGGCATCGACCGCGGCCTGCCGTTCCCGCTGAGTGACGTGGGCGAGGCGGACACGCTGCTGCTGGTCGGCGCGAACGTGGCCGAGACGATGCCGCCGTTCGGCCGCTGGCTCGCCGACCATAAGGCGCGCGGCGGCACGCTGATCGTGATCGACCCGCGCGCCACGCCGACCGCGAAGCAGGCCACCCTGCACCTGCAGCCGACGCCCGGCACCGACCTGGCGATCGCGAACGCGCTGCTGCACATCGCGCTCACCGAGGGCCTGCTGGACAAGGACTACCTGGCGGAGCGCACCACCGGCTTCGACGACGTGCGCCGGACCGTGGCGAACTACTGGCCGGCCCGGGTCGAGCGGCTGACCGGCGTACCCGTGGCGGATCTTGAAAGTGCCGCGCGTGCGCTGGCCGGCGGTGAGCGCGTGATCATCCTGACCGCGCGCGGCGCCGAGCAGCACGCGAAGGGCGTGGACACGGTCTCCGCGTTCATCAACCTGGCGCTCGCGCTCGGCCTGCCCGGCCGGCCGGGCTCCGGTTACGGCTGCCTGACCGGGCAGGGCAACGGGCAGGGCGGCCGCGAGCACGGACAGAAGGCCGACCAGCTCCCCGGCTACCGCAAGATCGACGACCCGGCCGCGCGGGAGCACGTGGCGGGCGTGTGGGGCGTGGATCCGGCGACGATCCCGGGTCCCGGCGTATCCGCATACGAACTGCTGGACGCGCTCGGCACCGAGGCCGGGCCCAAGGCGATGCTGCTGTTCGGCTCGAATCCGGTGGTCTCCGCGCCGCGCGCCGGTCACGTCACCGAGCGGATCAAGAGCCTGGAGTTCCTGGTCGTCGCGGACTTCCTGCTCTCCGAGACGGCCGCGCTCGCGGACGTGGTGCTGCCGACCGCGATGTGGGCCGAGGAGGACGGCACCATGACCAACCTGGAGGGCCGGGTGCTGCGCCGGCACGCGATCCGCCGCCCGCCCGGCCAGGCCCGCACCGACCTCGAGATCCTGCACGACCTGGCCACGCGGCTCGGCACCGAGCGGGGCTTCCCGGCCGATCCGGCCGAGGTCTTCGCGGAGCTGCGCCGGGCCAGCGCGGGCGGCGTCGCGGACTACGCCGGCGTCACCTGGGAGCGGATCGACGCGAACGACGGCGTGTTCTGGCCGTGCCCGGACACCGACGGGCCGGACACGCCGCGGATCTTCACCGAACGGTTCGGCACGCCGGACGGGCGGGCCCGGATGATCCCGGTCGAGCACCGGGCCGCGGCCGAGGAGCCGTGCGCGGACTACCCGCTCTACCTGACCACCGGGCGGGTGCTGGCGCAGTACCAGTCCGGCACGCAGACCCGGCGGGTCGGCGCGCTGCGCAGGGCCGCGCCGCGCGCGTTCGTCGAACTGCACCCGGACCTGGCCGTGCGCCTCGGCGTCGCGGACGGGGACGCGCTCACCGTCACCTCTCGGCGCGGCGAGGTCACGGCACCGGCCCGGCTCAGCGACGCGATCCGGGAGGACACGGTCTTCATGCCGTTCCACTGGGCCGGCGCGGGCCGGGCGAACTCGCTCACCAACGACGCGCTCGACCCGACCTCCCGCATGCCGGAGTTCAAGGTCTGCGCGGTCCGCGTGGAAAGGGCAAATCCTTGAAGGTCACCGTCATCGGGTACGGCATGGCCGGCTCCCGCCTCGCCGCGGAACTGCGCGCGCGCAAGGCGGACGTGAAGGTCACCGTGCTGGGCGCGGAACCGCATCGCGCCTACAACCGGATCATGCTGTCGAACCTGCTGGCCGGCAAGGTCGGCGAGGCGGACGTGGAGATCACCGAGGCGGCCGGGCACGGCGTGGACGTGCGCCCCGGCACCGCGGTCGTGTCGATCGACCGGGAGGCCCGGACCGTCACCACCGACTGCGGCGAGGTCCACCCCTACGACCACCTGGTCCTGGCCACCGGCGGCGAGGCGATCATCCCGGACGTGTTCACCCCCCGTGGTCAGGGCGTTCCCCATGTCGCCGCGACCGCATCGGCGACGCCTCGATCAGGGGTGGAGCTGCCGGAGCGGGTGGCGGTGTTCCGGACGCTCGACGACTGCCGCCGGATCCTGGCCGTGGCGGAGAGCGCGCGGACCGCGATCGTGCTCGGCGGCGGGCTCCTCGGGCTGGAGGCGGCGCGCGGGCTGACCGCGCGCGGGCTGTCCGTGCGCGTGGTGCACGCGGTCGACCGGCTGATGAACCGGCAGATCGACACCGGGGCGAGCGGCGTGCTCACCCGTACCCTCGCGGGCCTCGGCATCGAATGCGTCCTGGACGCGGCCACGGAGTCGGTGGAGAGCACGCCGGACGGCATCACCGTGCGGCTGGCGGACGGCCGTGCGCTGGACGCGGACCTGCTGGTGCTGGCGTGCGGCGTGCGGGCCGAGACCGGGCTGGCCCGCGCGGCGGGGCTGCGCACGAACCGCGGCGTGCTGGTCGACGACGCGATGCGCACCGACGATCCGGCCATCAGCGCGATCGGCGACTGCGCGGAGCACGACGGCGTCACCGGCGGCCTGGTCGCACCGGCCTGGGAGCAGGCGCGCGTGGTGGCGGCGCGACTGACCGGCGAGGACCCGGACGCGGTCTACCGGCCGCCGGCCGTGGTGACCCGGCTGAAGGCGACCGGCATCGACCTGGCCGCGATGGGCACGCTGGACGGGCCGGAGGAGCTCACCTTCGCGGATCCGGCACGGGGTACGTACGCGCGGCTCGTCATCGACGGCGAGCGGCTGACCGGCGCGATCATGCTGGGCGACAACCCGGCGATCGGCACGGTCATCCAGCTCTTCGACCGCGGCACGCCGGTGCCGAGCGACCGGCGCGCACTGCTGCTCGGCCGCGCGCTCGGTGCCGCGCCGGTCACCGTGGCCGAGTCGCCGGCGCTGATGCCGGACGCGGCCACGGTCTGTCAGTGCAACAACGTCAGCAAGGGCGCGCTGGTGCGCTGCTGGCGGTCCGGTGCCCGCTCGATCGGCGACGTGGTCGCCGCGACGCGCGCCACCACCGGCTGCGGGACCTGCGGGGACGCGGTCCGCGGCATCGTCGACTGGCTGTCCTCGGTGGACAGCCCCGCCTCGGAGGTTGTGGCATGAAGCGGCTTGTCATCATCGGCAACGGGATGGTCGGGCAGCGGCTCGTCGAGGCGGTGCGCTCCCGCGACGTGGACGGCGCGTGGTCGGTCACGGTGCTGGCCGAGGAGAGCCGCGCCGCGTACGACCGGGTGAAGCTCTCCGCGTTCTTCGACGGCTCGTCGGCCGAGGACCTGAACCTGCACACCCCGGACTCCGCGGTCGACCTGCGGTTGAGCGAGCCGGTGGAGTCGGTCGACCTCGATGCCAGGATCGTGACGACCGCGGCCGGGACCTACGCCTATGACGCGCTGGTCTTCGCGACCGGCTCGTACCCGTTCGTCCCGCCGGTGCCGGGCAAGGACCTGCCCGGCGTGTTCGTCTACCGCACGCTGGACGACCTGGAGGCGATCCGCGACTACGCGGCCGGCCGGTCGATCGGCGCGGTGATCGGCGGCGGGCTGCTCGGCCTGGAGGCCGCGAACGCGATGCGGCTGCTAGGCCTGTCCACGCACGTGGTCGAGTTCGCCCCGCGGCTGATGCCGGTGCAGGTCGACGAGGCCGGCGGCGCCATGCTCCGGCGCTATGTGGAAGACCTCGGCGTGACCGTCCACACCGGCACCGGGACCACGGCTCTCAACGCCGGCGAGGACGGTGCGGTCGCGACGCTGAGCCTGTCCAACGGCGCGGTCGTCAAGGCCGACATGGTGATCGTGGCGGCCGGCATCCGGCCCCGCGACGACGTGGCCCGCGCCGCCGGCCTCGAGGTCGGTGCGCGCGGTGGCATCCTCGTCGACTCGACCTGCCGGACCTCCGCCGAGGACGTCTACGCGGTCGGTGAGTGCGCGGCCGTCGACGGCGTCTGCTACGGCCTGGTCGCCCCCGGGTACGCGCAGGCCGAGGTGGTCGCGGACCGGCTGCTCGGCGGCGCGGCCACGTTCCCGGGTGCGGACATGTCGACCAAACTGAAGCTGCTCGGCGTGGACGTGGCGTCGTTCGGTGACGCGCACGGCACCACCGAGGGCTGCCTGGACGTGACGTTCACCGACCCGGCCACCCGCGTCTACGCCAAACTGGTGCTCTCCGACGACGCGAAGACGCTGCTCGGTGGCGTGCTGGTCGGCGACGCGACGTCCTACCCGACGTTGCGGGCCGGGGTGGGGCTCGCGCTGTCCGCTCCCCCGCTGACGCTGCTCGCGCCGGCCGGTGCCGACGTCGACCCGGGGGCCGGGCTGGCGGCGCTGCCCGGTTCCGCGCAGGTCTGCTCGTGCAACGCGGTCACCAAGGACGCGATCGTCGACGCGATCCACGCCCAGGGCTGCGCGGACGTGCCGGCGATCAAGGCGTGTACCCGGGCCGGGACGAGCTGCGGGTCCTGCGTACCGATGCTCAAACAGCTCCTGACCCTGGAGGGTGTGGAGCAGTCGAAGGCGCTGTGCGAGCACTTCGACCACTCGCGGCAGGAGCTGTTCGACATCGTCCGGGTGCGCAACATCCGGTCGTTCTCCGCGCTGATCTCGGAGGTCGGCCGGGGTAGGGGCTGCGACATCTGCAAGCCGGCCGTGGCCTCGATCCTGGCGTCGCTGCACACCGGCTACGTGCTGGAGGGCGAGCAGGCCTCGCTGCAGGACACCAACGACCACTTCCTGGCGAACATCCAGCGCAACGGCACGTACTCGGTGGTCCCGCGGATCCCCGGCGGCGAGATCACGCCGGAGAAGCTGATCGTGATCGGCGAGGTGGCGCGCGACTTCAACCTCTACACGAAGATCACCGGCGGGCAGCGGATCGACATGTTCGGCGCCCGGGTGGAACAGCTGCCGCTGATCTGGAAGCGGCTGGTCGACGCCGGGTTCGAGAGCGGGCACGCGTACGGCAAGTCGCTGCGCACCATCAAGTCGTGCGTCGGGTCGACCTGGTGCCGTTACGGCGTGCAGGACTCGGTCGGGCTGGCCGTCGCGCTGGAGCTGCGCTACCGCGGCCTGCGCTCGCCGCACAAGCTCAAGTCCGCGGTCTCCGGCTGCGCCCGGGAGTGCGCGGAGGCGCGCAGCAAGGACTTCGGCATCATCGCCACGGACAACGGCTGGAACCTCTACGTCGGCGGCAACGGCGGCTTCCGGCCCCGGCACGCCGACCTGTTCGCCACCGACCTCACCACGGAGGAACTGGTCCGCACGATCGACCGGTTCCTGATCTTCTACATCCGCAGCGCGGACCGGCTGCAGCGGACCGCGGCCTGGATCGAGTCGCTGGACGGCGGGATCGAGCACCTGCGCGACGTGATCGTGCACGACTCGCTCGGCCTGTGCGCGGAGCTGGACGCCGCGATGGCCGGCCACGTGACGAACTACGCGGACGAGTGGGCCGCGACGCTGGACGACCCGGACCGGCTCGCCCGGTTCGTCTCGTTCGTCAACGCGCCGGACTCGCCGGACCCGTCGATCAGCTTCACCGTCGAGCGCGGGCAGCCGGTGCCCGTCGCCGACTCCGATTCCGCCAACCGCCAGCCGGTGCTGCTCGGCATGCCGGCCGTCACCACAGAGGGGAGCCTCGCATGATCCTCGACGTTCGAACCTTCGTCGCGGTCTGCCCGCTGGACCGCCTGGAACCGGATCGCGGCATCGCAGCACTGGTCGACGGCGTGCAGGTCGCGCTGTTCCGCACGTCGGACGGCGAGATCTTCGCGGTCGGCAACCAGGACCCGATCTCCGGCGCGTACGTGATGTCGCGCGGCATCGTCGGCAGCCGCGGCGACGCTCCCACGGTGGCGTCGCCGCTGCACAAGCAGGTCTACGACCTGCGCTCCGGCGCCTGCCTGGACGTGCCGGGCGTAAACCTGCCGGCCTATCCGGTGCGGGTGACGGACGCCTCGGTTGTCGAGGTGGCGGTGCACTGACCAGGATGGGGCACATGGACCATGTGTTCGGAAACGCGGACGCGCCGGTGACGGTGCTGGAGTACGGCGATTACCAGTGCCCCTACTGCGCGGGCGCGGCTCCGGTCCTGCGCCGGCTGGTCGAGGAGTCGGACGGCCAGGTCCGCCTGGTCTTCCGCCACTTCCCGCTGTTCGAGATCCACGAGTACGCGCTGACCGCCGCGCTCGCGGCCGAGTCGACCACGGCGGCCGGCGTCTTCTGGGACATGCACCACGTGCTGTTCAAGAAGCAGGACCGGCTGGAGGACGCGTTCCTGCGCCACTACGCGGAGGCGGTCGGCGCCGACCCGGAGCTGGCCACCGGCGAGGCCGCGCAGCAGTTCGCGCCGAAGGTGCAGGAGGACTACGCCACCGGCGTCGCCTCCGGCATCGGCGGCACGCCCAGCCTCCTGATCAACGACGCCCCCTACGGCGGCCGCATCGAGCTCGCCGAACTCCGCCGCGCCACCACCCTCACCCTCCGCCGCGCCTGACCCGCTGCCTCTCCCGTGATCGGGGCGTCCCCCATGTCGTTCCAACGGCTTGGGAAATGCCCCGATCATGTTTCTTCAGGCCGTGGCGGACTGCGGCGCGTGCGGCGACGGCGAGCGCGGGACCGTCGCCGGGGTCGTCGCGTGTGCCGTCGCCGGGTGCGCCGAGCCCGATGCCGGAGCCAGATACGCCGGATTCGCAGCCGCCGGATTCGCAGCCGCCGGATGCTCGGCCGGCGGATGCTCGGCCGGCGGATGCTCGGCCGGCGAATCCGGTGCCGGTGGCTGTGGGCGCGGGCCGCGGCCGACGGAGCCGGCCAGCGTGAGCGCGGCGAGCAGCGCCGGGGCCAGTAGAAACGGTCCGCAGCAGGCGAGCGCGACTGCGGAGAGCGCGGTGCCGACGGTGGCCGTGCGGCGTTCGCGGCCGGGCGGGAGCAGCCGGACGGCGGAGGCGGCGCCGACGAGCGTGACGGCGGCGAGGCAGGCGGCCGTGACGCGCAGCAGGAAATCAAGATCCAGATTCAGCACCAGCAGGGGTACGGCACAGGCCGCGCTCATCGCGGCGAGCAGGCCGAGGCTGCGCAGCGGGACCGCGCCGGGCTCGCCGCCGCGGGCGAACCAGCGGGGCAGCACGCGCTCGCGGGCCAGCGCGGCGCCGAGACGGGCGGCACCGGCCAGGTAGGTGTTGATGCCGCCGAAGCTGAGCAGCAGCGCGGCCACGGCCAGGATCGGGCGCGCGGCCGGGCCGATGCCGGTCTCCAGCAGCGCGCCCAGCGCGCCGCTCTCGGCCGCGCGCGGGCCGAGGACGCCGACGGTCACCACGGCCAGCGCGAGGTAGAGCACGCCGACGATGGCGAGCGCGCCCTGGGTGGAGCGCATCAGCACGCGCCGGCCGCGGCGGCCGGCCTCGTCGGCCTCGTCGGCGGCGAAGTCCGCGGAGAGGTGGCTGGCGGCCTCCCAGCCGACGAACGCGAAGAGCAGCACGCCGATCGCGGCGGCCACGCCACCGGCACCGTGCGGCGCGAACGGGGTGAAGTGCGCGGCCCGCACGTGCACGGCGGCCGTGACGATCGCGGTGCCGAGCAGGCCGACCAGCAGCGTCAGCAGCCACATCTGCACGCGGCCGGAGGTGCGCAGGCCGGCCGCGTTGACGGCGAACGCGGCGGCCATCAGCAGCACGGCGGTGACCAGCGCGACACCCCGGCCGAGGCCCAGCGCGGCCGCGGCCGCCTCCGCGCCGACCAGCGCGCCGGCGAACGTGCCGAGCGGGATGACGCCGTAGAACCAGATGCCGACCACGGCCGCGGTCCGGTCGCCGAACGCGCGCCGGGCGAACGCGGCCACGCCGCCGCCGTCCGGGTAGCGCACGCCGAGCACCGCGAACGTGATCGCGACCGGCGCGCTGAGCAGCAGCAGCGCGGCCCAGGCCAGGATCGACGCCGGACCGGCGACGGCGGCGCCGAGCTGCGGCAGCACGAGCACGCCGGGCCCGAGTACGCCGCCGAGCAGAATAGCCGTTCCATAGCGAACGTTGAGCCGTTTCATGCGGCCCAAGTTAGGCAGTTGGCAGGAGCAGACGGGGTCTCACCGAACGTTCGGTCGAAATCGCCTGTCATAGTCACGGGATGGACGAACTAGATTCGGCGCTGGTCCGCCTCCTCCAGTCGGATGCGCGGTTGTCCAACCGCGAGCTCGCCCGCCGGCTCGGCATCGCGCCGTCGACGTGCCTGGAGCGGGTGCGCGCGCTGACCCGGCGCGGCGTGATCCGCGGCTACCACGCGGACATCGACCCGAACGCGATCGGCCGGGGCGTGCAGGCGCTGGTCTCGGTGCAGGTGCGGCCGCTGAACCGGGACGTGATCAACGCGTTCAAGGCGGCGGCGAGCGAGATGACCGAGGTGCTGAGCGTGTTCGTGCTGGCCGGCGGCGACGACTTCCTGCTGCACGTGGCGGTGCCGGACCTGGACCACCTGCACGCGTTCCTGCTGGACCGGCTGAGCAAGCGGCGCGAGATCACCGACTTCCGCACCTCGATGATCTTCCAGCAGATGCAGAACCGGACCCCCGAGCCGCTCCCCGCGCCCGGCAGCCCACAAGGCCCCGCACAGTGATCCCCCACCAGAGATCCACGCGTCCCCCAGGTCGTCAGAACGACCTGGGGGACGCGTGGATCATGGGGTTGGGGTTGGGTCTGGCACGGCGTCACTGGCAGGGAGGAGCGCCAGCGACGACCGGTGCCCGCGGGAGCATGCGGATCGCACGCCGCCGGAAGCGGGCATATCAAGCTCTTAGGGCTCTTTCAGCTCTTTCACCGTCTGCGGCGGGGTCTGTCCCGGCTCGCACCGCTGCGGATCCGCCGGGCCCGGATCGAACGACGGCTCGGCTGACGGTTCCGGCGACGGTTCCGGCGACGGCTTGGTCAGCGTGGCGATCTGGGCGGCCGAGGCGAGGGCCGGCGACGTGGTGGAGGGCAGCGTGTCACGGATGTCGGACGGGATGCCGAAGCCGGACGGCGGACCCGGCAGGTTCGGCGGGACCGGCGCCACCCACGGCAGCGGTGGCAGCGGCGGCGGGCCGTCACTGGACGGTGAACAGAGCGGCGAGCGCTCGCCCATCCAGCGGATCACCCAGGCGCCGACCACGGCCGCGATGAACGAGCCGGCCAGGATGCCGATCTTCGCCTGGTCGCGGAGCCGCTCGTCGTCGAACGCCAGCTCCGCGATGAACAGTGAGATGGTGAAGCCCATGCCGGCCAGGATCGAGCCGCCGAGCAGGTGGCTGTAGCGGACCCGGCCGGGCAGCATGCCGAGGTTGGTGCGCAGCGCGATCCAGGACGCGCCGAAGATGCCGATCGTGTTGCCGGCCACCAGCGCGATCACGATGCCGATCGTCAGCGGTGACACCAGCGCGTCACGGACCACGTCGCCGGTCAGCCGGACGCCCGCGTTGGCCAGGCCGAACGCGGGGATGACCAGGTACGCCGACCAGGGGTGCAGCCGCCGTTCCATCCGTTCGCTGGCGCTGACCGTGGCGGAGGCCTGGAGGATCGCCTGTTGCACGCGTTCCGCGCTCTGCGACTCCATCAGCGCGCGGCCGTAGAGCGGGATGCGCCGGATCTGTTCCTGGGACGCGGGTTTCGCCGAGATGGAGAGGCCGATCAGCACGCCGGCCAGCGTCGGGTGGACGCCGGACTCGTAGACCGCTATCCACATGGCGATGGTGAGGAACACGTACGGCGCGAGCCGCCACACGCCGAGCCAGCGCAGCAGCAGTACCACGGCGAGCAGCACGGCCGCGACGAGCAGCGGCGTGACGCGCACGGTGTCGGTGTAGAAGACGGCCAGCACGCCGATCGCGCCGATGTCGTCCACCACGGCGAGCGTGAGCAGGAAGACCCGCAGCTGGTCGGGGCAGCGCGGGCCGAAGAGCGCGAGCACGCCGAGCACGAACGCGGTGTCGGTGGACATCACGACGCCCCACCCGTGCGCGGCCTCGCCGGACGGGTTGATGGCCAGGAAGATCGCGATCGGCAGGATCATGCCGCCGATGGCACCGAGCGTGGGGACGAGCATGGTGCGCCGGTCGCGCAGCTCACCGGAGACCGCCTCGCGGCTGATCTCCAGGCCGAGGACGAGGAAGAAGATGGCCATCAGTGCGTCGTTGATCACATGATGGAGGTCCATCTCCAGCGCCCAGCCGCCGACGTGCAGCGAGACGTGGGTGTGCCAGAGCGCGAAGTACGACTCCCACCAGGGGGAGTTGGCCCAGATTATCGCGAGCACGGTGCCGATCAGGAGTGCGGCGCCGCCACCGGCCTCGTTGCTCAGGAACGACCTGAGCGCGGGGTTGAGCGCGGGGGTGGAGATGCGCAGTGCGGGTCCGGGGCGTGGTGGAGCGGTCACGCCGGACACCCTAGCCAGAAAACCGCGGGACCGGCCGGAGGAGACCGGCCGGTCCGCGAAGGGTTACTTCTTCTTCTTGTTCTTCTTGTCCTTCTTCTTGTCCTTCTTCGACTTCTTCGCCATGTGGCTCTCCCTTCGTGGTTGACGGCAGCATCGGCACCCCGGGTTGGAGGCTTAGCCTTTCCGCCCACGTAACTCCAACGTTACCTGTTGGGCAGTTTAACTTCATGATCCGCCTCCGTGGGGGCGAACTGAACCGTCCGGTGGCCGGGCACCGTATCGCCGGGTAGCCGTCCCACATGCGATGTGAGACACGGACGACGGCCCGCATCCGTGGCAGAGTCGATCCCGAAGACTCGGGGCACACACACGAGAAGAAGCGAGATCCGATGAGCGAAGAGAAGACCGGCAAGGCGCAGATCGGGGTCACCGGCCTTGCCGTCATGGGGCGCAACCTGGCGCGCAACCTCGCCCGCAACGGCTTCACGGTCGCCGTGCACAACCGCTCGCCCGAGCGCACCCGCACCCTGGTCGCGGACCACGGTGACGAGGGCACGTTCATCCCCGGCGAGACGCTGGAGGAGTTCGTCGCCTCGCTGGAGCGCCCGCGCGCCGTGATCGTCATGGTCAAGGCCGGCGGCCCGACCGACGCGGTCATCGACGAGCTGGTCCCGCTGCTCGAAGAGGGCGACATCGTCATCGACTGCGGCAACGCGCACTTCGCCGACACCCGTCGCCGCGAGGAGGCGCTGCGCGCCAAGGGCCTGCACTTCGTGGGTACGGGTGTGAGCGGCGGCGAGGAGGGCGCGCTGCTCGGCCCGAGCATCATGCCCGGCGGCTCCAAGGAGTCGTACGCGAAGCTCGGCCCGATGTTCGAGGCGATCTCCGCCAAGGTGGACGGCACGGCCTGCTGCGTGCACGTCGGCCCGGACGGCGCCGGCCACTTCGTCAAGATGGTCCACAACGGCATCGAGTACGCGGACATGCAGCTCATCGCGGAGGCGTACGACCTGCTCCGCGAGGGCTTGAACGCGACTCCGGCCGAGATCGGCGAGATCTTCGAGACGTGGAACCAGGGCGACCTGGAGTCGTTCCTGATCGAGATCACCGCGCAGGTGCTCAAGCACACGGACGCGGAGACCGGCAAGGGCTTCGTCGACATCGTGCTCGACCAGGCGGAGCAGAAGGGCACCGGCCGCTGGACCGTGCAGTCCGCGCTCGACCTGGGCGTGCCGATCACCGGCATCGCGGAGGCCACGTTCGCCCGGTCGATCTCCGGCCACGCGGACCAGCGCGCCGCCGCGGCCCGCACGTTCGGCTCCTCGGTCGGCTCGCTCGAGGTCACCGACCGGGAGCAGTTCATCGAGGACGTGCGCGCCGCGCTCTACGCGTCGAAGGTCGTCGCGTACGCGCAGGGCTTCGACCAGGTGATCGCCGGCTCCGAGGAGTACGGCTGGGGCATCGACCCGGGCGCGATGGCGACGATCTGGCGTGGCGGCTGCATCATCCGGGCGCGGTTCCTGAACCGCATCCGGGAGGCCTACGACGCCGACCCGAAGCTGCCGTCGCTGCTGGTCGCCCCGTATTTCGCCGAGGCCGTGCAGAGCGGCGTGGACTCGTGGCGGCGGGTCGTCTCCGCCTCCGCCAGCGCGGGCATCCCGGCGCCGGCGTTCTCGTCCTCGCTGGCCTACTACGACGCGCTGCGCCGCGACCGGCTGCCGGCCGCGCTGATCCAGGGCCTGCGCGACAACTTCGGCGCGCACACCTACCGCCGGACCGACCGGGACGGCTCGTTCCACACCCAGTGGTCGGGCGACAAGTCGGAGACCCCGGCCTGATCTATGCGTCCTCTCGCATAAGTGACACCGCCTTCATGTCCACCGGCGAGCCTGTGGACATGAAGGCGGTCACCTGGCACGGCCGGCGGGACGTTCGCGTGGAGACGGTCCCGGACCCGGAGATCCGCACCTCTACGTGGTGATGGGCCCGTTCATGGGCGACGGCGACATCCTCGGGCGACCTGATCCGCGACATGACGGGGCGGGCCGCGGCCCGGACTCGGTGATCGACGCGGTCGGCATGGAGGTCCCGGAGATGAATGCCGCTGCTGACCTCGCCGGACGACGTGCTCGGCGTGGACGGATTCGCCACGCACCGGATGCCGCTGGACGACGCACCGGCCGCCTACGAGGCGTTCCAGCGGAAGACCGACGGCACCATCAAGGTGCTGCTGAAACCCTGATCAAAGGCATCACACGGTACGGAATCTGCGTCTTCAGCGCGATCACGCTCGCGGCCCGCTCGATCGCCGGGCCGGCCACGATCCGGTCGATCACCCTCTGCAGGTCCGCGTTGCTGCGCGCGACCACGCGCAGGAACAGGTCCGCGGCGCCGGTGACCGTGTGCGCCTCCAGCACCTCCGGGATCCCGTCCAGGTGCGTCGCGACCGCGTCGTGGCCGGCGCCCTGCCGGATCTCCAGCGTCACGAACGCGGTCACCTCGAAGCCGAGCGCGGCCGGCGAGACGGACGGCGCGAACGACGTGATCACGCCGCGCCGCTCCAGGCGGTCGAGCCGGGCCTGCACCGTGCCGCGGGCCACCCCGAGCCGGCGGGACGCCTCCAGCACACCGATCCGCGGGTCCTCGTCGAAGATCCGCAGGATGCGCGCGTCCAGCTCGTCGATCACGCAATTTGTATAGCAGTTCACGCCTCGATTACGGCAGTGTGGCCAGGTTGTTCAGCTTTCGTTGTGACTGTTGCGTCGTCTCGCCGGGGGCGCTGCGATGGGGGCACACCCTTTGCTTCTCGGTTGGAGGCCCGCTCGTGACCAGCGCACCGCTCACCGATCAGGAACGCCAGGCCCAGCTCGACGCCGACACCCTCCGGCAGCTCGTCGGCCTCGTGGAGTACGACGCCAGCCGCGACCCGTTCCCGGTCACCGGGTGGGACGCGGTCGTCTTCGTCGTCGGCAACGCCACCCAGACCGCCCACTGGTACCAGTCCGCGTTCGGCATGGAGCTCGTCGCGTACTCCGGCCCGGAGACCGGCAACCGCGACCACAGGGCGTTCGTGCTGAAGAGCGGCTCCTGCCGCTTCGTGATCAAGGGCGGCGTGGCGCCGGACAGCCCGCTGCTCGACCACCACCGCGCGCACGGCGACGGCGTCGCGGACATCGCGCTCGAGGTCCCGGACGTGGACCGGTGCGTGGCCCAGGCGGTCTCCGCGGGCGCGACCGTGCTGGAGCATCCGCACGACGTCAGCGACTCGTTCGGCACGGTCCGGACCGCCGCGATCGCGGCGTACGGCGACACCCGGCACACGCTGGTCGACCGGTCCCGCTACACCGGCCCCTACCTGCCCGGATACGTCGCCCGCAGCTCTGCTTACGTCAAGCGGGACGGCGCGCCGAAGCGGCTGTTCCAGGCGCTGGACCACGTGGTCGGCAACGTCGAGCTGGGCCGGATGGACGAGTGGGTCGAGTTCTACCGCCGGGTGATGGGCTTCGTGAACATGGCGGAGTTCATCGGCGACGACATCGCCACCGACTACTCCGCGCTGATGAGCAAGGTGGTGGCGAACGGCAACCACCGGGTCAAGTTCCCGCTCAACGAGCCGGCCGTGGCCAAGAAGAAGTCCCAGATCGACGAGTTCCTGGAGTTCTACGGCGGGCCGGGCGCGCAGCACCTGGCGCTGGCCACGAACGACATCCTGCGCACGGTCGACGCGATGCGCGCGGAGGGCGTCGAGTTCCTGGCCACGCCGCCCAGCTACTACGAGGATCCGGCGTTGCGGGCGCGGATCGGCGAGGTGCGGGTGCCGATCGAGGAGCTGCAGTCGCGCGGAATCCTGGTCGACCGGGACGAGGACGGCTACCTGCTGCAGATCTTCACCGCGCCGATCGGCGACCGGCCGACCGTCTTCTTCGAGCTCATCGAGCGGCACGGGTCGCTCGGGTTCGGCAAGGGCAACTTCAAGGCGCTGTTCGAGGCGATCGAGCGTGAGCAGGAGCGACGCGGAAACCTGTAGATTCCTCGCCTTTGCCCGCCCGCAGGTCACCGTGCGTGACTTCCGGGCGGGCTTTTCCTTAGGTGTTGGTTAAGTTCCGCCGGTCAGCCCCAAATCCGCCCGCCGGTTCGATCCGGAGCGCCGTCCGTTGCGTACTGCCGGTTGAGGTCGTGCACGACCTCGACACGGGCCGCCCGGCACACCCCTTCAATCGCCGGGCCCGGTCCGGTGACGGACGGAGGGCGGCATGGAACGGGCCACGGCCACCGATTTCGAGGCGGGCCAGGCTTTCGGCCCGGCCTTTGAGGCGGGCCAGGCTTACACGGCGGGGCAGACGTCCACGACGGGCGACGCCTCCGCGACGGGCCAGGCTTCCGCAGCGGATCAGGCTTTCGCCGGGGGGCAGGCTTTCGCGGGCGGTCCGACTTCCGCGGGGGGCCGGCCTTTCGCCGGAGGCGAGGCTTTCACGGGCGGTCAGGCTTTCGCCGGAGATCAAGCCTTCGCGGACGGGCAGGCCTTCGCCGGAAGCCGGGCTTTCACGGGCGGTCAAGCTTTCGCCGGAGGTCAGGCTTTCACGGATGGCCCGGCTTTCGCCGGAGGTCAGGCTGTCACGGATGGCCCGGCTTTCGCGGGCGGTCAGGCGTTCGCGGGAGATCAGGCGTTCGCGGGAGATCAGGCGTTCGCGGGAGATCAGGCGTTCGCGGCGGGAGACGGCGTGGAGCGGGGCTTCTCGGCGCAGGCAGGCGGGATGCCGGTCGATGCGGTGCCGGCGCAGTCGGCGCCGATGTGGGAGGTTCCGGACCGGCCCGGTGAGCAGCGGGCCGCGATCTTCGGCGGGCCGGCCGGCTCACCGGCGACGCCGTCGTCCGCGACGCCGTCGTCCGCGACGCGGCCGCCCGCAGTGACGCCGCCCGCGCAGCCCACACCGCCCGCGCAGCCCACGCCGTCCATGCAGCCCACGCCGTCCGCGCAGCCCGTCGCTGCTCCGGAGGCCACCGCGGCCGAGTTCGATCCGGAGGCGGAGCTGGAGGACCGGTTCCCCCGGGCGCCACGCACCAACCGGGACGCCTGGCGCGGCATCGAGACGCCGGGCAGCGCGTCCACCCTGATCAAGCCCGCCGGCCCCGGCGCCGCGCCGGCGCCCCACGAAGGCGAACCGGCCTTCATCGACCTGGGGTCGCGCGCCGGCTCGGACGAGCCACGCGGCCTGCGCGCGATGCTGTCCGGTCTGGTCGGCCGGGCCCGATCGGCGAAATCAGCCAAATCGCCCAAGCCGCCGAAGCATCCCCGCACCCGGGAGCGTCCGGCGGCGACCGACAACCCTTGGTCCGACCAGAACCTCGACGGTACGGGCCGGTCCTGGCCCGCAGCAGCCCCACCGCACGAATCCGGCACCACGCCGCCGCTGGGCGCCACCACGCCGGATCCGCGAGGCGGGACCACAGCGAACCTACCGGCCGATGCCGCCGCAGGCCGTCGCGGTGGCGCCACGGGCAGTCACGGTGGCGCCACGGGCGTTGGCAGTGACGTCACAGGCGTTGGCAGTGACGTCACAGGCATTCGCGATGGCGCCGCAGGCCTGCGCGGTGACGCCGCGGGCATCCGCCATGGCGCTACAGGCGTTCGCGATAACGCGGCAGGCATGCGCGGTAACGCCGCAGGACTTCGTGGTGACGCCGCAGGACTTCGTGGTGACGCCGCAGGGCTTCACGGTGACGCCGCAGGGCTTCACGGTGACGCCGCAGGGCTTCACGGTGACGCCGCAGGCATCGGCGGTGACGCCGCAGGCATCGGCGGTGACGCCGCAGGCATCGGCGGTGACGCCGCCGGCATCGGCGGTGACGCCGCCGGCGTTCGCGGTGACGCTGCGGCGGGCCGGCGCGATGGCGAGCCGGTGAGCCCGTCGAAGGGCTCGATGCAGCCGTGGCCGTCGCCGATCCCGCAGGACGGCCTGTCGCTGATGCCGCAGGACGACCACACGCCGGCGTGGCCGGTACCGGGCGACCCGGCCTACACCTCCGCGGACGCGCACGCCACCTCCGGGAACGGGAACGGGAACGGCACGTTCGACGGCTCGGACGGTGGCCGGGACGACCGGGCGGCGGCCGTGTTCCCGGCCGACGGTGACACCGCGGCTGACAACCCGGAGAGCAGCGGCGGCACCCGCAGTTGGGGCAGCCCGGCCTCCTGGCCGTCCACGCCCACGCCGTACGCGGGGACACCCGGCACGCCCGCGCCGGTCAGCTGGCCCGATGCCGCCGCACCGGAACCGTCCTCGACCGGTTCGAGATTCTTCGGCCCGGTCTCTCCGGCGGAGGCGCCGGGCGCGACGCCGCCGCCGGACACCGGCGAGAACGCCGGACTGACCCGCACGGCGTTCGACGGCCCGGCCGCACCGGCGCCCGGCACGGCCACGGGCAGGCCGGTGTGGAACACCGCCGGATCCGCGGAGGCGGCGTTCGTACCGGTCGCACCGGCCGATCCCGAGCCGGCCTCCGAGTGGTTCACGCATGTCGAGCCGCGCCTGTCGGACCCGGCGGCACCGGCGACACCGCCGGCACCGGGCCGGCCGGAGACGCCCGGCACCACGCCGAACACCACGGAACTCACCCTCACCGCACCGGCATTCCCGCAACCCGGCCCGGCGCCCGCACCGGCAGCCACCCAGCCGGGTCCGGCGGATGGCGCCGCCGCGCAGCCGCGGGCGGAGACCCTGAGCCAGAACGGCTGGGCCGAACGCCCGCCGGTGGTCGACCTCTGGGCCGACGCCGACGGCACCGCCTGGACGACGACGCCGACGGCTCCGCAGCCCGTCACGTCACCGCAGCTCACCACGTCGCCGCAGCTCAGCCCCGAACCGCCGCCCACGGCAGCGATGGAGCGCACCGGGGCGCCGCAGCCCACCGGAGCACCGTGGGGCACCCCGGAGCACCCGCCCACCGCTACGTCACAACCCACCACAGCGCCGTGGGCCACCGCGGAGCAGCAGCCGTTCGCGTCGCAACGGTCCGCGCCACCTCAGCCTGCCGGGTTCGATCTGGACGGGGAGTCGCGGACCTTCCCTGCCGTGCCGGAGACCGCGCCCGAGCCGGGCGCGCCGCCGGCCGCCGCGCCCGGCTGGGACGAGCCCGCGCCGCGGGACGATCCGTACGCCATGTATCGCCGGCCCGCCTCCGGCGCGGAGACGCCGGCCTGGGACACCACGCCGTCCTGGGCCTCCCCCTCGGCGGTCCCGGGCGACCCGGACCGCGGCACCCGCGAGCAGCCACCGCTGCGCAGCCCGGACGCCGCCGTTACCGGCTGGCCCGCCGCTACTCCGAGCTGGTCCGCCACCGATCCGAACTGGTCCGGCCGGGCCGAACGGGTCGCGGAGGGTCAGTCCTCCGGCGCGCGGGACGATCGCGCGGACGGCACCATGACCACCGGTCGCGACCAGGTCCCGGGTCGCGACCGGTCCCAGCCCGCCGGACAGCCGTCCTGGTCGGACGTGCCGGCACCGCCGGCCCACCTGGCCACGCCGCCGCCCCCCGGCCCGGACCGCCCGGCCCCGCCCGGCCGCCGGTCCGCCGACCGCCGCGCCGCCTCCACCGACCACCGCGCCACCGAGCACGGCCCGGCCGAGTCCGGTCCGGGCGAGCACGGGCCCGGCGAGCAGCCGCCCGGCCGCCGGGAGGCGAAGCCGCGGCACGGCGCCGAGAGCGACGTGCGCGTGCTCAGCACCTACACCGGGGACGCGGAGGAGAAGCCGCGCCGCCGGGGCCTCGGCATTCTGGTGGCCGCCGCCGTGGTGGCGGTGGCCGTCGCGGGTGGCGGGCTGGCGGCGCTGCGCGGCGTACCCGGGCTGAATCTCGCCGCCGCCGGGAACGGCCCGCACGCGATCTCGGCGCCGCTGGACGGCCGGGACGCGCTCACCTTCGACCTGGTCTCCGGCGTCACCTCGGTCAGCGTGACCAGCGACGACCTCGAGGGCGACCTCTACCGCATCTCGACGCCGGAGGACTCGAGCATGCGGCCGGAGGCGATCGACCAGGGCGACCGGCTGATGCTGCAGATGGCCGAGACCGGCCAGCGCGGCCCGAGCCTGGTCGAGGTGCGGCTGAGCTCCGAGGTGCGCTGGGACGTGCGGCTGACCGGCGGCGCCACCGAGCACGTGGTCGACTTCAGCGCGGGGCGGCTGGCCGGCTTCGACGTGCTGGGCGGCGCGACGCGGCTGGAGCTGACGCTACCGGAGCCGGAGAAGTCCGTACGCCTGAAGGTCAGCTCCGGCATCAGCCAGCTGGTGCTGCGGACGCCCGAGGACGTACCGTCGCGGCTCCGGTTCGCCGCGGGCGCGGACAGCGTCACACTTCTGGGTGACGCGCGCGGCCGGGTCGCGCCGAACTCGCGCTTCACGCCGAAGGCGTGGGAGGACGCGGACGACCGCTACGACATAGCCATCACCGGCGGCGTCGGCACCTTCACGCTGGAACAGTGAACAGCTGGAACAGTGAACAGCTGGAACAGGCCGGTGCAGCGGGGGCGTGTGGCGCCCCCGCTGCACCCGGCTAGTAGAAGTTGGCCTTGATCCAGCCCCAGACGTCGACGACCCACCCGGTCTGGCTGAGGTAGGCGATGCCGACCGCGATCAGGAACGCACCGACGATCAGGTACGACCCGCGCGCGCTGCGCCGCACCCGGTGCAGCTGACGCTCCAGGACCAGCCGCCCGACGAGCCGGGCCAGCGCGAACAGGCCGACCGCGACGACCAGCGTGACCACGTAGGTCAGGAACGCGCCGAGGAACGAGCCGCCGTCCGAGATCGCCCAGATGCCCCAGCAGACGAACGAGAAGATCAGGCCGAGCACGCCCCACTCGCGGCCGCGGCGCAGCTGCACGCCGAACGGCACGGCGGGCGGCGGGGGCGGCGAGTCCGGCCACCCGGTGCCGGTCGGCTCGTGCGGCGCGATCTCGTGATCGTGATTGTCGTGGTGCCGGGACGCCCGGGGCGCCACGGACGCGCGGCCTCGCTGGAAGTTGAGCCGCGTCGGGTCATCGTCGTAACCCGGGTCAGACGCCGGCGGGTGCATGTCCGGCGGCACGGGCACCGTCCGCTCCGCCCATGACTGCGTCTGATCTGTCATAGCTCCTCCCCCTGTCGGGCCCTGCACCGTCGAGCGTAGCGAGCCCGCAAAAAGGCTGGCCCCACCGAGGCATGTCCGTTACACACGAGACATGTCGCCCATCCTCCCCGATATCACCGTGCGCCCCGGCACCGAGGCCGACCTCGACGCGATCATTCCGCTGATCTTCGCGGCGTTCCACGACCCACCGGATCCGGTACGGGAGGCGTCCGAGCGGTCGATCTGCGAACCGGAACGGTCCGTGGTGGCGGTGGACGGCGACCGGCTCGTCGGGCACCTGGGCTCGTTCGGCCGGGACCTGACCGTGCCGGGCGGCATCGTGCCGGCCGCGCACGTGACGCAGGTGGCGGTCGCGCCGACCCATCGGCGGCGCGGCGGGCTGACCGGGATGATGCGCCGGCACCTGACGACGGCGACGGAGCCGATCGCGGTGCTGTGGGCCAGCGAGGCGCGGATCTATCCGCGGTACGGATACGGTCACGCCGCGCCGCGGATCACGCTGCACGCGTCCGCGCGTGAGGTCCGGTTGCCGTTCGGCGGCGCGGGCCGGCTGCGCGTCGGCGCGCCGGCGACGCTTCGCGCGGAGACGACCGCGATCTACGAGGCCGCGCGCCCGCGCCGGCCGGGCTGGTCGAGCCGCACGAGCCCGTGGTGGGAGCACCGGATGACCGACGCGGCATGGTCCCGCGGCGACGGCACCGCGCTGCGGACGGTCGTGCACGAGGGCGAGCACGGCCCGGATGGGTACGCGGTCTGGCGGATCCGGGACGAGCACAACCCCGACAATCCACGCATCTCAGCGACGGTACGGGTGAAGGAACTGGTCGCCGAGACCCCGGCCGCCCGGCTGGACCTGTGGCGCTTCCTCTTCGGGATCGACCTGATCTCCAAGGTCACCTTCGACCACGCGGCGATCGACGAGCCGCTGCTCCTACTGGCCGACGACCCGGGGTGGCTGGGCACCCGGTGGGAGCACGGGCTCTGGCTGCGCGTCCGGGACGTACCGGCCGCGCTGACCGCCCGCCGCTACGCCACGCCGGTCGACGTGGTGCTGGAGCTGACGGACGCGCTGTTGCCGGCGAACGCGGGCCGCTGGCACCTGCGCGGCGACATCGACGGCGCGAGTTGCGAGCGCACCACGGCACCGGCCGCGCTCGCGCTGGACGTGCGGGACCTCGGCGCGGCCTACCTCGGCGGTACGCCACTGGCCGCGCTCGCCGGAGCCGGCCTGGTCGAGGAGCGCGTCCCGGGCGCGCTGGCACCGACGAACGCCGCGTTCGGCTGGCACCGCGCCCCGAGCGCGGTCGAGACGTTCTGACCGCCCTTTTGCTCTGCTTACCAGAAGGCACTCGACACGTCCCGAACCGGTGAGCACGCCACCCAACCGCCGGTCACGGCCGGGTAAGCAGAGCAAAGCGGCGCGGGTAAGCAGAGCAAAGCGGCGCGGGTAAGCAGAGCAAAGCGGCGCGGGTAAGCAGAGCAAAGCGGCGCGGGTAAGCAGAGCAAAGCGGCGCGGGTAAGCAGAGCAAAGCGGCGCGGGTAAGCAGAGCAAAGCGGCGCGGGTAAGCAGAGCAAAGCGGCGCGGGTAAGCAGAGCGGCGCCGAGAGGAAGCCGTCCGGCGGTCCAGCGCGATACCGTCGGCGAATGGGACAGCCCGAGCGTCGCCGCCGCCGACTCCGCCGTCACCGCGCCGAGGATCCCCTGGCGCCGGAGACGGGCGACGGGACGACGACCGCCGAAGAGGCTCCCGCGCCGGCCCCGCAAGCGCCGGCCCTGCCGGCACAGGCCCCGGCGGCGCAGGCCCCGGCGGCGCAGGCCCCGGCGGCGCAGGCCCCGGCGGCGCAGGCCCTTGCGGCAGAGAGCCCGGCGGTGGAAATCTCGGGGGCAGAGAGCCCCGCGGCGAAGCCGGTGCCGGGCCCGCCGCCCTCGGCACGTCGCACACCCACGCCCCGGCCGGGTCCGCCGGTCGCGGGGCCGCGTCCGGCCGCCGTACCCACGCCGTCGGATCTGGTTCGTCCGGCATCGCCGGATGTTCCCCTGCCGGAGAGCAGCGAGTCCGCGAAGCCGACGCCCGCAGATTTCGCCAGGGCGGGGAACGGCCACGCCGCCAAGCCGGGAAACGGCGATCCCGCCAAGCTCTCTCCGGCCACGCTCGCGAAACCGGCGACGCCGGCGGATCTGCCGCGAAGCACGCCGGTGCCGACGCCGGGCCCGTCGCTGGTCCCGACACCCGGCCCGACGCCGAAGCCGGTGCCCAAGCCCCAGCCGCCGGTCGCGGAGACGTCGCCGGTGCACGACCCGGAGGCACTATCAGCGCGGAAGCCGGAGGCGCCGCGCGTCACCGGATCGGGCGACGGGGCGCCGCGGGTCCGGGAGAAGGCCAGCGCCGAGGAGCGCGAGGCCGAGCGCGGCCTGCGTGGCCTGGTCGGCTCCGGTTCGTCGCAGGTGAGCGTGCGGGCCGCGATGCGGGCCCGGGACGCGTCCCGGCCGACGGACGAGGATCTGGCGGAGGCCCAGGAGCGGCTGGTGATCGTGCGCCGCAACTGGGTCCCCCGCGAGGAGTTGCCGGCCCGCCGCTAGCGGGGAAGCTCGGGCAGGTGGCCGGACGTCTCGTAGGCCGCGACCTGTGCGATCCGCCGGGAGTGCCGCTCGCTGTTGGAGAACGGCGTGGTCAGGAACGCCTCGACGATCGCGCTCGCCTCGTCGAGGGTGTGCTGCCGGGCGCCGATGCCGACCAGGTTCGCGTCGTTGTGCTCGCGGGTCAGGCGGGCGGTCTCGAGGTTCCAGGCCAGGCCGACCCGGGTGCCCTTGACCTTGTTCGCGGCGATCTGCTCGCCGTTGCCGGACCCGCCGATGACGATCCCGAGGCTGCCCGGGTCGGCCACCACGCGGGCGGCCGTGTGCAGGCAGTAGGCCGGGTAGTCGTCCTCCGGATCGAAGACGTGCGGGCCGACGTCGACCACCTCGTACCCCTGCTTGGACAGGTAGTTGACGAGGTGCACCTTCAGCTCGTAGCCGGCGTGGTCGGCTCCCAGGTAAACGCGCATAACGCGCAGTCTGTCAGCCCGCCGGTGCGGCCGTGGCGGCGGCTGCCAAGTTTGAGCCCACCCTCACCGTGATCCGGGCATCCCCCATGTCGTTCCAGCGACCTGGGGGACGCCCGGATCCCGGACGGAGACGTCAGATCTCCGCGACGACCAGGCCGCCGCGCGCCTTCGGGGTGAACCAGGTGCTCTTCCGGGGCATCTTCTGGCGGGCCAGGTTGACCGCGACGAACTCGTTCACGGTCACCGGCGCGATCAGCACGGCCAGGTCGGCGCGGCCCGCGTCGACCTCGGCGCGCAGCCACTCGGCCGGGTAGTCGCCGCCGACGTAGACGATGCGCTTGTCGCCGGCGTCCAGCCCGAGCACCTCGTTGACCAACATCCGCTCGACGAGCGCGTGGTCCATGGCGTCGACCAGGTCGGCGCGGCCGTTCGAGGGCAGCTTCACGGAGTAGGTCTCGCCGCCCACGTACAGCTGGATGGTCCCACCGGCCGGCGGGACGGACGGGCCGCCGGCCACCGGCTCGGGCTGCAGGCCGGCCGCGCGCAGCCGGTCGCCCAACTCGGTGACGCCGATCGACAGCTTGATCAGCCGGTTGTACGGCGCGATCACCAGCGACTCAGGCGTGGTGATCACGGCGAGGAAGCGCGGGTAGCCGCCGGTCTGCGCGGCCAGGCTGCGGTGGTTGCCGTCCGCGACGACCAGCTCGCCGCCGCCGGCCAGCGCGCACAGCTCGTCGCGCACGGGGCCGGCCGGCACGGTCCAGATCGCGTGCACGCGGCCGGCCGGGTCGACGTCGGTCGCGGCGGGCTCGCCCGCGTGCGCCACCGCGTACTCCAGCTGCTCGTGCAGCCGGTCGCCGGTGCCGGTCTGCAGCAGCAGGACCGGGGAGAGCAGGTTCCGCAGCGTGGTGGCCAGCTCGACCCGTTCGCGGACCTTCTCGATGAACACGTCTTCGTTGCGGATGACCAGGCCCGGCTCGTCCGGACTGGTGGAGATCTGGTCGGTGTCGACCATGCAGTACATGCCGTAGGCGGCGTTGCCGCCGTCCGGATCCGCGATCCGGTAGAGGACGATCACCTGGTCGGCGGGGGCGTAACCGCCGGACGCCTTCGCCTGGGCCAGCCGCTCGGCGGCGGCCGGCAGTGACTCGGCGAAGGAACGGCCCAGCGTCTCTGGCGCGAGGTGCGGCATCTCGACGGCGAGAGCGCTTCGCGGGTTGTCGGCGATGATTGCGGTGATCTCGGCGTCGTCCGCGAACTCGTCATAGTTCTGCGCGCCGGTGCCACCGGTCGTGATCCAGGCCCGGTCGATCGGGTGCACGATCGTCATGTGCAATCACGGTACCGACACTCGTCACGCCCCGTTTGCGCACCCCAGAACGGTTCCAGGCGGTGGTACGGGTAACCTCCGAAGATCAGCTCGCGCCGACCGGAGCCGCGCCGACGACCACGACCGGTGCCAGCATGGCGGCGTCCTCCTCGGAGAGCCCCGGGCACACGTCCGCCCAGTCGTCCGCGCGCACCGCCCAGTAGGCCCGCTCCAGGGACTCGTCACTAGCGGTGACGATCTGCTGCTCCATCGTTACTCCTCAGTTCGGTTTCCCGCGCTTCAACCAGCCATAACGCATGTGTCGCCTCTGTCGCAACGACACTGTCGGTGACCGGTCACGCCGATGTCCCCATCTTCGGGTATCTCCGGTCGCTGAACGGTTGCGAAAAGAAGAGTTAACGAGTTGCTGACACGAAGCTGAACCGAGGCCGCGCCTCGAACCCCTGGATGACCCGTTCGGGGGTACGGATCCAGAGCCGAAATTCGGACCCGAGCCGCAACCCGGACTTAATCCCCGCCACGGGCGGACCGGCACACGCGTGATCGACGTCGACGTGAAACACTTACTGCGGACTTTTCCGCCCCACCGGCGCCCGGCCGTGCGGGCTGGGCACCGGATGGAGAGTGATCGTGGCCGGAGTGCGCAATCTCACCCAGGTCGAGGCGGCCGAGCGTGCCCGCGTGCTGGACGTGACCTCGTACGACATCGGTCTCGACCTGACGGGCGACGTCTCGTTCCGGTCGGTGACCACCGTCGAGTTCACCGCCCGCGAGCCCGGCGCCACCACGTTCATCGAGGTCGCCGCGGAGCGCCTGCACACGGCCACGCTCAACGGCGAGCCGGTGGACACGTCCGGCTGGTCCGCCGAGCGCGGGCTCACGCTGTCCGGCCTCGCGGCGGAGAACACGCTGGTGGTCGAGGCCGAGTTCCCGTTCTCGCACAGTGGCCAGGGCCTGCACCGCAGCGTCGACCCGGTGGACGGCGAGGCGTACCTCTACAGCCAGTTCGAGACCGCGGACGCGCAGCGGGTCTACGCCGCGTTCGACCAGCCCGACCTGAAGAGCGTCTACACCTGGCACGCCACGGTCCCGGCGCACTGG
This sequence comes from Catenuloplanes nepalensis, assembly GCF_030811575.1. Taxonomy (GTDB): domain Bacteria; phylum Actinomycetota; class Actinomycetes; order Mycobacteriales; family Micromonosporaceae; genus Catenuloplanes; species Catenuloplanes nepalensis. The sequence continues at coordinate 9,593,516 of NZ_JAUSRA010000001.1, read as the reverse complement.
CGCGTGGTGTCGAACATGCCGATCGACCGCGAGGAGCCGGCCGGCGAGGGCACGAAGACGGTGCACTTCCAGCGGTCCGCACGAATGAGTACGTACATCACCGCGCTCACCGCCGGCCCGTTCCACGAGGTCCAGTTCGAGCACGACGGCATCGGCATGGGTTACTTCTGCCGGGCCAGCATGGCGCGGTACTTCGACGTCGACGACCTGCACAGGGTCACGGTGCAGGGCTTCGACTTCTTCCACGAGAAGTTCGGCATCCGCTACCCGCTCCCGAAGTACGACCAGGTGTGGGTGCCGGAGTTCAACGCGGGCGCGATGGAGAACTTCGGCTGCGTCGTGCACGCCGAGGACCACTACATCTTCCGCTCGCAGGTCACCGACTTCGAGTACGAGCAGCGCGCCAACACGATCCTGCACGAGTTGGCCCACATGTGGTTCGGCGACCTGGTCACCATGCGCTGGTGGAACGACCTGTGGCTGAACGAGTCGTTCGCCGAGTGGGCCAGCCACTGGTGCAACGCGGAGGCCACCCGGTTCAGCGACGCGTGGACCACGTTCCTGTCCGTGCGGAAGAACTGGGGCTACCGCCAGGACCAGCTCTCCTCCACCCACCCGGTCTACTGCGAGATGCCGGACCTGGAGGCGGTCGAGGTCAACTTCGACGGCATCACGTACGCCAAGGGCGCCAGCGTCATCAAGCAGCTGGTGGCGTACGTCGGTCTGGATCCGTTCCTGGCCGGCCTGCGCTCCTACTTCGCGGCGCATGCCTGGGGCAACGCGACCTTCGACGACCTGCTCTCCGAGCTGGAGTCCTCGTCCGGCCGCGAGCTGCGCAAGTTCGCCGCGCAGTGGCTGGAGACCGCGCAGGTCAACACGCTGCGCCCGGAGGTCGGGATCGCCGCCGACGGCACCTACACCTCGGTCGCGGTGCTGCAGGAGGCGCCGGCCGACTACCCGACGCTGCGCACCCACCACATCGGCGTCGGCCTCTACGACGTCCGCGACGGCAAGCTGATCCGCCGGCAGATCGTCGAGGTCGACATCGCCGGCGAGCGCACCGAGCTGACCGAGCTGACCGGCCTGCCCGCCGCCGACGTGCTGCTGCTCAACGACGACGACCACAGCTACGCCAAGCTGCGGCTCGACGAGCGCTCGATGGACACGGTCGTGCACCACATCGGCGGGCTCGACTCGTCGCTGGCCCGCGCGCTGGTCTGGGCCGCCGCGTGGGACATGGTCCGCGACGCCGAGCTGTCCACCCGCGACTACATCGCGCTGGCCACCTCCGGCCTGCCGAACGAGCAGGACATCAACCTGATCACCGCGACGCTGCGGCAGGCCGCCACGGCCATCGCCAGCTACGCGGACCCGGGGTGGGCGCCGACCGGCTGGGCGCAGCTCGCCGGCACCGCGCGCGAGGCGCTGGCCGTCGCCGAGCCGGGCAGCGGCTTCCAGCTCGCCTGGGCCCGGGCGTACGCGTCCGCGTCCCGCTCCGCCGAGGACCTGGCCGTGCTGCGCGGCTGGCTGACCGGGCAGAACGTGCCGGCCGGCCTGACCATCGACACCGAGTTCCGCTGGTCGCTGCTGCAGACGCTGATCGCCAAGGGCGCGGCCGAGGCGGAGGAGATCGACGCCGAGCTCGCGAACGACCGCACCGCCGGCGGCGAGCGCGAGGCCGCGCTGGCCCGCGCGCTGCTGCCGACCGCGGAGAACAAGGCGCGCGTCTGGGCCGAGCTGACCTCGCCGCAGCCGTTGCCGAACTGGCGCAACCGCGCGCTGCTGCAGGGCTTCCAGCACCCGGCACAGGCCGAGTTGACCGCGCCCTACGCGGACCGCTTCTTCGCCGAGGCGGCCACCGTGTGGGCGAGCCGGGACAGCGAGTCGGCGCAGGACTTCGCGCTCTTCGCGTACCCGTCCTACCAGATCACCGAGGCCACGGTCGCGGCCACCGAGTCCTGGCTGGCCGGGACGGGGCAGCCGGCCGGCCTGCGCCGGCTGGTCGCGGAGGGCCGCGACGGCGTGGTCCGCGCGCTGGCCGCCCGCGCCAAGGATCGCGGCTGACCTTCTCTCAGCGCCCCACCGGCTCCCGAGGCCGATGGGGCGCTTTTTCATAACCGAGGCCCTGTACCAGCACAGAAAACACAAAGACCCCACAACACCGCGTTTGTACGACGTTTGCTCTGCTTACAGTGCTGCTTCAGACACCACATCGTTCTAGATCGAAGCTGTCGGGCTAGTACGAAGGAAGCGTTGTGCCAGTCAGTCGAATCGGCCGCGCGCGCCGCCCGGAGACGATGGAGAGTGCCGCCTGCGGCCCGCGAGGATGCCCCCGCGACCGACCTGCGGAAGAGAGCCGAGGGGCCGGGACCCGGGGAACACGCCTACGGGCGCGACGGCCGCGATGTCCGGCCCGCCAGCCGAACATCGCGGCCGGTAATCGACTTACGCGAGCCGGACACACCCGTGACGACCGCACCTCGCCGCGAGCCGCCCGGCCCGCGTCGCGCTCACACCCGCGCTCCACACCTCGCCGCGAGCCGCCAGCGGCGGTGGGCCGGGGCGTTGGTCTTGCGGCCACGGATCGTGCAGGAAGGAGCGCCAGCGACGACGGGTGCTCAATGCCACGTAACTTATTTCGAATCTGAAGTAGGTTCTGCGCGGCCGCACGTCTCTGGCCAGCAGGAATGCTGTCAGGCCGTTCCGGGTCCCGTGGCCCCTTTGTTGTCGGTGCGCGATCGCGCACGCGTCGGAACGCGCCGGTGGCGGGGGCCGAGTCGTATCCCCTCCGGCGTGGGCCCGGCATCTCGTGCCCGAAACCTCCCGATGAAGCCTCCCGGCGCCTGCCTGGCGGCGCTGGGGTTCTGACGATCTTGGGCGCGGCGCCTGAGTGATCAATCAGTGGAGCAAAAGGTAGATCAAAAACCGAAGTTGATCGCTCTTTTGCTCCACTGATTGATCACTCAGGCCGCGGCGGTGGCGTCCCGCGGGCCGGCAGTCCACGCTGGTGGGTGGAATGTCGCGATATTTCGGGTGGGGAGCGCCCGATTGCCGCGGGCGGGCCGGTTGCCCGCGCTCACGGTCCGAAAAGGCTGAGCGACAGAGGCGGCCCCGAAGGGCTGCGGAACAGAGGTGGTCCGAGGGCTGAGCGACAGAGGCGGCCCCGAAGGGCTGCGGAACAGAGGTGGCCCGAAGGGCTGAGCGACAGAGGTGGTCCGGCGGCGATCACGCGAACTTCGGCGGGGTGCTTTGCGAGAAGCGTAGGTCGGATTTCATGATCAACTTAAGCTGAGTGGCATTGGATCGGTGCGCGGGAGCATGCGGAACTCGCCCCGCCGGAAGCGGGAATATCCAGCTTTTCAATGAACTGCGGCGCCTGCCCGTTCACGCGTCACGCGCACATCAAAAGGCCGGCCCCGAGGGACCGGCCTTTCGGCGAGCGGAGAAGCCTAGGCGCGACCGGCGTGCGTCGCGAGCTGGTCGAGGCCGTGGATCACGCCGCCGGCCAGGTCGCCGCCCGCGAAGGCCGCGGCCATGGAGAGGCAGGCCAGCTTCGCGTCCCGGTCCGGGATCCGGCGGCGGGCCTCGGCGCCGGTGACGACCTCGAGGATGCGCTGGTTCGGCGAGAACGCGATCAGCACGGACCGGTCCGGGTCCGCGAGCTGGCCGTGCAGCTTCTCGGCCGCGGCGCGCTGCGGGTCGGCGAGGTCGCCGACGTAGACGCTGAACGTCAGGCCGGTCTCGCGGTCCGCGATGCGCAGCGCCTCGTCGATGTGCAGCAGCTGGCGGGTGGAGAAGGGGCCGTCGAGCACGTCCGGCTGCTCGTCGGCGGCCAGCGTCTCCCCGCCCGGGTGGTCGAGGTGGGTCAGAGCCTGCTCACCAGCGGTCACTTGCGCCTCCCGTCGGGCCGTGCGGGTTCGCTGCGGCGTCGTCGCCCGCGGGGGTGGAGGAGGTGATCGCGAGCCGCCCGGCCAGCTGACCGGGCGAGGAGAGGAACCAGACCGGGGTGAACTCGAACGGCCGGCCGGGCCGGTAACGCTTCTCCTTGCGGCGGTTGCCGGGCAGCGTCAGTGCTGCCAGGACGCCGACGACGGCGAGCGGCGCGACAACGAAGATGAGCGCGACTTCTAACGGATCCACGGTGAACGCCCCCAACGTGGCAAGACACTCGGTGTCTGGGCGGTCTGATAGGTACTGATGCGTCTCTCACGGTAGCGGAACCGAGGTCCCCGCAGATCATCGGGGCGTACTCCGGCGGGATGAGTCCGTCTCGCGAAATTTCCGCCGTGGCGTGCGAAAATCGACTTCAGCACTCCCCCACGTCCGATGGGAGGACCATGCGCAGCCTTCTCCGACTCGCCGTGCTGCCCGCGCTGGCGGCCGCGGTGCTGAGCACGCCGAGCGCGGCCCAGGCGCGGGCGGACGTCTTCGTCGAGGTCAACCCGAGCACGATCGCCGCCGGCCGCGAGGTGGCCATCCGCGCCAGCTGCGAGGAGAACGTCGTCGACGCGCTCGTCCGGTCGGACGCGTTCGGCGAGGTCCGGGTCTCCCCGGAGTACGGGTTCCTGACCGGCGAGGCGGAGATCCCGGCGGGCACGAACCCGGACGACTACCAGGTGGAGCTGGTCTGCACCGGCGGTGGCCGCGCGATCGGCACGCTGCGGGTGGTGGCCGACACCCGGCCGTCGCAGGGGCCGGCGACCGGGTTCGGTGGCATGGCCGGCGCCGGGCCGGACGCGGGCGGGCTGGCGCTGCTCGGCGGCGGGCTGGCCGCGATGGTCGCGGGTGCCGCGCTGATCGTGCTCCGGCTACGCCGTCGTCGCTCGGGCTGAGCGTCGTGGGCGCGCGCCGCTATTCGCCGCTGGCCCGGCACGCGGGCGTGAGATTCCCACCGGCCGCCGGGCTGCCGGGCCGGCATCGCACCCCGGAGCCGCCCGTGCCGGCCGCCGCGCGGCCCGTCGCGCCTCCGGCGTACCCGCGAAGGGGTCTTGACCTGGGGTTTCTGGCCGTCGCGTTGCTGGTGGTGGGCGTGTTCGCGGCCGGTGCCGGGCTCGGGCAGCTGACCGGCGTGCGGATGCCGTCGTGGTTCGACCGGCCCGGTGCGCCGCCGCCGCGCGAGTTCCCGGTGCTGGACGCGAGCAGGCCGACCCGGGTGACCATCCCCGCGATCCGGGTGGAGGCGCCGGTCCGCCAGGTCGGGCTGGCCGCGGACGGCTCGATAGACGTGCCGCCACCGGGCGAGCACGACGTGACCGGGTGGTACGAGGACGGCCCGACGCCCGGCGAGTTCGGCTCCGCCGTGATCGTCGGCCACGTCGACAGCCGCACCGGCCCGTCCGTCTTCGCCCGGCTGCCCGACCTGCGCGACGGCGACACCATCGAGGTCAGCCGCGAGGACCGGACCACCGCGGTCTTCCGGGTGCTCTCCGTCGAGCTGTTCGACAAGGCGCGCCTGCCGGTCGACCGGGTCTACGCCGACTTCACCCGCCCGCACCTGCGCCTGATCACCTGCGGCGGCCGATGGACCGGCGGCACCGCCGGCTACCGCGACAACGTGGTCGTCTTCGCCACCCTGACCGGCACGAAGGACCATTGACGCCGGCGGCGCTCCAAGGGGGATCGACGCCGGCGGCGTTCCAAGGACCATCGACGCCTGCGGCGTTTCAGCAGATCGATCTTCCCGCTTCCGGCGTGGCGCGTTGGGCATGCTCCCGCGGGCACCGGTCCGATGCCACTCAGCCTATTTTGATCTTGAAGGAGCCGCGGTACGGCCGCACTCCCGCGACCGGCGGGAATGCTCTCAGCCCGATCCGGGTTCCGTGGCCCCCGCTCGCTGTCGGTACGCGAATCACACGCGGTCTCCGGGCGCCGGAACACCGCAAACGGGCAGGGTCGGCCCGCTTCCGGCGGGGACCCGGCGCCTCGTGCCCGAAATCTCCCGATGAAGCGGGCACGCGTCCTGCTGGCAGGGCCGGGAGATCTCGACGGCCTCGGGCCCGGCGTCTGAGTGATCAATCAGGTGAGCGAAAAAGCGATCAACTTCGATTTTTGATCTACCTTTTGCTCACCTGATTGATCACTCAGGCTGCGGCGGTGTCGGCTCGGGAGTCTGTGGTCCGCGCCGGAGGGTGGGATGTAGCGATATTTCGGGCGGGCAGCGCCCGATCGCCGCGAGCGGGCCGGGTCAGCTCGCGCTTCCCGGTCCGAAAGGGCTGGGCAGCAGAGCCAGTCCGAGGGGTGTGGGCGACAGAGAACGGCCGGCGGGCGTCGGCGGGGCGCAGGCAGGAATCCGTGGTCAACTTAAGCTAGGTGGCATTGGGCACCGGTCCCGGCCGCCAAGCCCGGAAACCGATCAGGGCGCCGATGTCGTTGGAACGACATGGGAACGCCCTGATCTCGAGGGTGTGTGCGCCGGTCAGGCCGCGGCGGTCTCGGCCTCGGGCATCGGGAGGTCGAGCCAGTCGGCCCAGCGGGGGTCGGGGAGGCGGTGGCCGAGGACGCGCCAGGCCTGGCCCTTGGGAGCGGCCGGTGCGCCGCCGTGCAGCCGCCAGCCCAGCTCGGCCGGGGTCTTGTCGCCCTTGGTGTGGTTGCATTTGGCGCAGGCCGCCACCACGTTCTCCCAGGCGTGCATGCCACCGCGGCTGCGGGGGAACACGTGGTCGATGGTCTGCGCCGGGCCCCGGCAGTACGCACAGCGCCAGCCGTCGCGGGCGAAGATCGCGCGGCGGGACAGCCCGACATGAGTGCGGTACGGCACACGCACGTAGCGGGTGAGACGAATCACGGACGGCACCGGGATCTCGTCGCGGGCGGAGTGCAGGATGCCGTCCCCGTCCGTGACCAGGGCGGCCTTCCCCGAAAGGATGAGAATCGCGGCTCGACGCACTGAGACGACGCACAGCGGCTCGTAAGTCACGTTGAGCACCAACGCTCCGGAGCCCACCGTGGGTCGTATGTCAGGCATCGCAATCACCCTTCTGGTCGGTTTCGCAGCACTCCTGTCGTGTTCCACCCGCCTCGGACCACACGTCACCGTCCGGCCCCACGCTGGCGGATCACCAACGTCCGTGCGCCAATAGTCCCTGATAGGTGACCAAATTGCACGCACTAATCGGTGCCGCCGCGTGAAGTTCAGGTGTCCCGTGCGAGGATGCCCGGTTCGATACCACTGCCTGCGACCCCCGGGAGCGGCGCTCACAGGCGGATGCGATACGAACGTTCCCGACAGCCCGTACCCGCACCCGTGGAGCCCGAGTCCCACCGTGATAGCCCCAGTGACACCCAACCCGTCCCCCTCCGACCTCGTGCCGTCCATCGACGCCAGCTGCGAGACCGACCGGTTGTGCAAGCAACTGCTCGACCTCGGCGTCAACGGCTGGATCGCCGAGGGCGGCTACTGGGTGATCATCAAGCCGCTGCGGATCCTGGCGATCATCGCGGTCGCGATGCTGATCCGATTCCTGATCGCCCGTGCCATCAGCAAGCTGGTCACCACCACGTCCAACACGGCGATGCCGTCGATCCTGAAGCCGCTGCACGAGAAGGTGCCGCCCGCGCTGCTGGACACCGGCACGGTCTTCCCGGAACGGCGGCGGCAGCGGGCCGAGGCGATCGGCTCGGTGCTGCGCAGCTTCGTCACCGCGATCGTGCTCGGCGTCGCCACGCTGATGATCCTGGGCGAGTTGGGCTTCAACGTGGCGCCGCTGCTGGCCAGCGCCGGCATCGTCGGCGTCGCGCTCGGCTTCGGCGCGCAGAGCCTGGTCAAGGACGTGCTGGCCGGCCTGTTCATGCTGATCGAGGACCAGTACGGCGTGGGTGACACGGTCGACCTGGGCGAGGCGATCGGCGTGGTCGAGTCCGTCGGCCTGCGCGTCACCACGGTCCGCGACGGCCGCGGCGTCCTGTGGTACATCCGCAACGGTGAGGTCATCCGGGTCGGCAACAAGTCGCAGGGCTGGGCGATGGTCGTGATCGACATGCCGATCGGCTTCGTGAACAGTGAGGAGGCCACGGCCGTGCTGCGCGAGGCGGCGGCCGCGGTCGCGGCGGACCCGGAGCTGGCCACCGGCCTGCTGGAGCCGCCGGACGTGATCGGCGTGGAGCAGGTCACGGTGGACGGGGCGGTCATCCGGACCGTCGCGAAGACCACCGCGGACGGGCAGCTCACGGTCTCCCGCGAGCTGCGGCGCCGGCTGACCGAGGCGCTGGAGACCTCGGGGATCGCGGAACGGATCGCGGCGGCCCGGCTGTTCCCGCGCCCGGCCAGCCCGCCGGCCGGTGGCGCGGACGCGGGCCGCGGCGGCGCCACCTGACGCGGCGCACCCATCGAGCGATACCGAAAATACATCGGCCGATCACCCTAGCCACATCTCAGACGATCGGGCAGAATTCATTCAGCCGAATATTCGGGGGATGGCGTCGGTCGATGGCTGATGATGGTGGTTGACGTCAGCGCCACATGCGGACGCGAAGGCGCCTGGCGTCGTGGGGAGTAGCGATCCGTGAGGGACCGGTCTGAGGGGTCGTGCGGTGAGCGCGCCTGACCATGACCGCCCGGCGACCTACCGCGAGGTCTTCTCGCACCGCGAGTTCCGCGTCGTCTACGGCGCGGTCGCGCTCTCCAACCTCGCCGATCCGATGGCCAAGGCCGCGATCACGCTGCTGGTCTTCCAGCGGACCGGCTCGGTGGCGCTCTCCGCGCTCGCGTTCGCGGTCAGCTACCTGCCCTGGCTGATCGGCGGCCCGCTGCTGAGCACGCTGGCCGACCGCTACCCCTATCGCACCGTCATCGGCGTCACGCTGGTCTTCCGGGCCGCGCTGTTCCTGATCGTCGCGATCTTCCACTGGCCGGGCGCGGTGCTGGTCGCGGCGCTGTTCCTGAGCACGCTCTCGGCCGCGCCGGAGCAGGCCGCCCGGTCCGCGCTGTTGCCCCGCGCGCTGCCGAAGGACCGGCTCGTGGTCGGCCTGTCACTGATCGGCGGCCTCAACCAGATCACCCAGATCGCGGGTTACGTGGTGGGAGCCGCCCTCGCCGGGATCAGCACCCAGCTGGTGCTGTTCCTCACGGCCACGCTCTTCGCCGGCGCCGCCGCGGTCGTGCTGCTCGGCCTGCGCGGCTGGTCCGCCACCGGCACCGACGCGGAGCACGGCACGCTGCTCGGCGGCATGAGCCAGGGCTTCGGGCTGGTCTTCGGGCGCGCTGAGCTGCGGTCGATCGCGATCCTGCTGTTCTGTGCGATGTTCTTCGTGGCCGTGCCGGAAGGGCTCGCCGCGGCCTGGGCCAGCGAGCTGGTGGCGGACGATGAGCGCGGCATCACCCAGGGCCTGATCATGGCGGCCACGCCGCTCGGGTTCGTGGCCGGCAGCCTGATCGTGGGCCGGCTGGTCCGGCCGTCGCGGCGGCGCGCGCTGATCCGCCCGGCCGCGATCGTGGCGCCGCTGACGCTGGTCCCGGCCTTCTTCGAGCCGTCCGTGATCGTGGTGGTGCTGATGGTGGCGGCCTGCGGCTTCGCGGTCGGCGGCGTGCTGCCGCCGGCCCAGGGCCTGTTCGCCATGGTCGTGCCGGACGGCTTCCGCGCCCGGGCGTACGGCGTGATGCAGACCGGCGTGACGCTCATGCAGGGCGCGGGCGTGGCGCTGACCGGCCTGCTGGCCGAGCGGTTCCCGCTGCCCGGAGTGGTCAGCTCGTGGAGCCTGGCGGGCGTGCTGGTGATGGTCGGGGTGAGCCTGCGCTGGCCGAGCGAGCAGCGCTTCGACGCGGCGATCGCGGCCGCGGCCGAGCGGGAGCCGCAACCCGGCCGCGTCTGAGACAGTGGCATTCTTGGGGTGTGGCTACCGGTGAAGAGACGAGTTTCTACGAGGCGGTCGGCGGCGAGCCGACGTTCCGGAAGCTGGTCGACAGGTTCTACGAGGGCATCGCGACCGACCCGCTGCTCCGGCCGATGTACCCGGAGGGCGACCTCGGCCCGGCCTCCGACCGCATGCGGCTGTTCCTGATGCAGTACTGGGGCGGTCCCACGACCTACTCGGACGAGCGCGGCCATCCCCGGCTCCGCATGCGGCACGCGCCGTTCGTGGTGGACGCGGCCGCGCGGGACGCCTGGCTGCGCAACATGCGCGTGGCCGTCGACTCGCTGGCTCTGCCGAAGGAGCAGCACGACCAGCTCTGGCAGTACCTGGAGCGGGCCGCCTACTTCATGGTCAACAAGATGGATTAGGGCAGATCGGCCGATCGGCTGGTTTGACGGCAAAACGCACTTCCGGCCTCATACTGCCTCGTTGATCGGGTGAGTCCACGCCACCCCTTCGAGAGGTTTCCCTCCATGCGACGCCGTCTGCTCGCCGCGCTCGCGCTGGCCGCGTTCACCACCGCCGCCGGAATGATGCCGGCCAGCGCCGACATGGCCCAGCCGTCCGTGGTCTCGGCCAACCCGGTCGACTACACCCCGCACATCAAGGACGGCACGGTCTGGTCGGCCGTGGTCGTCGGCGACACCGTGGTGGTGGGCGGCAACTTCACCTCGGTCACCGACCGCACCGGCAAGCGAACCTACCCGCGGCGGCACCTCTTCGCGTTCGGCCTGCGCGACGGCGTGGTCCGCGACTTCGCACCACAGGTCGACGGCCCGGTGTACGCGGTCACGGCCGGCGCGGACGGCAGCATCTACCTGGGCGGCGCGTTCAAGAGCGTCAACGGCGTGCCACAGCGCGGCCTCGGCAAGGTCTCGCTGGCCACCGGCCGTGCCGTGGCCGGTTTCAAGGCCGCGATCAACTGGGGTGACGTGCGGTCGCTCGGGCTGGCCGGCGGCCGTCTCTACGCGGGCGGCACGTTCTCGGCGGTCAACGGCGTGGCACGGACCGCGCTGGCCCGGATGAGCCCGTCGACCGGCGCCGTGGACAAGGGCTTCGACGCGAAGCTCACCGCGCCCGGCAAGGACCGGCCCCGGGTCGAGTCCTTCGACATCTCGCCGGACGGCCGCAAGCTGGTCGCGGTCGGCGTGATCGGCCGGGCCGGCGTCAAGGATCGCACCCAGCTGGTGATGCTGGACGTGGCCGGTCCGGGCGCGGTCGTCAGCGACTGGTACACGGACGCGTTCAAGCCGAACTGCCGGGACGGCTTCCAGACCTACATGCGGCAGATCAAGTTCTCGCCGGAGGGCAGTTACTTCGTGGTGGTCACCACCGGCCGGGAGAACCACCGCCAGAAGCTCTGCGACACCGCGAGCCGCTGGGAGACCGCCGGCACCGGCCGCCGCGCGCCGACCTGGCGGAACCACACCGGCGGCGACTCGCTCTACGCGGTCGCGGTGACCGGCAGCGCGGTCTACGTCGGCGGCCACCAGCGCTGGATGAGCAACCCGGGCGGGCACGAGTTCGCCGGGCCCGGTGCGATCAAGCGCGAGGGCATCGCCGCGCTCGACCCGCGCACCGGCCGCACGCTGCCCTGGAATCCCGGCCGCGACCGCGGCGTCGGCGTCCGCTCGTTCGTCTCCACCGGCGCCGGCCTCCTGGTCGGCTCCGACACCACCCGCCTCGCCGGCGAATACCACGGCCGCATCGGATTGTTCCCCCGGCCCTGACGGAGCCCGCCGCACGTGGCTGGGGCACCGCGCTGAATCGCGGCTCGCCTCGGCCACGCCGGAACAGGCTCCGACGCGGCGACCGGAGCGGCGGCGGAGGCCGCCGCGGGATTTGCCCGCGGGAGCACGCCCAGAGCGCCCACGCCGGAAGCGGGTAGATCAGGATTTTGATCTCCCCAGCCCCGGCCTGGCCCACAGCTCGCGGCTGTGGAATGACCGGGCCGGAAACCAGCGGCTAGAGCAGCGCGCCCTCGTCGTGGAGCCAGTCGACGAAGGAGGTGGCGACGGCCGCGCCGCAGTCGAGCATCTCCACGAGGAGGGCGTCGTGGGCGCCGGAGCCGAGCGGGACCTGGAGCTCGGCGTAGATCGGGAGCTGGCCGCGCTCGGTGGGATCGCCGACATAGGCCTTGCAGAAGCGGCGGGTGTGGTTCCACTCGTTGACCACGCGGTATGCCCGGTCGGCCCAGTCCGGCGGGACGGTGGAGTGTGGCCGGGCGCGCATCACGAGGATCTCGTCCTCGGGGCCCTCGAGCGTGAACAGCACCGCGTGCCGCTCCCACATGGCCAGCAGGCTGCCGTCGCCGTCGGCGAGGTAGCGCACGTCCAGCATGTCGAGCGCCTCGCCGACCCGGCGCAGCGTCACGGGCGCGACCGCGGGCGCCAGCTCGACGGTGGGGACCGATAATCTCTCGGGCTCTCGCTGGGCCGGTGGGGTCACCCCCATGCGGACCTTGCTGTCCGTCGACGTTCCACCTCGGGACTCCGGCTCGCCGCCACCGGCGTGACCGGGGCGCCATGACCACCACGGCATCGCTTGCGCACCTCACTCCCCAGCGGATCCGGCCGCCTACGTTGCGTTGGACCCGAGGCCCGACGCTACCCGGATCGTCGCCTGAGGTCATCCCCCCAACGCCCGCACAAAACCAAACGGACCATCACGCATCAGCCGAACGTACGAGGAGTGGCCGGTCGGAGGCCGAGCTGGTTCGCAGCCGGCAGCCAGGCCGCGCCGTACGGGGCCGCCAATCCGACCCAGCGACCGGCGACCCGGACGTGCACATCGGACGGATCGGACACTTCGGATGACGGCCGTCCACCCAGGAAGCCCATGCGCGTAACACCCTGGACAAGACGTTGAGATATTTCGATACGCTCCGTGCTGTCCGTTGTGACCACGATTGCCACATGATCGAGTAATGCGTCGCGCAGCGCCCGCTCGCCCACCGGCTGGCCGCCCACGCCGTGCGTGGTCGCGTCCCGCAGCGTCCCGGCCGCGGCCTCGGCGACCCGGTGCAGCTCCGCCGCGGGCAGCCGCTCCACCGAGCGCGCGCCCTCCGGCGGCAGGCCCCAGCGCCAGTCCGAGTCGCGGCGGACCGGCAGCGACCGGCCGCCGCGGGCCAGCTGGGTGAGCAGGTCCGCGGCCACGACAGTGGCGTCGCCCGGTCCGTCGCCGTCCACCGAACGGGAGACCAGCACGTTCCACGGTAGGCGGGCCCACAGCTCGGTCCGGCCCCGATGCGAGCGGAGGCGCACCACCGCGCCGGGATCGAGGCGGGTCAGCCGGACCAGGAACGCGCCCGCGTCCTGCGCGCCGGTCACGCCGTGGCTGGCCACCGGCGCGGTCACGCCGCCACCTCGTACCGGCTGAAGAAATCTCGCTCCCAGGCCGTCATCCGGCGCGGACGCTGGCCGGCCAGGTCGAAGAGCACGCACACGGTACGGGCGCGGCTGGCCAGCACGTCGCCGTCGAACAACTCGTAGACCACGGTGAACTGGGCGCCGCGCACGTTCTCGATCCACAACTCGATGCGCACGTGCGGCGGCGGTGGCGGTGCCTCGCTCGCGTGCGTGCGGTAGACCACCGGCCGCAGATAGTCGACCTCGTGGCGGGCGATCACCGTGCCGTCGTCGACCAGCGACGGGCCGCCCCGCTCCTTCGCCAGCACGTAGATGAACGCGACCCGCGCCTCCTCGTACAGCGTCAGGAAGCGGGTGTTGTTGACGTGGCCGTATGCGTCCATGTCCGACCAGCGGAGCGCGCAGTGGTGGACGAAGCGCACGCCCATCCCCCGTTCCCTATGGCGAGGGCGCCCGGCGGCCGCCGGACGCCCTCCACGGCCGATGTCAGTCGCGGGTCAGCTTGCGGTAGGTCACCGCGTGCGGACGGGCGGCGTCGGCACCGAGCCGGTCGACCTTGTTCTTCTCGTACGCGTCGAAGTTGCCCTCGAACCAGAACCACCTCGCCGGGTTCTCGTCGTCGCCCTCCCAGGCCAGGATGTGGGTGGCGACGCGGTCCAGGAACATCCGGTCGTGGGAGATGACCACGGCGCAGCCGGGGAACTCCAGCAGCGCGTTCTCCAGGCTGGAGAGCGTCTCGACGTCCAGGTCGTTGGTCGGCTCGTCGAGCAGGATCACGTTGCCGCCGATCTTCAGCGTCAGCGCGAGGTTCAGCCGGTTCCGCTCACCACCGGAGAGGATCTTGGTGGCCTTCTGCTGGTCCGGGCCCTTGAAGCCGAAGGCCGCCACGTACGCCCGGGACGGCATCTCGACCTTGCCGACCATCATGTGGTCCAGGCCGTCGGAGACGACCTCCCAGAGCGACTTGTCGCCGTCCAGGCCGGACCGGTTCTGGTCGACGTAGGAGAGCTTGACCGTCTCGCCGACCCGCACGCCGCCGTCGTCCGGCTGCTCCAGGCCGACGATGGTCTTGAACAGCGTGGTCTTGCCGACGCCGTTCGGGCCGATGATGCCGACGATGCCGTTGCGCGGCAGGGAGAACGACAGGTTGTCGATCAGCGTGCGGCCGTCGAAGCCCTTGGTCAGCCCGTTGACCTCGATCACCGTGCTGCCCAGGCGCGGGCCCGGCGGGATCTGGATCTCCTCGAAGTCGAGCTTGCGGGTCTTCTCCGCCTCCGCGGCCATCTCCTCGTACCGGTCGAGGCGGGAGCGGGACTTGGTCTGGCGCGCCTTCGCGTTCGACCGGACCCACTCCAGCTCCTCGGAGAGGCGCTTCTTCATCTTCGCGTCCTTGCGGCCCTCGACCGCCAGACGCGCCGCCTTCTTCTCCAGGTACGTCGAGTAGTTGCCCTCGTAGCCGATCGCCCGGCCGCGGTCGAGCTCCAGGATCCAGCCGGCCACATTGTCCAGGAAGTACCGGTCGTGGGTGATCGCCAGGACGGTGCCGGCGTACTTCGCGAGGTGCTGCTCCAGCCACTGCACGCTCTCCGCGTCCAGGTGGTTGGTGGGCTCGTCGAGCAGCAGCAGGTCGGGCGCCTCGAGCAGCAGCTTGCACAGCGCGACGCGGCGGCGCTCACCACCGGAGAGCTGGGTGACGTCCGCGTCGGCCGGCGGGCAGCGCAGCGCGTCCATCGCGAGCTGGAGCTGGGCGTCGATGTCCCACGCGTCCGCGTGGTCCAGCTGCTCCTGGAGCTTGCCCATCTCCTCCATCAGCTCGTCGGTGTAGTTGGTCGCCATCTCCTCGGCGATCGCGTTGAAGCGCGCGAGCTTCGCCTTGGTCTCGGCGACGGCCTCCTCGATGTTGCCGAGGACGTCCTTCTCCTCGTTCAGCGGGGGCTCCTGCGCCAGCATGCCGACCGTGTAGCCCGGCATCAGGCGAGCCTCGCCGTTGCTCGGCCGGTCCAGCCCCGCCATGATCTTCAGCAGGCTGGACTTACCGGCGCCGTTCGGGCCGACCACACCGATCTTGGCACCGGGCAGGAAGCTCAGCGTCACGTTGTCGAGCACGACCTTGTCGCCGTGCGCCTTACGCGCCTTTTCCAGGACGTAGATGTACTGGGCCACGGTGTGCCCTACCTCCGAGTCAGTGATGAATCGTTCCGGCGGTCTGGCCGCGGCTCTGCCGAGGGCAGCAGACAACACCGTCAATCCTGACAGGTCCGGTACGCAGCTCGCACACCACCCTGTCGTGGCATTGCCCCCGACGGTATAACCAAACTAGCCTTTTCGGTATGACCAAGAAGATCGCGATCAGCGTGCCGGACGACGTGGCCGCGCACCTGGCAAAGGAGTCGAACGTCTCGGCATACGTCACCGACGCGGTGCGAGGCCGGATGTACCGCGACATAGTTCGCAACTCGCTGCGCGAGCGTGGACACGAGATCACGGAGGTGAGCATCGCGGCTGCTCGCTCGGAGATCGACCGCATCCAAGCGAGCATCACGCCCGAGCTGCGCGCCCAGGCCGAGGAACTCCGGGCCGAACTCGAGCGCACCCGGGCTCGGTACCGCCGATGACGGAGGCAGGACTCGTACTGGAGACCACGGCGGTCGTCGCCTACGCGGAAGGCAACTTCTCGGTCGGCATGAAGATCGCCGAGATCGCGGATCGCCGGCTTGAGATAATTCTTCCCGCCGTCTGCTTGGCCGAGGCATATCAACAGACCGGAAAGAACAACTCCAGTTACCTCGACCTCCTCGCCGAACTCGGCAATGTCACGGTGACACCGGTGGAGCACGACATGTGCAGCGTACTGGGCGGCTGGACCCGGATCATGGAGACCATGGGCACCGCCCAGGCCGCCATGGAGGCGGCGGCCCGGCCCGTCGTTCCGATCATGACGAATCGGGGCGAGATGATCCACGAGATCCTGGCGAGGGAGTGGCCGATCATCGAGCTCTGAGCCCGTACCGTGGAAGGATCTTGATGTTGGTCGTGTCACCCGTGCGTTTGGCTCGCCACCGTGTGTGGCATTCCACGGTTTGACCGGCGACACCGGCTGTCAACACCCGGACAGTAGGCTCTCAGCCGGGACCCGCATTACACCGGAGGTGTACGGAACGTGGCTGAGCGTAGTTCCTTCGTCGTCGTCGCCAACCGCCTGCCCGTGGACGAGGTGACCACCCCGGAGGGGCGCCAGTGGCGGCCGAGCCCCGGCGGACTGGTCACCGCGCTGCACCCGGTGCTCGTGCGCGAGCGCGGCACCTGGATCGGCTGGGCCGGTGGCACCGGCGACGCCCCGGAGCCCTTCGAACTCGAGGGCATCAACATCCACCCCGTGCCGCTGAGCGCACAGGAGCTGGAGCGTTACTACGAGGGCCAGTCGAACGCGACGATCTGGCCGCTCTATCACGACGCGGTCGAGACCCCGGCGTACAAGCGCTCCTGGCGCGAGACCTACCGGGCCGTCAACCAGCGCTTCGCGAAGGCGGCGGCCGAGGTCGCGGCCGAAGGTGCGGTCGTCTGGGTGCAGGACTACCAGTTGCAGCTGGTCCCGGCCATGCTGCGCGAGCTGCGCCCGGACCTCAAGATCGGCTTCTTCCTGCACATCCCGTTCCCCCCGATCGAGCTGTTCATGCAGATGCCGTTCCGCACGGAGATCCTGCGCGGGCTGCTCGGCGCGGACCTGGTCGGCTTCCAGCAGCGGCTCGCCGCGCAGAACTTCGTCCGCCTGGCCCGGCACCTGCTCGGCCTGCGCTACGAGGGCCAGATGATCCAGGTCGACGGCCGCCAGGTGAAGGCCGGCGCGTTCCCGATCTCGATCGACACCGCGCAGATGGAACAGCTGGCGGCGGACCCGGCGATCCAGGCGCGGGCCAAGGAGATCCGCGGCGAGCTGGGCAACCCGAAGACGGTGATCCTGGGCGTCGACCGGCTCGACTACACCAAGGGCATCGAACTGCGGCTCAAGGCGTTCCGCGAACTGCTCGCTGACGGAAAGCTGACAGTTCCGGAGGCGGTCATGGTGCAGGTCGCCACGCCGAGCCGAGAGCGAGTCGAGCACTACCAGGCGCTACGAGTCAAGGTTGAGCGCGAGGTCGGGCGGATCAACGGCGAGTTCGGACGGGTGGGCGTGCCCGCGGTCCACTATCTCCACCAGTCGTACAGTCGCAGTGAACTGGCCGCGCTCTACAGCGCGGCCGACGTCATGATGGTTACCCCTCTGCGAGACGGAATGAATCTGGTGGCCAAGGAGTACGTCGCATCGCGCGCCGACACCGGTGGCGCGTTGGTGCTCAGCGAGTTCGCGGGTGCCGCGACCGAGCTGCGTCAAGCGTTTCTGTGCAACCCGCACGACCCCGAGGGCGTCAAGGAGGTGCTGCTGCGCGCCGTGAACATCGAGCCGGCCGAGGCCCGTCGCCGGATCCGCGTCATGCAGCGCCACCTGCGCACCCACGACGTCGAGCACTGGGCTCGCTCGTTCCTCAACGAGCTCGGCGTTCCGGAGGCGGCGTGACCTCGCCGCTCGACCTCGACCTCCGGGGTCCTCAGCTCGACCCGGACCTGCGCGCCGCCATCGGGCGGATCGCCCGCGTCCCGCAGCTCCTCGTCGCCTGTGACTACGACGGCACGCTCGCCCCGATCGTGGAGGACCACGCCCGGGCCGTCCCGCTGCCCGAGTCGGTCGCCGCGATCCGCGCGCTCGCCGCGCTGCCGCAGACCACGGTGGCGGTCGTGTCCGGCCGTGCGCTGCGCGACCTGGCCACGCTCTCCCGGCTGCCCAGCGAGGTGCACCTCGTCGGCAGCCACGGCTCCGAGTTCGACATCGGCTTCATCGAGCGGCTCGACCCCGAGCTGATCGAGGTCCGTACCCGGCTGCAGATGGAGATCCGCGCGATCACCGGCGGCCGGGCCGGCGTCCGGCTGGAGGCCAAGCCCGCCAGCATCGCGGTGCACTACCGCGGCGCCGAGCCGATCGTGGCCCGCCAGGTCGTCGACGCGATCGAGTCCGGGCCCGCCACCTGGCCCGGCGTCTACGTCAAGCGCGGCAAGGAGGTGCTGGAGCTCTCCGTGGTCACCACCCACAAGGGCACCGCCATCGACCAGCTGCGCAGCCAGCTCTCCGCCAGCGCGGTGCTCTACATCGGCGACGACGTCACCGACGAGGACGCGTTCGGCACGCTGCACGGCCCGGACGTCGGCATCAAGATCGGCAGTGGCGACACGAAGGCCGGCTTCCGGGTCGGCGAGCCGATCGAGGCGGCCCGGCTGCTCGCGCTCGTGCTGCAGACCCGGCGCAACTGGCTGTTCGGCGAGCACGCGGTGCCGATCGAGCGCCACTCGATGCTCTCCAACCGGCGCACGGTCGCGCTGATCACGCCGGAGGCCAAGCTCACCTGGCTCTGCCACCCGCGCCCGGACGCGTCGGCGATCTTCGCGGACCTGCTCGGCGGCAACCCGGCCGGCTACTTCTCGGTCGCGCCGGAACGCGGGGGCATCCCGCTCGGCCAGCGCTACCGGCCCGGCACCATGACCGTCGAGACCCGCTGGTCCGGCCTCACGGTCACGGACTGGCTGGACACCAGCGTGCACGAGGACGAGACCGGCGAGCTGACCGTCGCGACCGCGGACTCCACGCTGATCCGGCGGATCACCGGCCACGGCCGGGTGCGGCTCGAATTCGCGCCGCGCCCCGAGTTCGGCCAGGTCGCGGTGCAGCTCCAGCCGGCCAGTGACGGCCTGCTGGTGCTCGGCTCCAACGAGCCGGTCGCGCTCTACTCCCCCGGCGTCACCTGGACCGTCGACTCCGACGGCGGTGACCGGGACACCGCCCGCGCGATCGTCGACCTCACCCAGGCCGGCGGCGAGGTCACGCTCGAGCTGCGGTTCGGATCGCATGACCTCGGCCACACCGGCATCCCGGCGCTCACCCGCCAGGAGAACGCGGAACGCCCGTGGCGCGACTGGGCGGGCACGCTCAACCTGCCGTCGGTCGCCCGCGACCTGGTGCTGCGCAGCGCGCTCACCATGCGCGGCCTCACCCACGAGGCGACCGGCTCAATCCTGGCCGCGGCCACCACGTCATTGCCCGAGGAGGTCGGCGGCGTCCGCAACTGGGACTACCGGTACTGCTGGCTCCGCGACGCCGCGATGACCGCCCGCGCGCTGGTCGACCTCGGCTCGCTGACCGAGGCCGAGGCGTTCCTGCGCTGGGTCGACGGCTGCGTCGAGCGCAGCGGCGGCCACCCGGAGCGGCTCCACCCGCTCTACACGGTCGAGGGCTACGAGCTCGGCGCCGAAGCCGTCATCGACACGCTCCCCGGATATGCCGGCTCCCGCCCGGTGCGCGTCGGCAACCTGGCCAACCACCAGCTCCAGCTGGACATCTTCGGCCCGGTCGCCGACCTGATCGCGGCCGTCGCGGACGCCCGCGGCTCGGTCCGCGACGAGGAGTGGGGCCTGCTGGAGTCGATGGTCCAGGCCGTCGAACGCCGCTGGCACGAGCCCGACCACGGCATCTGGGAGGCCCGACTGGCCCCCCGCCACCACGTGTTCTCCAAGGTCATGTGCTGGATGACCGTGGACCGCGCGGTCCGCATGGTCGACAACCACGGCGGCGACCCGCGGCCCGAGTGGGCCGAGCTGCGCGACAAGATCGGGGCGGACGTGCTGGAGCACGGCTGGCACTCCGGCGTCGGCGCGTACTCGGTCGCCTACGGCGACGAGGAGATGGACGCGTCCTCGCTGTGGATCGGCCTCTCCGGCCTGCTCCCCGACGACGACCCGCGCTTCCTCGCCACGGTCCTCAAGATCGAGGCGGATCTGCGCTCCGGCCCGGTCGTCTACCGCTACCGCTGGGACGACGGCCTGCCCGGCCGCGAGGGCGGCTTCCACATCTGCACGGCCTGGCTCATCGAGGCCTACCTCCGCACCGGCCGGCGGGCGGACGCGGAGGAACTCTTCACGCAGATGCTGGACACGGCCGGCCCGACCGGCCTGCTGCCCGAGCAGTACGACCCGATGGCCGAACGAGGGCTCGGCAACCACCCCCAGGCGTACAGCCACCTCGGCCTGGTCCGGTGCGCGCTGCTGCTCAACAACGTCCTCACTCCGGCGTGAGCGCGATTTAACCGATTCACCGGAACCGGCCGCCGCGAACTTCTCGCGGCGGCCGGTTTCGCTTCCGGCGTGGTTGCGTTCCCGGTCAACGCGGTCTCCGCCGGGTTTGGCTTCCCACTTCCGGCGTGGATCCGTTCCGAGTGCTCCCGCGGGCCCCGGTCGGTCCTCCCTGCGAGTTCCGTCGCTGGTTGCGGCGCACTTTCGGTCTCGGGTGCGGTTTCCTGGCGCGTGATTGCGTGAGTGACATCGGGCGCTGCGCGCCGGATATCTCGGTCTTGCATCTCTTCGTGATCGTCCCTCAAGTCGTTGCAACGACTTGAGGGACGCCTCGATCACGAATGCGTGACCGGCCTATGTCCGGTTGCTGTTGCTGGGAGGTTTGTTCAGCGCCGCCCTCGCCAGACCGCCGGGCCTGCGGCAACGCGGTGCCGGCTCGCCGCGCTGAACAAGCCTCTGGGGCTTCGGTGGCGAAGTCTCGTCGGCCGCATGGCATCCGGGCGCTGCGCGCCCGATATTTCGTGTTATTGGTCGTATTGGGCTGTGTGGTTGCGGTTTGGAGCGCCTCCGGCGGGCCTCGGGCTCCGGGGGAAGGGGCGTGGGTTCCAGCGGGGCCGGGGTTCGTCGGCCCCGCTGTCTTTTCGTGGGTGGCATGGTCTGGGTGTCGTGAGCCTGTCTGCCCCGTATGCCGTCGTCCAGGAAGAGCCGAGCAGATCATCGGCAGGGCCGCCAGCTCTGGTCTGCGGGCCGAGCAGATCATCGGCAGGGCCGCCAGCTTTGGTCTGTGGTCGGCATGGTCGTCGCTGCGCGCGGTCCTTGCCTGGGGTGGCGGTTGCGTGGTGGGTGGCGGCCCTGCCGATGATCTGCACCCCGAGGGTGGTCGACGGCATACGGGGCAGCCAGGCGGCAGCGGTCTGCGCGGCGCGCACGAAGAAAGATCAAGGCTGGTCACTGCGCGGGAGCCCGGCTCGCCGCTGTGCCGCTGTGCGCTGTGCCGCTGTGCGCTGTGCCGCTGTGGGGCGGCCCGGCTTGCTGCTGCGCGGGGCCTGGTTTCCGCTACGCGGGAGTCTGGCTCGCCGTGCGTCGTCAGCGCTGACGAGAAGATCGGCGGTGAGTTCGATAGGGATTCTGAGGCTCATCCCGCGCGTCGCCTACCGGCTATCTCTCTGGCGTGCAGTGAGGCTTATTCAGCGCCGCCCTCGTCAGACCGCGCGGCCTGCGGCAACGCGGTGCCGGTTCGCTGCGCTGAATAATCCTCAGTGAGTCACATTGTGGAAGATCGTTCCCGAAGTTCGGTCAACCTTCCACATGATGGAAGATCGACGCCAATATCCGGGAATCACGCAGGACTCGAAGATTTTGCGACCGAAATGTCGTGCTAAGTCGCCCAGCCATCTGCGCGGATTCTCACTAGTGATACGTGAAGCACCGTATGAGGGCCTTGTGGTCAATTGGTCGTTGCAATGCCCTCTGAGCAGGGGTTTTGATGGCGAAGCCGGGTGTTCCTTATGTGGTTCGGGTGCGGTTTTGGGAGGGGATTCGGGCTGGTTTGTCTACCGAGGAGGCGTCGACGGCTGCGGGAGTCTCGCGGTGGACGGGTATGCGCTGGTTCCAGGATGCTGGCGGGGTGATCAACAACGGGGCTGGGGCCGGGTCAGGCCGGTATCTGTCGTTCGAGGAACGCGAGGAGATCATGCTGCGGCGTGATCGGGGTGAGTCGCGGCGGTCGATCGCGGTGGCGCTGGGGCGGGAGCCGTCGACGATCGGGCGGGAACTGGCCCGGAATTCGACCGTGCGGGTGGGTTATCGGGCCGGCCGTGCGGACGAGAAGGCGCGTGATCGCCGCCGCCGGCCGAAGCCCGTGAAGCTCGCGGACTGCCCGCGGTTGCGGCGGGTGGTGCAGGGGAAGCTGAAGCTGAAGTGGTCACCGCGGCAGATCGCGTTGTGGCTGCCCCGGCGTTTCCCGGACGATGAATCGATGAGGGTGTCTCACGAGACGATCTACCAGTCGCTGTTCGTCCAGTCCCGGGGTGGGCTGCGCAAGGAGCTGACCGCGTGCCTGCGGACCGGCAGGGCTCTGCGCAAGCCCAGGGTCAGGTCACGACAGCAGGAGAAACGCGGCCGGATCCCCGCAATGATCAACATCCGTGAGCGGCCCGCTGAGGCCGCCGACCGGGCCGTGCCCGGCCACTGGGAAGGCGACCTGATCATCGGTGAGGACGGCGGCTCCGCGATCGGGACTCTGGTCGAACGCTCCACCCGCTACTGCATGCTCGTCCACCTGCCCGACGGCCGGGACGCCGAGGCCGTCCGCGACGCCCTCATCGCCACCATCACGACACTGCCCGCTCACCTGACCAAGTCACTGACCTGGGATCAAGGCGTCGAGATGACCCGCCACGCCGACTTCACCATCGCCACCGGCATCGATGTCTACTTCTGCGACCCGCACTCGCCCTGGCAGCGCGGCAGCAACGAGAACACCAACGGCCTGCTCCGCCAATACTTCCCCAAGGGCACCGACCTGTCCGTCCACACCAGACAGCACCTCGACGACGTCGCCGCCGAACTCAATGGCCGCCCCCGCGAAACCCTCAACATGCGCACACCCGCCGAAGCCCTCAATCAGCTACTATCGGCACCTCTAGCTGCATAAACGTTGCATTGCGACGACCGATTGAATCCACCGGCTCGATACGGTGCTTCACGTATCACTAGTGACTTCGCATGATCAAGCCAGGTTCGATTCGCCGCAGAAGACGTGCGCCGCGCCCGAAGTTCCGAATAAAGCCCAGTGCGGGGCTGGTGCTGAGGTCTGCCGACTCGCTGACCTCTGCGCCCGATCTTCAGGGCCAGGGCGGCGTCGCGAATGGCTGATCTTCGCACCCCCTTAAGGGTTATTCAGCACGTAGCACGCCGACAGCGCTGGCCTGCGGCGACGCGGCGTCGACTCAGTCCCGCTGAATACCGAGCTGGGCCGACGAACCCCGGCCCCGCTGGAACCCACGCCCCTTCCCCCGGAGCCCGAGGCCCGCCGAGGCCCTCCCACCGCAACCACAGCCCAACACAACCAATAACACGAAATATCGGGCGCGCAGCGCCCGACGCCGCCGCCGCGCTGCACACCCGGGCCGCTGCCGCGCTGCACACCGCGCCGCCGCGCTGCACAGCCGCGCCGCCGCCGAGCTGCACAACCGCGCCGCCGCGCTGCACACCCGCGCCACCGCGCTGCACACCCGGGCCGCCGCCGCGCTGCACAACCGCGCCACCGCGCTGCACAGCCGCGCCGCCGCCGAGCTGCACAGCCGCGCCGCGCCGCGCCGCACATCAGGGTTTGTCACCCCGGTGCTGCCGGGCGTTCGACGAGCGCTGGGGTCGCTCGCTGACCTTTCCGGTCTCGGGGTGAGAGACGCCTCGCGGGTCACGCCGCTAAATGCCGAAATTTCGGCCGTGGATCTCGGGGCGCCCCCGGGTGCCCCGATCACGACCTGCCGACGCCCGGCTGGCATTCGACCGTGGAACGCCCGGCTGCCATTCGACCGTCGAGACCCCGATGCCGAAGCTTCGATTAAGCGCCGCGACCGCACGTCAGCGTGCAACGCGCTGACAAATCCTCACCGATCAGGTACCCCCAGCACTGCCAAGAGCTCAAGGCAGCGGCACCGATCCCAGGGCGTCGACCACGTCGCCGACCACGACGATCGCCGGGGGGCGGATGCCCGCCGCCGCGGTCTTCTCGGTGACGTCGCCGAGCGTCGCCTTCACCACGCGCTGGTCGCCCGTCGTGCCCTCCTGGACCACCGCCGCCGGCGTCTCCGCCGCGCGTCCGTTCGCCATCAGCGTGGCCGCGATCTTCGGCAGGTTCTTCAGGCCCATCAGGATCACCACGGTGCCGCGCATGCCGCCCAGTGACGGCCAGTCGACCAGCGACGACGGGTCATCCGGCGCGACGTGCCCGGACACCACCGTGAACTCGTGCGCCACGCCGCGGTGCGTGACCGGAATGCCGGCCACCGCCGGTGCCGCGATCGAGCTGGTCACGCCCGGGACCACGGTGACCGGCACGCCGGCCTCGGCGCACGCGATGGCCTCCTCGCCGCCGCGGCCGAAGACGTAGGGGTCGCCGCCCTTGAGCCGCACCACGAACGCGCCGGCGCGGGCCCGGTCCACGATGATCCGGTTGATCTCCTCCTGTGCCTTCGCCGGGCCGTAGGGGATCTTGGAGGCGTCGACCAGCTCCACCTCGGGACGCAGCTCGTCCAGCAGCAGTCCCGGCACCAGCCGGTCGGCCACCACCACGTCCGCGACGGCCAGCAGCCGCCGGCCCTTGACCGTGATCAGCTCCGGGTCGCCGGGACCGGCGCCGACCAGCACCACCCGGCCGGGCGCGACCGGGACGTCCGGTGCCGCACCGTGGAAGCCGGGCGGCGCGTCCGGCACGTGGCAGCCCGGCAGCGTGCCGTCGGCCAGGCCGTCCCGGATGCCGTCCCGGACCACCTGGGCCCGGTGCGGGTCGCCGCCCGCGGTGACCGCCACGGTGACCGCGCCGTGCCGGGCCACCGCCGGGGTCCACGCGGTCGCGGCCTCGCGGTCGTCGGCCCGGACGCAGAACACCCGGCGTTCGAGCGCGGCCGCGCTGACCGCGGCCGCGGCGAGGTTGTCGTCGACCGCGACCTGGACCAGCCAGGCCCCGTCCACGTCGTCGGCCTGGAACCGGCGGGCGAGCCAGGTGATCCGTCCCGCGTCGGCCAGGGACTGGAGCGCGGGCGTCAGGTGCGGGGAGACGAGCAGCACGCGGGCGCCCGCGGACAGCAGCGCGGGGACCCGGCGGGTGGCGACCGCGCCGCCGCCGACGACGAGGACCTTGCGGCCGGTCAGGCGCAGCGCGAGAGGATAGAGTTCGGTCACTTCTCGGTCACTCCGGCTGAGTCGAAGGTGGCGACGTCGTGCAGCACACGGACGGCCGCGGAGACGATCGGCAGCGCGAGCACCGCGCCGGTGCCCTCACCGAGCCGCATGCCCAGGTCGATGAGGGGTTCGAGGCCCAGGTGGGCGAGGCCGGCGGTGGCGCCCGGCTCGACGGACCGGTGTCCGGCGACGAGCGCGGCGGTCACGCCGGGGTGCAGCGCGGCGGCGGCCAGCGCGCCCGCGACCGTGTTCACCCCGTCCAGGATCAGCGGGACGCGGTGTGCGGCCGCCCCGAGCATGAAGCCGGCGATCGCCGCGTGTTCCAGACCCCCGACCTCGGCGAGCACGCGCAGCGCGTCGGCGTCGGCCGGCAGCCGGCGCAGCGCACTCCGTACCACCGAGATCTTGAGGTTGAACGTGTAGTCGTCGATGCCGGTGCCCCGCCCGGTCACCTCGCCCGCGTCCCGGCCGGTGAACGCCGCGATCAGCGCGGCCGCGGGCGTGGTGTTCGCGATGCCCATGTCGCCGGCCACCAGGATCTTCGCGCCGCCGTCGATGAGCTGCCCGGCGATCCGGATGCCGGTCTCGATCGCGGCGCGCGCCTCGTCGAGGGTCATGGCGGGCTCGACCGCCAGGTCGGCGGTGCCGGGCCGGACCTTGGCCGAGATCAGGCCGGGCGCGGCGTCGATCTCGGCGGCCACGCCCACGTCGACCACGTGCACGTCCGCGCCGATCTCCCGGGCGAACGCGTTGATCACCGCACCGCCGGCCAGGTAGTTCGCCACCATCTGCACGGTGACCTCCTGCGGCCACGGCGAGACGCGCTGGGCGTGCACGCCGTGGTCGCCGGCGAAGACCGCGACCGCGGCCGGTGTGGGCAGTGGCGGCGGGCAGGCCCCGGCCAGCCCGGCGAGGCGGATGGAGAGGTCCTCCAGCATGCCGAGTGAGCCGGCCGGCTTGGTCAGGCGGTCGTGTCGTGCCCGCGCGGCCGCCATCGCCTCCTCGTCCAGCGGACGGATGGCGGCAAGCGTCTCCCGCATGATCAGCCCTTCCCCTCGAAACCCTGCAGAACGTAAGAGACCGCCGCTACGAAACGGTCCGTGGTGGCAGTGTCTCGCACCGCAACACGCACGTAATCCGGACCCAGCCCCGGGAACGTGTCGCCGCGCCGCACCGCGAAGCCGTTCTCCCGCAGCGCCAGCCGCAGCTTGTCCGCCCCGGCCACCTTGACCAGCACGAAAGCGCTGGCCGGGTCGCCGATCACGGTCACTGTCGGCAGCTCGCGGAGCCGGCGCACAAGGTATCGCCGGTCGCCGGCCAGCCGCGCGGCGATCTCGCGCTCGGTGGCGACCGCCACCGGGGACGCGCACGCCGCCGCGGCCGCGAGCGCGGGCGTGGAGACCGGCCAGAGCGGCTGCACGGCCCGGCACCGGTCGATCAGCTCGGCCGGGCCGAGCAGGTAGCCGACGCGCAGGCCGGCCAGCCCCCAGGTCTTGGTGAGGCTGCGGACCACGACGAGCCCGGGGAGGTCGCGCCGCTCGGCCAGCGACTCCGGTTCGCGGTCGAGGCCGGGCCGGTGCGCGCTGTCCGCGAATGCCTCGTCCACCACCAGCACCCGGCCGGGCTCGGCCAGCGCCGCGATCCGCTCCGCCGGGTGCAGCACCGAGGTCGGGTTCGTCGGGTTGCCGATGAAGACGAGATCGGCGCCGGGTGGAAGGGCGAAATCCGGAGCCAGATCGAAATCCCCGGTGAGTACGACGCGCCGCACCTCGTGGCCGGCTCCGCGCAGCGCCGCCTCCGGCTCGGTGAACTGCGGGTGCACCACGACCGGGACCCGCGCGCCGCGCAGCGCCTGGGCCAGCAGCACGAAGCCCTGGGCCGCGCCCGCGGTGAGCAGCACCTCCTCCGGCGGGCGGCGGTGCCGGGCCGCGATCGCCGCGGTGGCCGGCCCGGGGTCGGGGTACGCCGCGAGCGCGGACATCGACGCCATGATCGGCGCGGACAGCCAGTCGGGCATCGGATCGCGCCGGACGTTCACCGCCAGGTCGACCAGACCGGGCGCCACCTCCGCGTCGCCGTGGTGGCCCAGCTCCTCGCCCAACCCGTACCCCTTCCGAAGAATGAAAGTCCACAACAGCATGCGGGACCGGTACGGCGCCCTCACAGACCGCCAGGCGAGATGTGAGGAGCGGTTCACTCCTTTCCGCCCTCGCATAAGCGAATATGTCCT
Source organism: Catenuloplanes nepalensis (assembly GCF_030811575.1). Classification (GTDB taxonomy): domain Bacteria; phylum Actinomycetota; class Actinomycetes; order Mycobacteriales; family Micromonosporaceae; genus Catenuloplanes; species Catenuloplanes nepalensis. Next base: position 9,566,006 of record NZ_JAUSRA010000001.1, on the reverse strand, counting down.
ACTTTTGGGGTATGGAGCGCACATCCTCCGCGGTCGGCCGTCTCGCAGCCATGCTTCGTACCGGGATCATCGCCGGGGTGATTCTGGCCGGGATGGCGTACCCGCTGGCCGCCCTCGCCGGCCTCGGCGCCAAGGCCGGCATCGAGAAGGTGCGCGAACTCCCCGACGAACTCACCGTGCCACCGTCCGCGCAGACCAGCTACGTCTACGCCGCGGACGGCAAGACGCTGATCACGATGTTCTACGAGGAGCACCGCAAACCGGTGGCGATCGGCGACATCTCCGAGCACGTCCAGCAGGCGATCATCGCGGCCGAGGACGCGCGCTTCTACGAGCACAACGGCGTCGACATGAAGGGCGCGGCCCGCGCGTTCGTCGCGAACCAGCGCGCCGGCGGCGTCTCCCAGGGCGCCTCCACGCTGACCATGCAGTACGTCCGGATGGCGCTGCGCGACGGCGCCGAGTCCCCGGTCGAGGCGCTCGCCGCCACCGAGCAGACCACCGGCCGCAAGCTGCGCGAGATGCGGCTGGCCATGGAGATCGAGAAGCGGCTCTCCAAGGAGCAGATCCTGGAGGGCTACCTCAACTCGGCCTACTTCGGGCACCGCGCGTACGGCATCGCGGCCGCGTCCGAGGTCTTCTTCTCCAAGGACGCCCGGACGCTCACCGTCGCCGAGGCCGCGCTGCTGGCCGGCCTGGTCAAGGCACCGTCCGCGTACGACCCGGCCGGCCACGACACCGAGGCCGCGATCGCGCGCCGCGACTACGTGATCGACCGGATGGTGGCGGCCGGCTTCCTCAGCACGCGCGAGGCCGACCGGGAGAAGAGGACGCCGATCGCGCTGAAGCTGACCGACCCGCCGAACGACTGCGTCTCGGTCGCCGAGGACACCAACGACTGGGGTTTCTTCTGCGACTACTTCAAGAACTGGTGGATGCAGCAGGACGCGTTCGGCGCGGATCCGGCCGAGCGGCTGGACCGGCTCCGGCGCGGCGGCTACCACATCGTGACCACGCTCGACCCGGCCGTTCAGGCCAACGCGCTGAAGAACGTGCTCGACAAGGAGCGCACCCGTAGCCGCTTCGCGCACGGCTCGGTCGCGATCGAGCCGGGCAGCGGTCACGTGCGGGCGATGGCGGTCAACCGGGTCTACTCGCTGGACCAGAAGGACAACGGCCGGCACAGCGATCCGCGGCAGCGCCGGGCCGGGCTGCTCGGCAACTACCCGAACACGGTGAACCCGTTGCTCGGCGGCGGTGACATGCCCGGTTACCAGGCGGGCTCCACGTTCAAGCTGTTCACCATGCTCGCGGCGCTGGACGAGGGCCTGCCGCTGAGCACCAGCTTCTACTCGCCGTCGCGGCTGAAGACGAAGTACCCGGCGGACTGGAGCGACCGGACGCAGTGCGAGGGCATGTGGTGCGTACGCAATGCCAGCAGCTCGATGACCGGGCGGAAGAACATGTGGTCCGGCTTCGGCCAGTCGGTGAACACCTACTTCGTGCAGCTGGAGCAGAAGGTCGGTGCGCACCGCGCGGTCCGGATGGCGGAGCGGCTCGGCCTGCGCTGGCGCACCGAGATCGACCGGATCCAGGCGTCGCCGGAGCGGGCCCGCGGCTGGGGGGCGTTCACGCTCGGCGTCGCGGACACCACGCCGCTGGAGATGGCGAACGCGTTCGCGACCGTGGCCGCGGAGGGCCGGTACTGCGAGCCGCTGCCGGTGCGCTCCGTGACCGGCCCGGACGGCACGCCCGCCACCCGGACCGTGGACGGCGCCCGGGTCGAGGTGGCCGCGCCGCGCTGCCATCAGGCGATCCCGGCCGAGGTGGCGCGGGCGGCGACGGACGCGGCCCGGTGCACCACCGGTTCGTCGGAGAGCGGCCGGTGCGGTGGCTGGTCGACCGCGCCGGACGTGCGGCACACGGTCGAGCGCCAGGTGGCCGGCAAGTCCGGCACCACGGACAACTATCAGGCGTCGTGGTTCGTCGGCTACGTTCCGCAGCTGGCCGTGGCGGCGTTCCTGGCCGACCCGGACAACCCGCAGCACGAGGTGGGCACGAGCAACGGCTACAAGTCGCGCGTCACGGTCGCGGAGACGCTGCGCGACGCGATGCGGGACCAGCCGATCGAGAAGTTCACCCCGCCGTCCAAGGAGATGATGCGCGGCGAGGACTACGACCGATACCGCGATCGCCGGTGGGAACGGAACCGGTGACGGGTCAGCGCAGGTCGGCCGCGACCGGCCACCACACCTCGAGGTCGGCGCGGGCACCCGCCTCCGCGGCCGGCCCGAAACCCGCGCGCCCGGCTCCAGCGCCACGCAGATCTCGGTGACCCGAGGCTTAATCGGAAATAGCGGCCTTTGGTCGTGCGAAGAGGCCGAAAACCGACAGATCACCACCGCCGGGATCGGCCTCATCATCCGCGAGTAGCCTGCGAGGTGTGTACCGCTTCCTGTTCACCCCCCGCTGGCTGGGCTACCTCGCGCTGGCCCTCGCCGCGGCCGCGGTCATGGTGCTGCTCGGCAACTGGCAGCTGAGCCGCTATCAGGAACGCACCGCGATCAACGACCGGATCGACAGCGCGGACAGCGTCGCACCGGTCCCGCTCGGCCAGACCGTCGCGGCGCCCTCCGTGACCGGCACGCCCGGCCCGGCGCCCGGCAGGGACGCGGAGTGGACGCGCGTCACCGTCACCGGCGTCTACGACCCGGCGAACGAGATCCTGGCCCGCAGCCGGACCGTCGCCGGGCAGGTCGGTTTCGAGGTCGTCACCCCGCTGAAGCTCGCGGACGGCACGGCCGTGCTCGTCGACCGCGGCTGGATTCCGCCCGCGGACGGCGGCGCGCTCGCCCGCCCGGCCATCCCACCGGCCCCGGCCGGCACCGTCACCGTGATCGGCAAGATCCGTCTCACGGAGAGCAAGGCCGGCGCGATCGAGCGGCGCGACGGCCGCCTGGAGACCCGCCGGATCGGCCTGTCGCTGCTCGCCGCCGAACTGCCGTACCCCATCTACGGCACGTTCCTGCAGCTCACCGAGCAGCAACCGGCCGCCGACCCGATCTTCACGCAGATCGAGGCCCGCCACGAGAACGCCTGGCAGAACGGCGGCTACGCGGTCCAGTGGTGGCTCTTCGCCGCGCTCACCCTGGTCGGCTTCATCTGGGCCGCCCGCCGCGAGGCCCGCGGACCCGCCACTCCCGCCGGCAGCCGCCTCGCCGAGGACGCGGAGCACTACGCGAACGCCGCCGCCGAGAAACCCTGAAAAATCCATTTTCCCGCTTCCGGCGTGGGCACCTTCCGAGTGCTCCCGCGGGCACCGGTCCCGCCGTGGTCCCGCACCCCCAGAACCCAAAACAGGGACGCCCTGGTCATGGGAACTGCACGGTGGGTGGGGTTTTCCCGGCCAGGCTGGGTGGGGCAGGGAGGAGCGCAGAACTTGCCCAAGACCCGGAAGTGCCGCACGGCGGTGCAATCGAAACCCGTGTTTGCACCGCCGTGCGGACGACCGGAGCATGCGGAAAGTGCCCACGCCGGAAGCGGGAATACCGGTATTGGCAGTTCGTGCTTCTTCCGGCGGATCAGTAGCGGAACAGCGCCAGGTTTCGCTGCAGCTCGCTCGCCACCCGGGCCAGGCCGGCCGAGGTGCGCTCGGTGTCGCCCGCCGCGCCGGTCGTCTCCGCCGCGGCCTCCGCGACGCCCATGACGTTCGCGCTGATCTCGGACGAGCCGGTGGCCACCTCGTTGACGTTGCGGCTCATCTCGGCAGTGGTGGCGGTCTGCTCCTCGACCGCGGCCGCGATCGCGGTCTGGGTCGCGTTGATCTGTTCGATCACGTCGCTGATGTCCGCGATCGCGGCGACCGCGGCCGCGGCGTCGCCCTGGATCGCGGCGACCCGGGTCCCGATGTCGCCGGTCGCCCGCGCGGTCTCCTGCGCCAGATCCTTGACCTCGCTCGCGACCACCGCGAAGCCCTTGCCCGCGTCGCCGGCCCGGGCCGCCTCGATCGTGGCGTTCAGCGCGAGCAGGTTCGTCTGCTCGGCGATCGCGGTGATCAGCTTGACGACGTTGCCGATCTCCGCGGACGACGCGCCGAGCTGGTCGAGGATCTCGCCGGCCCGCGCGGACGCGGTCACCGCGCCGGCCGCCACGTCGGCCGCGCTGGACGTGGAGCGCGCGATCTCCGCGATGGACGCGCCGATCTCGTCGCTCCCGGCCGCGATCGTGGAGATGTTCACGCTGATCTGCTCGGACGCGGACGACGCGGCCTGCGCCTGGGCGGACGAGCGCGCGGCCGAGTCGTTGACGCTCCGGGCGACCGCGGACAGCTCCTCGCTGGAGGAGGCGAGCGTGTCCACGTTCGCACCGATCTCCCGCATCGCGCCGGCGATCCGGTCCAGCGCCGCGTTGAGGGACGTGGCCATCCGGCCGACCTCGTCCCGGCCGGTCACGTCGAGCCGCTGGTCGAGCCGGCCATCGGCCAGATCGTTCAGGACCGACACGGTACGGCCGAGCGGTCCCCCGATCATGCGGCTGACCACGATCACCACCGCCACGCTGAGCACGATCGCACCCGCGATCAGCAGCCAGATCAGCAGCGTGGCCGCGGACGAGGCGTCGGTGGCGTCGGCCAGTGCCGTCTGCGCGGCGGCGTCCTCGATCTCCTGGAGATCGTCCAGCGCCTCGCTCATCGCGCCCTCCAGCACCCGGCCCCGCGCGTCGTACGCGGTGAGGAACGCGTCGAGGTCGTTCGACTCGCCGGCCGGGATCAGCGTCGCGGTGCGGGCCTCGCGGAACTCGGTGAGCGCCGCGTCGAACCGGTCGCGCGCCTCCTCCCGGCCGGTCATGTCGGTGGCGGTGTAAAGCGCCCAGTTGCTGTCCAGCTCCTCGTCGGTCACCGCCATCTCGTCCGCCACCTCGGCCATCGTGGCCGCGGTCGGCGCGAGCGCATAGTTGAACAGCTCCCGGCCGATCTCCTGGTTGGCCGTGTCGACCAGGCCGAGCCAGTAGATCGCCTGCAGACTGTCCCGGTACATGCCCTGCAGCCGGTCCTGCGCGTGACGCAACTCCACCATTCCGACCAGGCCGATCACCAGCGACAGCAGCAGCACCACCGTGAAGCTGAGCGCCAGCTTGCCCGCGACCCGCAGGTCACGGAACGCGGCCACCGGTCCCCTCATCGCCCCTCCTCGCCACGAGCCGTCCGAGATGAATATCGCATTCGCCGGGATCATGCTCCGGACTTCCGGGCATCTCGCCTGCGGAGCCCGCATCGTCGATATGATGGGCGTCGTTTCCGTGGCCTCCGCCACGTTTAACGATGCGCGCCGATTCGCCGCGTAGTCGTCCGGCGACGTTCCGCCATTCGCTGTCGCGATTCTCTCAATGAATTCCGAGCAATTCACCGCTCATTCTCGCGTGCGGCCGGTGAACCGCCCGTAACATCCACGAAATAGGACAATGCGGGCTGTGTTCTAATCGAAAGCGAGGATCAAAAGCGATTTCGGGGGTACGTGAAGTCATGGCCGACAGTCCGACGCGGGAGTGGAACGGCATGGCCATTCCGTCGCCCGGGACGTACGAGCTGGACGAGGCGCACAAGCGGGTGGGCTTCACGGCGCAGCACATGATGGTCAGTCCGGTGCGCGGTGAGTTCACGCGGGCGCGGGCCACCATTGCGGTGGCCGACGATCCGTTGCATTCGACTGTGACGGCCGTCATTCAGACCGCAAGCGTCGACACCACCAATCCGGAACGTGACGCGCATCTCTCCAGTGCCGATTTCCTCGACGTCACCGCCTTTCCGACGCTGGAGTTCCGGAGTACCGGCGTGAAATACGAAGAGCCCGACGACGGCATCTTCTCGTGGGCGAAGCTGCGTGCCGGCAACAAACTGACCCGGCGTTCCATGGCGGCCGTTCCGGAGCCGGTGGCCAAACGGACCGGCGCATTCGTGCTCTCCGGCGACCTGCGGATCAAGGACGTCACGCACCCGGTGGAGCTGAAGGTCGAGTTCGGCGGCGCGCGGCGCGATCCGTACGGCCGGGACATCGTGGGCTTCAGCGCGCACACCGAGATCAACCGCGAGGACTACGGCCTGCTCTGGAACGTGGCGCTGGAGAGCGGCGGCGTGCTGGTCGGCAAGAAGGTCCGGATCGAGATCGCCGGCGAGGCCATCCGCCAAGCATGACCGCGCCGTCATGATCGGCCCTAGAGCCTGTATCGAAGTGGGGGCCGGAGCGAGGCGAGGTCCAGGTGTCGTCTGGGTGTGCGGCGCGGAAGCCCTCATACCGGTGTTGTATGTGGGCTTTTGCGCCGTGCGGCCAGGCGGCGCCTGGGCCACGCCGCAGCCCGTCTCCCACTTCGATACAGGCTCTAGGGGGAAACTCAGGGTGACCGGACATGGACGTGGTTTGCGGCGCTGGGGCACGATCGGCGGGAGGTCCGGCTATCTCGGGAGCGTGACATGACGACCGACCCCACAGGCACCACCCCTGCTCGTCGGCGGGTGGCGCTCACCGGCATCAGCTCCCGGGCCTGGGAGCACCCGGCCGACCGGGGCGCGCTCACCGCGCTGCGCGAGCTGCGCGGCTTCGACGATGTGGTGAAGGCGTTCTTCGGCATGTGGAACGAGCGCGGTTTCCGCCTCTCCTACCTGGCCGGCGGCATCCGCGTGGATCACCGGCAGTACCCGTCGGTCTACGCGCGCTACGCGGAGGCCGGCGCCACGCTCGACATCGAGGAGCTGCCCGAGCTCTACGTCGAGCAGAACCCGATGATCGGCGGCAAGGCGATCGGCCTGGACAAGCCGTTCATCGTGATCACCACCGGCGCGGTCCAGCAGCTCGACGACGAGGAGCTGCGCACGCTGCTCGGGCACGAGCTCGGCCACGTGCGCAGCGGCCACGCGGTCTACAAGACGATCCTGATGGTGCTGACCCGCTGGGCGACGAACATCGCCTGGCTGCCGGTCGGCGCGATCGCGATCCGGGCGATCATCGCGGCGATGTACGAGTGGTGGCGCAAGGCCGAGCTGTCCGCCGACCGGGCCGGCCTGCTCGCCGGGCAGGACCCGGCCGCGGCGCTGCGCCTGCTGATGAAGCTGGCCGGCGGCGGCGACCTCAGCCAGATCGACACCACCGCGTTCCTGGAGCAGGCCGCTGAATACGCGGGCGGCGGCGACGTCCGGGACAGCCTGCACAAGCTGCGGATGACCGCGTGGAGCAGCCACCCGGTGCCGGTCGCGCGCGCGGCCGACCTGCGGCAGTGGATCGACTCGGGGGCGTACGCGCGGATCCTCGGCGGCGACTACCCGCACCGCGACACGGACGGCGACGCCAAGATCTCCGACGCGGCCAGGGAGGCGGCGGAGTCGTACCGGGAATCGTTCGAGAACTCGACCGACCCGCTGGTCGGGCTGGTCCGCCGGGTCGGTGGCGGTGCGGCCGACATCGGCGACTGGGCCGGCAGCCAGGCCGGCAAGGCGCGTGACTGGGCGAGCACCGCGGCCGATTCCGCGGCGCGCGCCGCCCGTCGCCGCCCGCCGGGCACGAACGGCGGCGATCAGCAGTAACGTGAGCCGCCGCCCCGGGTCCGTACCGTATGCGGGTTTGGGCCTGGGGTGGGATCTGTTGCCGGTCGCTTGACGCGACCGGCAATAGGATTGGCCGCATGACGGATTCGATCATGGATGAGGCGGCCCTCCGCGCGGCGATCCTGCGGGAGATGCCGGGCGTGCGCGCCGACCTGGAACGGCTCGTCCGGATTCCCGGGATCGCCTTCGAGGGCTTCGACCACTCACACGTGGAGCGCTCCGCCGAGGCGGTCGCCGAGCTGCTGCGCGCCGAAGGCCTCCAGACCCGGATCGTGCGGGCCGGCGGCCAGCCCGCCGTGATCGGGACCAGGCCGGCCCCGCCCGGCGCGCCGACCGTGCTGCTCTACGCGCACCACGACGTGCAGCCGATCGGCGACCGGAGCATGTGGCAGAGCGACCCGTTCGAGCCGGTCGAGCGCGACGGCCGGCTCTACGGCCGGGGCGCCGCCGACGACAAGGCCGGCGTGATGGCGCACATCGCGGCGCTCCGGGCGTACGGTGACGCGCTCCCGGTCGGCGTGGTCCTCTTCATCGAGGGCGAGGAGGAGTACGGCTCCGAGTCGCTGGACGCGCTGCTCGAAGCGCACCGCGACGAGCTGACCGCGGACGTCATCGTGATCGCCGACTCGGCCAACTGGGACGTCGGCGTGCCCGCGCTGACCACCTCGCTGCGCGGCATCGTCAACGCGTTCGTCGAGGTCCGCACGCTGGACAGCGCCGTGCACAGCGGCATGTTCGGCGGCGTCGCGCCGGACGCGCTGACCGCGCTGGTCAAGCTGCTCGGCACGCTGCACACCGACGCCGGCGACGTGGCCGTGGAGGGCCTGTTCGGCCGCGCCGCGTCCGCGCTCGACTACCCGGAGGACCGGCTGCGCGCCGAGGCCGGGATGCTCGACGGCGTGCAGTTCGTCGGCACCGACCGGCTCACCGACCGGATGTGGACCAAGCCGGCGCTGGCCATCCTCGGCATCGACGCGCCGCCGACCGCGGAGGCGCCGAACGCGCTGGTCCCGTCCGCGCGGGCGAAGCTCAACCTGCGCCTCGCGCCCGGCGACGACCCGAAGACGGCGTACGCCGCGCTCAAGTCCCACCTGGAGAAGCACACGCCGTGGGGCGCCCGGGTCACGGTCACGCTGGAGCAGGACGGCTACCCCTCGGTGATCGACGCGACCGGCCCGGCCTTCGACGCGGCGCGCGACGCGTTCCGCACCGCGTGGGACGGCGCCGAGCCGGTCGACGTGGGCATCGGCGGGTCGATCCCGTTCATCGCCACGTTCCAGGAGCTGTTCCCCGGCGCGGCCATCCTGGTCACCGGCGTGGAGGACCCGCACTCCAAGGCGCACGGCCCGAACGAGAGCCTGCACCTGGGCGAGTTCCAGCGCGCGTGCCTCGCGGAGGCACTGCTGCTGTCGACCGTGGCGAAGGCACTCCACAAAGGGTAGATGCGCTAGCATTCGTACATGAGTACGAATGATGTGATCGCGCGGCTGGACGCCGCCGTGAGCGCGCTGGGAGACGTGGACGTCTCCGGGTGGGACGACACCGTCCTCGCCGACCACCTCGACGACCTCTCCGCCGCGCTGGTCAAGGTGGACGGGCAGCTCGCCCGCCTCGCCGACGCGGTCCGGGCCCGCGGTCTCCGCGTCGTCGAGCCGCCCGTTGCCGCATAAATGTCCAGGGCCTGTCCCGTGGAACGCGTCGAGCCGAGGCGAGGTCCAGGTGTCGCCTGGGTGCGCGGCGCGGGCGCCCGGATACCGGGGGTTGTATCCGGACGTCCGCGCCGTGCGGCCAGGCGGCGGCTGGGCCACGCCGCAGGCCGGCGGGTTCCGCGGGACAGGCCCTCGGGTGGCTGCCAGGATGGACTCGTGAGGTTCATCGACCTGGCAGCCACCTCTTCCGCCGTGGCGGCCACCTCGGCGCGCAAGGCGAAGATCGAGCTGCTCGCGGACGCGCTGCGCCGTCTCGACCCGGCCGAGGTGACGGCCGGTGCCGCCTACCTCGCCGGTGAGCTGCGACAGCGCCAGACCGGCGTGGGCTATGCGAGCCTGCGCGACCTCCCGCCGCCCGCGACCGAGCCGACGCTGACCGTCGCCGGCGTCGACGCCGCCATCGCGGAGCTGTCCGCGGTCTCCGGCACCGGCTCGCAGGCCACACGCCGCGCGCTGGTCGGCGCGCTCTTCACCGCCGCCACCGCCGAGGAGCAGCGGCTGCTCGCCGGCCTGTTCAGCGGCGAGCTACGCCAGGGCGCCCAGGCCGGCATACTCGCCGACGCGATCGCCAAGGCCGCGGACGTCCCCGCGCCCGCCGTCCGCCGCGCGCTGCTGCTCAGCGGCGACCTCAAGACCGTGGCCGCGGCCGCGCTGCACGGCGGCGCGCCCGCGCTCGCCGAGTTCAGCCTCCAGGTCGGCCGCCCGCTCGCCCCGATGCTCGCGCAGGCCGCGCCCACGGTCGAGGCCGCACTGGAGAGCACCGGCGCGCCCGCGATGGTCGACGTGAAGCTCGACGGCATCCGCATCCAGGTGCACCGCGCCGGCGACGACGTGGCGGTCTTCACCCGCAGCCTGGACGACATCACCGGCCGCATGCCCGAGGTGGTCGCGGCCGTCCGCTCGCTGCCACCCGGCGACCTGGTGCTGGACGGCGAGGCGATCGCGCTCGACGCCACCGGCCGCCCGCGCCCGTTCCAGGAGACGTCCGCCCGCGCCGCCACCCGCGCCGGCGGCACCGTCTCCGCGACCGGCACCGTGCTCACGCCGTACTTCTTCGATCTGTTGCACGCAGACGGCACCGACCTGCTGGACGCGCCCGGCACCGAACGGTGGGCCGCACTGGCCGGCACGCTGCCGGCCGAGCTGATCGTCGGCCGCGAGCAGGCCTCCGATGCCGAGCGCGGCACCGAGTTGTTCGCCACCGCGATCCGCGCCGGCCAGGAGGGCGTGGTGATCAAGTCGCTGGACGCGCCGTACGACTCCGGCCGCCGCGGCGGCGCCTGGGTCAAGGTCAAGCCCCGGCACACGCTCGACCTGGTCGTCCTCGCGGTCGAGTGGGGCAGCGGCCGCCGCAAGGGCTGGCTGTCCAACCTCCACCTCGGCGCGCGCGACGAGGCGACCGGCGGCTTCGTCATGCTCGGCAAGACCTTCAAGGGCCTCACCGACGAGCTGCTGCGCTGGCAGACCGAGCGCTTCCTCTCGCTCGCGGTCGAGCGCGGCGACTGGGTGGTCACGGTCCGGCCGGAGCAGGTGGTGGAGATCGCCTTCGACGGCGTCCAGACCAGCCCGCGCTACCCGGGCGGCGTCGCACTCCGCTTCGCCCGCGTCCTGCGCTACCGCGACGACAAGTCCGCGGCCGAGGCCGACACGATCGCCACGGTCCGCGCCATCCACGCGGGCCTCCCGCCCGCCTGATCGACTCATGATCAGCTCCAGCGACCGATTCATGCCGGTCTCCAGGAGCCGCTCGGTGCGCCTGGCCGCCTCCTGAGCCCTGGGCTCGCCGAGGATCGCCGGCGCGACACCGGCCGGGCGAGGCTCAGCCGACCCCGGCGCACGCCCGCAGCCGCTCGGCGTTCTGCCGGGCCACGTCCGCCTGCCAGCCGGTGACCAGTTCCGGCTGCCCGGTGCGGGTGATCACGGTGGGCAGGAACTCGGCCTTCGTCACCTCACGATCCAGAATGGTCAGCCGCAGCAACCCGGACCGAGAGCTGAACGGCTGGTAGAGCGGGTGGTAGTAGAAGAGCAGATTGCCCAGGCCGTACGCGACGTAGGCGTCACCGAGCCGGCCGGCCCCCTGGAGGACGTGCGCGTGCGCACCGGCGATCACGCCCGCGCCCGCGAGCCGCGCCGCGAAGTCGCGCTGGGCCGGCGTCGGGCAGGGATTGCCCTCGACACCCCAGTGCGGCAGGACGACCACCAGGTCGCTGTCGCGCCGCGCCCCGGCCACCGCGGCTACGTCGAACATGGTGATCACCACGACCGCGATCGGGTCGGCCACGTCGGGGCCGCTGAGCAGCCGGGTGACCGCCAGCCCGTCCAGGCTCGGCATCCGGATGTCCAGCAGGCACACGTCCGGCCGTAGGCGCTGGGCGGCCTCGTACGCCGACTGCCCGTCGGCGACCTCGGCGACCACGGTGATGTCCGGCTGGGCCTCCAGGATCATCCGGAACCCCACCCGGATCAGCTCCTGGTCATCGGCGATCAGTACCCGCACGACCCGCCGTCCCATCCCGCATCGCCGTCCGCGTACCGCTGTGTCTGTGCGCCCAGCAGGACTCGAACCTGCGACCGGTGGATTAGAAGTCCACTGCTCTATCCAACTGAGCTATGAGCGCGCGTGCCGACGTGTGCAGATTACCGCCGGTGGCCGCCCCCTCGCGGGAGGGGGCATGGATCACCGTGCAGGGACATACTAGATTTTCGAGCGTGCAGGTGACGAGTGCGACCTATTTCCCGATCCTGATCTCTGCCCGGGAAGCGGAGTTTCACCCGGATTGGGTGCTGGACCGCTTCATCCCCGGCCTCGCCGTGGGATACAGCTTCGGCCCGCCGTTCGGCGAGACGATGGTGACCTGGCCGGACCTGGAGAAGATGCGGGTCAGCCGGCGGACGGTGAAGCGCCAGGCCGAGGAGACGCTCTACGCGGCCATGTCCCAGCTGCGCATCCACGGTCAGCCGCCGTCGCTGATGCTCTCCTTCGAGGGGCTCGAGTCCACGGTCCTGCTCGTCGAGGAGTTCTGGAACGATCTGGCCGAGCAGGTGCCGGGCGAGCTCGTCATCGGCGTACCCGCGCGGGATGTGGTGATCGTCACTGGTTCTGGATCACCGGCCGGGCTGGAGAAGACGCGCCGTGCGGTCGAGCGGATGTTCTTCGCCGGCGGCACCGCGCTGCTCATGCACGATCTGCTGGTATGGCGAACGGGTGGCTGGGTGCCTCTCCCGCAGTCGGAGGAGTCGTCGCCGGAGATCCTTCTCCCCGACCTCGATCTTCCGGAGCCCGCGCCGGCACATACACCCGAGCCCATCGATCAACCTCGGTGAAGACACGTTGGCGCACTTCGGGGCCGGACAGCGTCAGGTCGTGCATGCCACCGTCGAAGCGCACCAGCGTGAGGTGGCCGCCGAGGTGCGTCGCCCACTGAGCGATGTGCTCCACATTGAGCACCGCGTCGGCCAGCCGGGCAGCCTCGTCCCAGCGCGCGCCCCGGAAGCTGCGGGCCGAGCAGGCCAGCAGGATCGGCGCGTCCACGTCCAGACCGCGGCGCAGGCGGGTCTGTGCGTCCCGGATCGCGTTCAGCCAGCCGTACCGCACCGGGAAGCCGGCCAGCGGCTTCCACTCCAGGTTGTAGTTCCACTCGCCCCGGTGGTCGGCGTGGATGCTCTCGCCGTAGATCTGGTTCAGGCTCCGCGGCAGCATGCCGTAGGGGTTGCGCCGCGTCGCCCGGCACACCGCGGACAGCATCGGCCGGCGCACCACCCACGGCAGGTTCAAATCGAAGAACGGGCTGTTCAAGAACAGAGCATCAACCCATCCGCGGGTACGCCGTGCGTCCGCCCAGAGCGAGGCGATGAGTCCACCGGTGGAGTGGGCGGCGACCAGCATGCGGTCGTGGCCGTCCTCCTCGCGGATGATCCGGGCCGCCTCGTCCAGCTCGGGAAAGTAGTCGTCGAGGCTGCGGCAGAAGTTCGGCGTCTGGTGCGGCAGCAGGCTCCGCCCGTATTTTCGCAGGTCGAGCGCGTAGAAGTCCCAGCCTTGATCGGTGAAGAACTCGGCCAGGTGGGTCTGGAAGAAGTAGTCGACGAACCCGTGCACGTAGAGCACCGCCCGGCCGTCCGGGTTGTCGCTGCGGCGGCGCACCAGCGTGGCGACGACGGGGCCCTCGTCGTCGTGCCCGAGGTCGATCGTGCGGCGCTCGTAGGGCTCGCCGAGAACGTCAATCTCCACGTCAGCGACCCTACTCGCAGTCCCTCCGCATAACAGATCATCCGGTCGTCCGGAAGATCGTCCACAGGCGGTTCCGTCGTCCACAGGCACGAATTCCCGCGACGGTACGGCGGAAGTCTGGACCCCTCACATCCGAGCAAGGGGGTCCCATGTTCGACACCTACGTCACCGTGGTCGGCAACGTGCTGACCGCACCCGAGTGGCGTGTCACCCAGAAGACCAAGACCCGAGTCGCCCACTTCAAGATCGCGTCGACGGCCCGCAGGATGGACCGGGAGACCGGCCAGTGGGTCGACGGCAACGCGCTGCGGGTCCGCGTCACCTGCTGGCGCAACCTCGCGGAGGGCGTGGCCGCTTGCGTGATGACCGGCGACCCGGTCATCGTCACCGGCCGGCTCTACACGCGGGACTGGGTCGACCCGGAGGGCAACCACCGCGTGCAATACGAGTTGGAGGCGGTCGCGGTCGGCCACGATCTGTCCCGTGGCCAGGGCACGTTCAAGCGCACCCGAGCCGGCAACCTCGCCACCGGCGGTGTCGAGGACGCCACGTCCGACGCCCAGATCGGCGGTGAGGCCACCGACCCGGTCACACCCGGCGACACCACCGCGGGCTTCGGCGACGCCCCGCAGGCCGTGCCGGAGGACGACTACGGCTACGAGCCGCCCTCCGCGCCGCTCGGCCGCCCGGAGGACCCGCTGGCCGAGGAGGATCTGGAGACCGCACTGGGGGAGCTCGACGGCGACCGGGCGCTCGCGTCCAGCCGCTGACCGGCTCCGGTTCCACCGCCGTCGTTCCCCGTCACGCGGCGGTGGTCCCCGCCACCCACCGGCCCTCGACCGGGCCGGGGCCCGCCCCCGCAGGCCCCGCTGCCGGGAACCGCGACGCCCGGCAGGCCCCCGGCCGGGCCGGTGGGTGGCTTCTCCACCGCACGAAGATCGGCCTCCGCCGGAGGCCCCACACCCGATGGATAGGCTGCCCGCCGGAGGTGACCAGTGCTCACGACAGCAGGATCCGTACGCCGGCAGGCCAGGCCTGTGCCCGGCGGCGCCGCACCGGACCGTGCCCGACGTCCGGCGCCGGGCGGCCCGTCCGCACCGAGCCACCGGGCCGGGCGGCCGGCCACCGACCGACGGGACGACTCGACGGCCGACCGACGGGACGACTCGACGGCCGACCGACGGGACGGCTCGGTGACCGGCCGCCGGACGCGTCGGCGGCCGACCACCGGGTCGCCTCGGCGGCCGGCCGCCGGAACGCCTCGATGACCGGCCGCAGAAACGCCTCGGCCACTGGCCGCCTGGGCGCCTCGGCTCTGGGTCGGCACGAACGCTCGGCGCCGGGCTGCGGTGGGCGCTCGGGAGGGCGTGAGCGCCCACCGCTGCCGGTCGGCGCGCTGCGGGTCGCGGAGGCGGTCGGGCTGCTCGCCGGCTACGGGCTGGACGCGGTCTTCGGTGACCCGCGGCGCTGGCACCCCGTGGCCGGGTTCGGCACGGCCGCGTCCGCGCTGGAGAAGCGGGTCTACGCGCCCGATCGGGTGGCCGGCGCGCGCTTCGCGGCCGTGGCCGTGGGCGCGCCGGTGCTGGCCGGTGCCGCGCTCGCCGGGCTGACCCGGCGGCGCCCGGTGCTGCGTGCCGTGGCCGTCGCGGCCGCCACCTGGACCGTGCTCGGTGCCCGCACGCTACGCGCCGAGGCGCACACCATGGCGGGCGCGCTGGAGCGCGGCGACATCGAGGCCGCGCGCGGCCGGCTCGGCCACCTGTGCGGCCGGGACCCGTCCGCGCTGGACGAGCCCGAGCTCGCCCGCGCCACCGTGGAGTCCGTCGCGGAGAACACCTCGGACGCCGTCGTCGCCCCGCTCTTCTGGGGTGCGGTCGCCGGCCTGCCGGGCCTGCTCGGCTACCGCGCGGCGAACACGCTGGACGCGATGGTCGGCCACCGGTCCCCGCGCTACGCCCGTTTCGGCACGGTCGCGGCCCGCCTGGACGACGCGCTCAATCTCGCACCGTCCCGCCTGACCGCCGCGCTCACCGTCGCGCTCGCCCCGCTCACCCGCGGCGACCCGGCCCGCGCGCTGCGCATCTGGCTGCGCGACGGCCACCGGCACCCCAGCCCGAACGCCGGCCAGTGCGAGTCCTCCATGGCCGGCGCGCTCGGCATCCGGCTCGGCGGCCGCAACGTCTACTTCGGCCGCGCCGAGGACCGTCCGCACCTCGGCGACGGCGCTCCCCCGCTGGCTCCCGACATCACCCGCGCGGCCCGCCTCTCCGCCGCGATCGGCCTCGCCGCCGCCGGCCTGGCCGCCACCTACCGCCTCACCACCGCACTCCGCGCCCACCGCACCCGCGCCACGACCCCCCGCACGCCCAGCCCTTCCGCGATCGGCCCTTCCTCGGCCCGTCCCTCGGCGGTGCGCGCGGGAGGCTCGCGATGAGCGGACGGCGGGCCGGTGGGCTGCTGGTGGCCGGGACCACGTCGGATGCCGGGAAGAGCGTGCTGACCGCCGGGATCTGCCGGTGGCTGTGGCGGCGCGGCGTGCGGGTGGCGCCGTTCAAGGCACAGAACATGTCGAACAACTCGGCCGTGGTGGTCGGGCCGGACGGGCGCGGCGGCGAGATCGGCCGGGCGCAGGCCATGCAGGCCGCGGCGGCCGGGGTGGCGCCGGACATCCGGTTCAACCCGGTGCTGCTGAAGCCCGGCAGCGACCTGCACAGCCAGGTGGTGCTGCTCGGCGAGGCCGTCGTCACGGTGAGCGCGGGCAGTTACCGCGCGCTGCGGCCGAAGCTGGCGGAGACCGTGTTCGCGACGCTGGAGGAGCTGCGCACCGAGTTCGACGCGGTCATCTGCGAGGGCGCGGGCAGCCCCGCCGAGATCAACCTTCGGGCCGGTGACTTCGTCAACATGGGGCTCGCCCGGGGCGCGCACCTGCCCGCGATCGTGGTCGGCGACATCGACCGCGGCGGCGTGTTCGCGGCGCTGTTCGGCACGCTGGCGCTGCTCTCGCCGGAGGACCAGGCTCTGCTCAGCGGCTTCGTGATCAACAAGTTCCGCGGCGACCTGGGCCTGCTCCGACCCGGCCTCGACATGATCACCGGCGCGACCGGTCGGCCGGTGCACGGGGTGCTCCCCTACGACCACGACCTCTGGCTGGACGGCGAGGACTCGCTGGCCTACGGCAGCACGCTCGGCCGGCCCACACCGCCGATCGGCCGCGACTGGCTGCGGGTCGCCGTGGTCCGGCTGCCGCGCATCTCCAACGCCACCGACGCGGAGGCGCTGGCCACCGAGCCGGGCGTGCGGGTCCGCCTCACCGGCACGCCGGCCGACCTGCTCGACGCGGACCTGGTGGTGCTGCCCGGCTCCAAGTCCACGGTCGCCGACCTGCGATGGCTCCGCGAGACCGGCCTCGCCGACGCGGTCACGGCGCACGCGGCCGCGGGCAAGCCCGTGCTCGGCATCTGCGGCGGCTTCCAGATGCTGTCCCGCGTCATCCACGACGACGTGGAGAGCAACGACGGCACGATCCCCGGCCTGGGCCTGCTGCCGACCGAGATCACGTTCGCGCCGCGCAAGACGCTCGGTCTCCCGGCCGGCAGCGCATTCGGCACCGAGGCCGTCTCCGGCTACGAGATCCACCACGGCCTGGTCTCCGCCACCGACGACGACACCCGCCCGTTCCTGCACTACGCGGACGGCCGCCCCGAGGGCGCGATCGCCGGCCCGGTCTTCGGCACCCACTGGCACGGCGCCTTCGAGTCCGACGGCTTCCGCCGCCGCTTCCTGACCGAGGCCGCCCACCTGGCCGGCCGCCACGGCTTCACGGTCTCACCCGGCACATCCTTCGCCACGGCCCGCGCCCGCACCCTCGACCGTCTCGCCGACCTGGTCGAGGAGCACCTGGACACCACCGCACTCCTGCACCTCATCGAATCCGGCCCCCCACCCGGCCTCCCCTTCATTCCCCCCGGCGCCCCTGCCTGACCATCCCCACAACAGATCACGGCCCCACTGCGCAGGCGGGCACCCCGGCGATGCAAGTCGGTACTCATCAGGGCGCCTGCCAGACAGATCACCACCCCACCGGGCAGGCGGATGCCCCAGCGATGCAAGTCGGTACTCATCAGGGCGCCCGCCAGACAGATCACCACCCCACCGGGCAGGCGGATGCCCCAGCGATGCAGGTCGGTACCCATCAGGACGCCTGCCAGGCGGCCTAGCTAGACACCCAGCCGCGCGAGACGCCCGACGACCCTCCTGCCCGAAATTTCATCTCATCTCCCCTGAGCGCGTGGAAGCCCGGCGGGAGATCGACTGAAAGGATCATTGAGTGATACCTGAGGAGCGATCGACCTCTCTCGTTGATCTACCTCAGGTATCACTCAATGATCCTTCGCGGAGCGGGGGCGTCTCGCACGTCGCTGGAACAACGGACGAGACGTCCCGATCACGGATGCGTCCACACCCTGACGCCGAGAAGCCAGTGGCAGCGGCACCGGATTCAGGCTCGATCAGGCCGTGCGGGTGGCCAGGCGGGTGCGGATCCAGGACGCGGCGGCGTCGATGAGCAGGGCGACCGCGATGATCAGGGCGATCCGGAAGCCGGCGGCCTCCTGGATGCCGAAACGGGCGTACTCGCCGACCGACAGGGACAGGCCGGCCAGGATCGTCGCGGCGGAGATGACGCACACCGCGAACGCGCTGCCCCAGAGCAGCCAGCGGCGGGTGAAGACGGACAGCAGCATCGCCAGCACCAGCGGGACGCCGATCTGCGGGTTGAACTCCTGCCGGGGCGGGAAGATCAGGCGCTCGACCGGGGCGGGCAGCACCTGACCGACCTCGGTGTGCACGATGCCGGAGAGCGAGCGCGGCAGCACGTCGCGGAGGAACCCGAGGTACTGGTCCGGCGCGGCCAGCGCGTATCGGTAACCGGAGCTGGTCGCGTTCTCCTCGCCCCAGGCCTTGAGCTCGGGGCAACTGCGGTAGGCCTCGGCGAACTCCGCGATCGCCCACTCCTTGCCGGCGGCCACCGCGTTCGCGGCGGGGCAGTCCGGCATGCCGAGGTCCTCGCGGAACACGCGGGAGATCTCCGGGTCCGGCAGCACCTGCAGCCGCAGCCGATAGTTGAGCGTCTCCTCCTCCAGGCTCAGCCCGGTGGCGCTCCAGCCCGGGAACGTGTGCGTGACGGTCGGCGTGATCGCGGTGACCCAGCCGATCGCCAGCAGCAGCACCCCGGTCGCGACCAACGGTCCGCGCGCGCCCGGCACCCACCACCGCACCGGCTGCCACCACGGCGCCGCACCGGCATGAGATCCCTGCTCAGTCCCGGCCACGCCGGAAGCCCCGGACGCGGTCTCACCAGAATCGGGGCCGCTGGAACCGCCCACGCCAGAACCGGCCACGCCAGAACCGGCCACCTCAGAACCAGACGCGTCACCACCGACCGCGTCAGAAGCGACCGCACCCGAAGTGCCCACACCGGACGAGGCCGCGCCCGAGGAACCGGCCGCCGCCGGAGCGGTGGTGGGCCGTGTGCGGGAAGCGCGCCACGCCACCCAGAGCACCGCCAGCGCCAGCACCCCCACCGGCAGCCGCGTCTCCGGGCGCACGAACGCCCACCATGCGCCGGCCCCGGCCGTACCCGCGAGGAAGACGACCGATCCGGAGCGCCGCCACAGCAGGAAACACGCCAGCGTCAGCACGCCCAGGCTGATCGACAGCGCCTCGGAGAGGATCGCGAAGTCCCAGTTCGTCATCGCCGGCACCAGGCCCAGCGACATCACGCCGAGCGCCGCCACCACGCGCGCGGCCAGCGACGACAGCGTCGCCCACAGCGCGACCGCGAGCAGCGCCCACGCCACCGTCCCGATCGTCCACTGCGCCCATACCCGCCACACGTCGTCCGGGAAGAGCGCGTAGAACACCGGCAGCCCCGGCAGCCGCGGCGAGTGCCCGAAGATCGACACCACCGGCCCGCGGTCGACGGCCGGGTCGTTCCGGAGCGCGTAGGTGTAGGTGTCGTACGAGGTGAAGACCCGCCCACCGGCTCCCACCACGATCCGTGCGGCGACGAACGCCGCGACCAACAGCGTGATCACCCATCGCGTCCCACGCACCGCGCCCCCAGCCCTCGGCCGAATCCCATCGAACGAGTGATGATCTCAGGGTCCGCGACGGCCGGATCAGGGAACCCCCGGAGCCGGAATCCCAGGGCTGAGACCAGGGAAAACCTCCGATCCCCAGCGAAGGACATCTTTCTAGGCTCACAGTCGTCGAACATGCCGACGAAGGGATCACCGCCACCATGCACGGACACATCGGACGAGTCACCGCGATCATCGCGGCGGCGGCGGTCGTGGCGACGGCGGCTGCGGCCCCCGCCACCGCGAGCCCCGCACCCACCGGCCACCGGCTGCTCCAGCAGGCCGCCGACGACCTCAACGGCTTCGGCTTCACCGGCGTGCAGGTGCTGCTCCGGGACGGCCATCGCACCACCGAGGCGCGCGCCGGCGTCGCGGACGTCGCCACGAACCGGCCGGTGCCGAAGAACGGCTGGTTCCGGATGGGCAGCAACACCAAGACGTTCGCCTCGATCATCCTGCTGCAACTGGCCGGCGAGGGCCGTCTGCGCCTGGACGACACGGTCGAGCGATGGCTGCCCGGCCTGGTCACCGGCAACGGCAACGACGGCTCGAAGATCACCGTCCGCCAGCTGCTGCGCCACCAGTCCGGCCTGGCCGAGTACACCGCCCACCTGCCGGCGTTCGCGTCGAACGACGCGTTCGAGAAGCACCGCTACGACCACTGGGACGACGCGGACCTGGTCCGGCTGGCGCTCACCGACCCGCCCGCGTTCGCGCCGGGCACCAGCTGGGGGTACTCGAACACGAACTACGTCCTGGCCGGGATGATCATCGAGGAGGTCACCGGCAAGCCGTGGGACGCGCACCTGCGCGCCCGGATCCTGAAGCCGGCCGGCATGACGCAGACGTTCTACCCCGGCGACGACCCGGACCTGCCGTCCCCGCACGCGAACGCGTACGACAGCCTGAGCCCGGGCGAGGACCTGATCGACACCACCCGCTGGAACACCACGGCGGCGGGCGCGGCCGGGGGCATGGTCACCACGCCTACCGACCTGAGCCGCTTCTGGCAGGCGCTCCAGCAGGGCCGGCTGTTGCGCCCGGCGCAGATGCGCGAGATGCACGACACCGTGCCGACCGGCGACGACCGCGGCTCCCGGTACGGCCTCGGCATCTTCCTCACCCAGCTGGAGTGCGGCACGTTCTGGGGCCATGACGGCGGCGTGCCCGGCATGTACACGGTGGACGGCGTGACCGAGGACGGCGACCGCGTCCTCGTCGTCTCCGTCTCCTCGCCCCCGAGCGACCCGCCGAACGCGAGCGCCCGGGTCGGCGAACTCCTCTCCGACACCCTCTGCTGAGGACCCGAACGGACTACCCTCGACCGACGTGACGAAGGTCCCACACCACAGCGCGGCGAAGGTTCCTGACCACACCGTGACGAAGGGCCACAGCGTGACCAAGGGCCACACCGTGACGAAGGGCCGCACCGCGCGGAACGTGGCGCTGCTCGCGGAGCTCTTCCCCGCGTGCGTGACGGAGACCCGGGACCCGGACGGCTCGGTGCGCACCGCGATCGATCTTGATCTGCTGCGCACCGAGCTGGGCGAGCACCTGGTCGAGGGCCCGCGCGAGCGCTTCCACCTGGACTGGCCGGGCAAACGGGACGCGCTGCTCGCCGCGAATCGCCCGGCCGGCCGGGCGCTGCGCCCGGAGCGGGACTCCAGCGAGGACTTCGACGGCACCCGCAACCTGTTCATCGAGGGCGACAACCTGGACGCGTTGCGCCTCCTCCAGGAGACCTACCTGAGCAAGGTCAAGGTCATCTACATCGACCCGCCGTACAACACGGGCAGCGACCGGTTCGTCTATCCGGACCGGTTCCGGGAGCGGGCGGACGACTTCCGGGTGCGCACCGGACTGCGCGGCAACCTGGCCACGGACGGCCGCTTCCACTCGAACTGGCTGTCGATGATGTACCAGCGGCTGACGCTGGCCCGCACTCTGCTGCGCGAGGACGGCGTGCTGCTCGTCTCGATCAACGACGTGGAGGCGGCACACCTGCGCCGGATCTGCGACGAGATCTTCGGCGAGGCGAACTTCCTGACCCAGTTCGTCTGGCTCAACGAGGGCAACGTCGACCAGCAGAGCACGATCAAGGGCATGCACGAGTACGTGCTGGCGTATGCCCGGGACCTGCCGCGACTCGGCCGCCCGGCGATCATCGACCCGAACATCGCGGACGAGTCCAAGCTCTTCAACGACCGCATCGAGAACTCGATCACCAAGAACGGCCCGGCGAACCCGGAGTCCGTGATCACCCTGCCGGCCGGCTTCCCCGCGTGGTTCGACGACGGCGAGATAACCCCCAGGGACGACAGATACCCCAAGATCCTCGACCCGATCACGGTACGGAACGGGAGGCTCACCGCGAAGGCCCGGCTGCGCAGCGGCTGGAGCAGCCGGAATCTGCTGGAACTGTTCATCGCGAACGGCTGCACCCCGATCCTCGACGCGAAGGGCCGCACCACCACGTTCGCGCTCACCGACCGCGGCGCGATCTACTACGCCAAGCATCGGGAGCCGGACGCCGGCCACGTCGTCTCCGTGCTGCGCAACATGGGCACGACCCAGCAGAACAGCTCGATGCTCGCCGGGTGGGGCATCGAGTTCTCCTACCCGAAGCCGGTCTTCCTGATCGAGTTCCTGATCCGCACGTTCACCGCGCCGCACGACGACGCGCTGGTGCTGGACTTCTTCGCCGGCTCGGCCACCACCGCGCACGCGGTCTTCCGGGCGAACGCGGCCGACGGCGGCAACCGGCGGTTCGTCCTCGTGCAGTACCCCGAGCCGTGCCCGGGCTTCGGCACCATCGCGGAGCTGGCCCGCGAGCGCATCCGCCGCTGCGGCACCGAGGTCGCGGACTCGCCGCACCACGAACGGTGGCGCCGGGACGTCGGCTTCCGCAGCCTGCGCATCGACGCGCCGAGCCTGCGGGACACGCCCCCGGAGGTCCGGCAGGAGGACCTGGCCGCGCACGCCGACCGCGCGGCCCCCGGCCGTACCGACGAGGATCTGCTCTTCGATGTGCTGATCCGCTTCGGCGTGGACCCGGCCGGGCACATCGCCCGGGACCGGATCGCCGGCCACGACGTCTTCGCCGCCGGTGACCTGCTCGCCTGCCTCTCCGCCGCACCGCCCTACACGCCGGAGCTGTTCACCGAGGTGGCCCGCCGGCGACCGGCCCGGATGGTGCTGCGCGACGCCGGGTTCACCGGCGACGAGCTGCGGATCAACGCGGAACGGCTGCTCGGCCCCGGCATCGACCTGCGGGTGCTCTGATGCGCCTGCGGTATGCGGTCCAGCCGCACCAGACCGAGGCGGTGGACGCGATCGTGACGGCGTTCGCCGGTCAGCCGCACCTGGCCGGGCCGGGCAACGCGCCGCTGCGGATCGGCGCGGACCGGCTGCTGGCGAACGTGCGCGCGGTGCAGTCCGCGCGCGGCCTGCCGGTGTCCGCGACGCTGGTCCCGAGCGCGGGCTGCGCGGTCAACCTCGACGTGGAGATGGAGACCGGCACCGGCAAGACCTACGCCTACATCAAGACCATCTTCGAACTGCATCGCGCGTACGGCTGGGGCAAGTTCATCCTGGTCGTCCCCGGCCTCGCCATCCGCGAGGGCGTCGACCGCACGTTCGCGCAGACCGCGGAGCACTTCATGGCCGCGTACGGCAGGAAAGCCCGGTTCTTCGTCTACCGCTCCCGGCACCTGCACCGGCTGGAGAGCTTCGCGTCCGGCCCCGGCATCAACGTCATGATCATCAACATGCAGTCGTTCACCGGGGCCGAGCGACGCCGGATCCACACCGAGCGCGACGACTTCCAGTCCCGGCGCCCGATCGACGTGCTGGCCGGCACCCGCCCGATCCTGATCCTGGACGAACCGCAGCGGATGGAGGGCGGCCGCACGCTCGGCGCGCTCGCCTCGTTCCACCCGACCGCGATCCTGCGCTGGTCCGCTACCCACCGCACGGTCCGCAACCTGGTGCACCGGCTCGACGCACCCGACGCGCACCGGCGTGGCCTGGTCAAACGCATCGCGGTGCACGGCGTGACCGCGCCCGGCGTGAGCGAGGACGGGCTGCGGCGCCTCCAGATCCGGGAGGCGGTCCGCGCGCACCTGGAGCAGGAGGAGCGGCTCCGCCCGTACCGTGTGAAGGTCCTGTCCCTGTTCTTCATCGACTCGGTGGCGCGCTATCGCGACTACGCGCGCCCGGACGGCAAGGGCGACTACGCGCGCGCGTTCGAGGACGAGTTCCGGCGGGCCACCGGCAGCGACGCGCCCGGATCGGTGCACCGCGGCTACTTCTCCGTCGACCGCCGGACCGGGCGGCTCACCGACCCGGCCGCGCCGGACGACGAGGACGCGTTCGACCTGATCCTGCGCGACCGCGAGCGGCTGCTCTCGCCGGACGAGCCGGTGCGGTTCCTGTTCTCGCACTCCGCGCTGCGCGAGGGCTGGGACAACCCGAACGTCTTCGTGATCTGCCTGCTCAAGCGCGGCGACAGCACGATCTCCCGTCGTCAGGAGGTCGGCCGCGGCCTGCGCCTCGCGGTGGCGGCGGACGGCGAGCGCGTCACCGACCCCGCGCTCAACGAGCTGACCGTGATCACGCCCGAGTCGTACCGGGAGTTCGTGGCCGGGCTGCAACGCGAGTTCCCCCGCCCGCCCGCGGTCCGCGACGCCACCACCGCGCGCCCCGCACCGGCGTCCCGGCCGCGCCCGGCCCACCTGATCACCCTGGACTCGGCCGCGCTGATCGCCGCGTGCGTGACCGCGCTGAACGCCCGCCTCCCGGCGGCCCCGCCCCGCTACACGATCACCACGGCCACCGGCAGCCGCGATGCCCGTGTCCCGCCCGTTCCGGCCGGTTCCGCCCACGACCTGCTCGGCGACCTGGCCGCCGCGACCGGGCTCACCCGCCGCACGATCGCCGCCATCCTGACCGCGATCACGCCGGCCGCGTTCGCGGGCTTCGCCCTCGATCCCCGCGCGTTCCTCACCGAGACCGCGCGGATCATCACCGAGCAGCGCGGGTACGCCGAGCAGCCGGTCAGCGACCGTCCGGCGAAGCCGCCACCCGGCCGCTGACCGCCCAGTCGCAGATCGCGGTCAGCGGCTCCCGCAACGTCGCGCCCAGCTCGGTCAGCGCGTACTCCACGTGCTGTGGCGCCGTCTCGCGCAGCACCCGGCGCTCGACCAGGCCGTCCCGTTCCATGCCGCGCAGCGTCTCGGTCAGCACCTTCTGCGTGACCCCGGCCAGCCTCCGCCGCAGCTCCGCGTGGCGCTGCGGGCCGGCCAGCAGCGCGTAGATCACCAGCACCCGCCACTTCGACGCGAACCGCTCCAGCGCCTGCCGGGTGGCACAGTCCTCGTCGAGCACGTCCGGGATCACCAACGCCATGGCCACGACTCCCCCGTCATGGGCACCGAAAGGTGCCTTCTGGTCCACGCCGGACGGTCAGCCTACCGTGACCGGCATGACTGACCCACGGGTGGAAGAAATGACCTTCGACGCGGACGGCATCCGGCTGGCCGGCGTCCTGCGTGTCCCCGCCGGCGCGGACGGCCGGGCCGTCGCGCTGACCGGGCCGTTCACCGGCGTCAAGGAGCAGGTCACCGGCGTCTACGCCGATCGCCTGGCCCGGGCCGGCGTGATCACGCTGGCCTTCGACCATCGCGGCTTCGGCGCTAGCGGCGGCCGCCGTCAGCACGAGGACGGCGCCGGCAAGCTGTCCGACCTGCGCGCCGCCGTCACCGTCCTGGCCGGACACGAGGCCGTGGCCGCGGACCGGATCGGCCTGGTCGGCATCTGTCTCGGCGGCGGCTACGCGGTGCGCGCCGCCGCCGTCGACCCGCGGGTGCGCGCGGTGGCCGGGATCGCCGGCGCCTACAACAGCCCGGCGTGGTTCGCCGAGCGGTCCGGCCTCGCGAACTACCGCGACGCGCTGCGCTCGTTCATCGCACGCGCCGACGAGATGATCCCCGCGGTCGCCCCGGACGGCGGCGAGGCCGCGATGGGCGGCGACGAGCCGTTCGCCTACTACGGCACCGCCCGCGGCGCGGCACCGGCCTGGCGTAACGAGGTGACCCGCGGATCGCTGCACGCGCTGATGACGCTCGACGCGCTCGGTGCCGCCCCGCTGCTGGCCGAGACGCCGCTGCTGGTCGTGCACGGCACGAACGACGACTACTGCGCGCCCGAACTCGCCCGGCTGCTGCACGAGCGGACGCCGGGCGACCGGGAGATCCACTGGCTGGAGACGGACCTGCACATCGACCTGTACGACAGCGAGCCGCACGTGTCCGCCGCGACCGCCGCGACCGTGGAGTTCCTGGGCGAGCACCTGTGAACTTTGGTCTATGACGCGATCGACCAATGCCCGTCGCGCGGGTGGGTGGCGCGCGGCAGGCTGGGTGCCGTGGAGAAGGCGAAGCGGTCGTTCTGGGATCTCGCGCTGGTCTGTGCCGGCTTTCCGGTGACCGGGGCCGGCCTCGGGCTGCTGCTGCACCGGTTCTGGGCCTGGCTGGACGGCCTCGAGTGGCTGCCCATGCACGGCCTGGTCCGCTGGGTCGGCGGCTGGCCGGAGCCGTGGGCGCTGATCGGCTTCACCGGCGGCGGGCTCGCGCTCGGCCTGGCGCTGACCGCGTCCGCGTTCTGGGGCTACACCGTGATCGGCGTCGACGGCGACGAGCTGGTGGTCCGGCGCGGTGACCGGACCAAGCGGGCCCGGCGCGCCGAGATCGGCACTGTCTGGGCCGACGAGTCCGGCGGCCTGACCAGCAAGGACCTGGTGGTGCTCGGCCGGGACGGCACGGAGCTGTGGCGGGTCCGCGGCGATCTGCCGCCGCGCGCGAACATCCGGGACCTGCTCACCACGCACGGCCTCCCCTGGCGCGACGGCGGTGATCCGCACGCGTCCGCGTACCGTCGCTGGGTCGAGGGTCTTCCCGAGGACGACACCCCGGACGGCCTGCCCCGCGGCGCGAATGCGCTGCTCTCCGCGCGGCAGCGCGCGCTCGGCCGGGACGACCACGAGGAGGCCGACGAGCTGCGCCAGGAACTCTCCCGGCTCGGCATCTCCCTGAAGGACGAGAAGCGCCGCCAGCACTGGAGGAGAACGACGGGGTAGCTTGATCCCCGATGAAATCGGATGTCCGACTCGGCCGCCCCGCGGGCCGCTGGGTCCTGCTGGCCACGGTGCTCGGCTCCGGCCTGGCCTCGATCGACGCGACGGTGGTCAACATCGCGCTGCCCCGGCTCGGCGCGGAGCTGGACGCCGGTGCCGCCGCGCTCCAGTGGACCGTGAACGGTTACACGCTGAGCCTGGCCGCGCTGATCCTGCTCGGCGGCTCGCTCGGCGACCGCTACGGCCGGCGCGCCGTCTTCGTGCTCGGTGTCGCCTGGTTCGCGCTCGCGTCGCTGCTCTGCGGCCTCGCGCCGAACGTGGAGACGCTGATCGCCGCGCGCGTGTTGCAGGGCGTCGGCGGCGCGCTGCTCACCCCGGGCTCGCTGGCGATCCTGGAGGCCGTCTTCGTGCGCGAGGACCGCGCCAAGGCGATCGGCGCCTGGTCCGGGCTCGGCGGCGTGGCCGGTGCGATCGGCCCGTTCCTCGGCGGCTGGCTGGTCGAGGCCGCGAGCTGGCGCTGGGTCTTCCTGATCAACGTGCCGCTCGCGATCCTGGTGATCGCGGTCGCGCTCCGGCACGTGCCGGAGACCCGGGACGCGGACGCGCCACGCGGCCTGGACCTGACCGGCGCGGTGGTCGGCGCGGCCGGGCTCGGCGGCCTCACCTACGGCTTCACCGCCTGGCCCGCGCTCGGCGGTGGTCACCCGGTCGTGCTCGGCACGCTCGCGCTCGGCGTTGCCGGCCTGGCCGCGTTCGTCTGGGTCGAGCGTGTCTCGCCGCACCCGATGCTGCCGCTGACCGTGTTCTCCTCACGCGCGTTCTCGGCCACCAACCTGGCCACGTTCGCGGTCTACGCGGCGAACGGCGGCGTGTTCCTCCTGGTCGTGCTGAACCTGCAGGTCGTGACCGGGTTCAGCCCGCTCGCCGCGGGCATGGCGCTGCTGCCGGTGACCGCACTGATGCTGGTGCTGTCGTCCCGGGCCGGCGCGCTCGCCGAGCGGATCGGGCCGCGCCTGCCGATGACGCTCGGCCCGCTGATCTGCGCGGTAGCGCTGGTGCTCTTCGCCCGGATCGGCCCGGACGCGGACTACCTGCGCGACGTGCTCCCGCCGGTGCTGGTGCTCGGCCTCGGCCTGTCCGCGACCGTGGCACCGCTGACCGCGACCGCGCTCGGCTCCGTCGACTCCCGGTACGCGGGCGTGGCCAGCGGCGTGAACAACGCGGTGGCGCGCGCGGCCGGGCTGCTGTCCGTGGCCGTGCTGCCGCTCGCGGCCGGGATCGGGACCGGGAGTCTGACCGATCCGGTCGCGCTCGCCCCCACGTACCGTGGATCGATGTGGATCTGTGCTGGTCTGATGGCCGCCGGCGCGCTGATCGCGTTCCTGGGCGTGCCCGGCCGCACCCGGACCGCGGAGACACCGGTGCGCACCCACTGCGCGGTGGCGGACACACCGCTGCACCCGTCCGAGCGTCTCTGAGAGGCTTGTGCGACCACGTACACAAGGAGTCTCCATGACCAACGCGCTCTTCCTGCGCGAGTTCCTCCGCTCGCCCGCGCGCACCGGGGCGATCGCACCCAGCTCACGCCGGCTCGGCACCGCGGTCACCGCGCCGATCCCGGAGAGCGGTGACCCGGTCGTGGTCGAGCTGGGGCCCGGCACCGGCGCGTTCACCACGGTCATCCAGGAGCGGCTGACCGGTCGCGGCCGGCACCTCGCGGTCGAGCTGAATCCGGCGCTCGCGACGCACATCGCGGAGCGGCACCCGGCCGTCGAGGTGATCAACGACAACGCGGCGGACCTGCCCCGGCTGCTGGCCGAGCGCGGCGTCGAGCGGGCAGACGTGGTGATCAGCGGGCTGCCGTGGGCGTCGTTCCCGCTGTCCGCGCAGCGGTCGATCCTCGACGCGGTCCGCGCGACGCTGAGCCCGGACGGCGCGTTCACCACGTTCGCGTACACGATGGCGGCCCGCACCCCGGCCGCGCGCCGCTTCCGCCGCATGCTGGAGGTCGCGTTCGAGGAGGTCGTGCTGGGCCGCACGATCACCGCCAACCTGCCGCCCGCGTTCGTTTACTACGCGCGGCGCGCTCGCTGAAAACCCACCGCGCTCGCTGAAAGCCCACCGCGCCCGCTGACGGCCCGCCGCGCCCGCTGAGAAACCCGCCGGCGAGTCCTCAGGAACCCGTTCCTGAGCGCTCTCCCGCCGCTACAACCGAATAGCAACCGTTCGCAACCGGTTCCGCACCCGTGCGATTCGAGAGTTCTCCCTGGCCAGCGCGCCACGACTTCCAGGGGGAACGCAGATGAGCACCACCACGACGATCGCGCCCGCACCGATGAGCGACCGGGACCGCGAGGACCTGATCCGCGGGAACATGGCCCTGGTCGGTCATCTGGTGCGGGAGATGCTCGGCCGGGTCCCGGCGCACGTCAACCGCGACGACCTGACCTCGGCCGGCCTGGCCGCACTGGTCACCGCGGCCCGCGGCTTCGACCCGGAGCGGGGCATACCGTTCCACCGGTTCGCGGCCACCCGGATCCGTGGCGCGCTCCTCGACGAGTTGCGCGGGCTGGACTGGGCGTCCCGCTCGGTCCGGCAGCGGGCCCGGCAGACCGACGTCGCCCGCCAGGCGCTGACCGCGATGCTCGGCCGCACGCCCACCGCGTACGAGCTGGCCGAGCACCTCGGCATCCCGGTCTCCGAGATCACCTCGGTCGAGGACGACGTGCAGCGAGCGGTGGTCCTCTCGCTCCAGGGCTTCACCAGCGGCAGCGCCGAGGACATGGTCACCGAGCCGACCATGGGCCCGGAGGAGATGCTCGTCCACCGCGAGAAGATCGGTTACCTGCACAACGCGGTCGAGGCGCTGCCCGAGCGGCTGCGCATCGTGATCACCCGGTACTTCCTGAACGACGAGCCGATGGCCGTGATCGCGGACGAGCTGGGCGTCACCGAGTCGCGCATCTCGCAGCTGCGCGCGGAGGCGCTGATGCTGCTCAAGGACGGCCTCAACAGTCACCTCGACCCGGACCAGGTGAAGAACGCCGGTCGCCCGGACGGCTGCGTGGCCCGCCGCCGCGCCGGCTACTTCGCGCAGATCGCCGACCGGGGTACGCTGTCCAGCCGCCTGGCCCGCACCAGCCCGTACGGCCTGCCGGTGCAGCGGTCGGCCTTCGCATAACGGCGACAACGGCGCTCACCCTGTGGGGTAATCGAAAGAGCCGACCACCAGACGTGTGTATGGTGCAAGCAAATCGATCTCCAGGAGAACGCGTGAGCGCCTCTGCCACTACCCCCGCGCCACCGGCCGCCGAGGGCGACTTCACCCACCGCCAGATCATGACGATCCTGGCCGGGCTGATGATGGGCATGTTCCTGGCCGCGCTGGACCAGACCATCGTCGCCACCGCGATCCGGACCATCGCCGACGATCTTCACGGCTTCTCCGTACAGGCGTGGGCCACGACCGCGTTCCTGATCACCTCCACGATCTCGACGCCGCTCTACGGCAAGCTCTCCGACATCTACGGCCGGCGACGCTTCTTCCTGGCCGCGATCGGCATCTTCGTGATCGGCTCCGCGCTCTGCGGCATGGCCGGCGACATGTACCAGCTCGCCGCCTACCGCGCGGTCCAGGGCGTCGGCGCGGGCGGCCTGATGTCCCTCGCGCTGGCGATCATCGGTGACATCGTGCCGCCCCGCGAACGCGCCAAGTACCAGGGCTACTTCCTGGCCGTCTTCGGCAGCGCCAGCGTGCTCGGCCCGGTCCTCGGCGGCCTCTTCGCCGAGGCCGACGACATCGCCGGCATCGCCGGGTGGCGCTACATCTTCTACATCAACGTGCCGCTCGGCCTGCTCGCCATGGTCGTCGTCGCCCGCGTCCTGCACCTGCCGCACCACCGCACCGACCACCGCATCGACTGGCCCGGCGCGCTCACCCTGGTCCTCGGCCTGGTCCCGCTGCTCACGGTCGCCGAACAGGGCCGCGACTGGGGCTGGAGCTCCGGCCGCGCGATCCTCTGCTACGCCGTCGGCGTGGTCGGCCTGATCGGCTTCGTCCTCGCCGAACGCGCGTACAAGGACGAGGCCCTGCTGCCGCCGCGCCTGTTCCGCATCCGCACCTTCGGCGTCGGCGCGGCCAGCAGCTTCGTGGTCGGCATGGCCATGTTCGGTGGGCTGATGATGGTGCCGCTCTACCTGCAGATCGTCAAAGGCTCGTCCCCGATGGTCGCCGGCCTCCAGATGATCCCGTTCGTCTTCGGCATCATGACCGGCTCGATCGTCTTCGGCCAGATCATCTTCCGCACCGG
This sequence comes from Catenuloplanes nepalensis, assembly GCF_030811575.1. GTDB lineage: Bacteria > Actinomycetota > Actinomycetes > Mycobacteriales > Micromonosporaceae > Catenuloplanes > Catenuloplanes nepalensis. The sequence continues at coordinate 9,534,893 of NZ_JAUSRA010000001.1, read as the reverse complement.
CCGCTACCGTTTCATCCCGATCGTCGGCTCCGCGCTGATGCTGATCGCGCTCTTCCTCTTCTCCCTGATCACCGCGGACACGCCGCTCCCGCTGACGATGGGCATCATGCTGCTGATGGGCCTCGGCCTCGGCGGCAACATGCAGCCCATGGTCACCGCGGTCCAGAACGCGGTCTCGCCGCGCGAGATCGGCACCGCCACCTCCGCCGTCACGTTCTTCCGCCAGATGGGCGGCACCCTCGGCACCGCCGTCTTCCTCTCCGTCCTCTTCGCGGCCGTCCCCGGCAGAATCCGTGACGCCTTCACCGACGCCCAGGCCGCACCCGAGTTCCAGGCCGCGCTGCGCGACAACCCCGAACAGGCGGCGGCCCTTCAGTCCGGCCAGTCCACCGAGGGCCTGAACGACACCTCGTTCATCAACACGCTCAGCGACGTCATCGCCCACCCGTTCAAGGTCGGCTTCTCCGAGTCGATGAGCCTGGTCTTCCTGATCGCCGCCATCATCATGATCGTCGGCCTCGCCGTCGTCCTCTTCCTCCCCGAACTCCCCCTCCAGAACCGTTCCGCCGCCGCAGCCCGCGCGGCCGAGGACGCAGAGGCCAGAGCCGCCGCCGAAAACCCATGAACCGGTCCTCCAGGCCTCCCGGGGTCTTCCGATCTTTCGGACTTCCGGGCCTCCCGGTCTTCCGGTCCTCCCGGTCTTCCCGGTCCTCCCGGTCTTCCGGGCCTCCCGGGCCTCCCGGGCTTCCGGGCTTCCGGCGTGGTGACGTCGGGCGCACTCCCGCGGCCTACCCACGTTCCGCCTGGTTGCGTTCGCCACGATGCTGCTGATCAGAAATCAAGGGCTGAATTCATTTTCCCGCTTCCGGCGTGGCCACTCTGGGCATGCTCCCGCGGGCAAACCGCGCGGAGGCCTCCGACTCCGCTAGCGCTCCGCTCCGGCCGCCGCGGCGCAGCCAGTCCCAGCCCGGTCACCAAACCCCCGCAACCCCTCGCGACCGCAGGTCCCGGCCGCACCGCCGCTCCCAGCGGCCACCCAAACCCGCGCGACCTCCGCACCCGGCAGATCCCGGCAGCACCACCACTCCCAACGGCCACCCAAACCCCCGCAGCCCCTCGCGACCGCAGGTCCCGGCAGCACCACCACTCCCAGCGGCCACCCGGACTTTCCGGAGATCTACACCCGGGGTGGTCGGCGGCAGACGGGGCGGCCGGGCGGTAGCAGTCTGCGCGGTGCGCACCACATCAGAGACGGCCGGCGTCGTACCCGGTGGAAATGTCGCCATATTGGTGCATCGAAACCGCTGGCGGCGCCGACGACAGGACCATATGAGCGCCTTGTCGACGGCTTATCGTGGATTGCTTCGCACACCGGCCCGCAGCAGCGGATCGGGGCGCGACTGGATCCTGTCAAACGAATGAGCGTCGGTCAGTTGATCAAGAGTGGTCACTAGTGATACGTCAAGCACCGAATGCGGGTCCCATAAGGTGCCTGACGTATCACTAGTGGCCGCCCCCTCGCCAGGCGACGTGACTTAATACGATATTTCGAGCAGCCAACCCCAGCAAAATCTGGTGGATTCCGAAATACGATCGCCGGCTCCCACCATGCGGAAGATCGGCCGCATGATGAGATCGATCTCCAAAATGCGGAACCGAAGAGACTTATTCAGCGCCGCCCTCGTCAGGCCGCCCGGACTGCGGCAACGCGGTGCCGGCTCGCCGCGCTGAATAAGCCTCGAAGCCGAACCAATCCTCGACCACGCCAAAGAGCCGGAAATGTCACTTCGCTGACGTTCCGGCATTGAGATTCGGTGGGGCCAGTGCGACTCCCTACTTCTCCCTTCATCGCCGAAACGTCACAAGTCCGTTCGCTACGCGAGGTGATGAGGCATATTCAGCGCGGTCAGCCGGCGCCGCGTTGCCGCGGAGTCGGTGCGCCACACGCCGAACAAACCTCGATGCACACGTGACGCACGACGAGGCTTATTCGGCAGGGCTGAGCCGGCGCCACGTCGCCGCAGGCCAGGGCTGTCGGCGCGCTATACGCTGAATAACCCTCTACGAATGCCGCACACCGCGCATACATAGAGGTCCCGTCGGCCGCGCCGACCTGCTGCGGCGACACCGCGCCGAACCGGCACCGCTGAATAGGCCTCGATCGCCCAGCCCGCAGCGCCGCACATCGCCCGAAACCGGCACAGTGCGGCCGCGCCGAGGGTGGAGCCGGCGGCAGGGCGCGGAAGGCGTACCCCGGCACGGTTTTAAGGTTGGAGGTATGGCTGTTGTGAAGATCAACGCGATTGACGTGCCCGATGGTGCGGGGCCGGAGCTGGAGAAGCGGTTCGCGGCGCGGCAGGGGGCGGTGGAGAACGCCGAGGGTTTCCTGGGGTTCGAGCTGTTGCGCCCGGTGAGCGGCGAGACGCGGTACTTCGTCTACACGAAGTGGGAGACCGAGGAGCACTACCAGGCGTGGGCGCAGGGCTCCGGGCGCGCGGCGCACGCGGGCGAGCGGTCCCGGCCGGTGGCGAGCGGTGCCAGTCTGCTGGAGTTCGAGGTCGTGCAGAGCGCCTGACGACCAGAGGCCAGAGCGCCTGATGACCAGAGGGCAGAGCGCCTGATGGTCAGAGGGCAGAGCGCCTGCTGGTCAGGGTGCGGAGCGGCGCTGGGCGGTCTCGAGGAGGCGTTCGGCGACCACGCGAGGGCTGACCGCCAGGCGGGTGGCGGTCTCGTCGATGACCTCGAAAGCCTCGGCGGGGCCGCAGCCGCGCTGCGCCATGATCAGGCCGACGGCGTGGTTGACGGTGGCGTCGTAGGGCTCCTGGGCCGCGAGTGACGGCGTGGTCTCCTCCTCGCGGCGCAGGACCTCGCCGAGCAGCAGCGCGGCCTGCCCCGCGATGGCCATGGCCGCGACCATGCGGCTGGGCCCGGCCGCGTCCGCGTCGGTGAGGTAGAGCGTGAGCGCGCCGACCGCGTCCCGGTTGACGTCGATCGGGAGCGCTATCGCGGTGCGCAGTCCGGTGCCGACCGCGGCCGGCTGGAGTGCGGGCCAGCGGTCGTCGACGCGCAGATCGATGCTGACCACGGGCTCGCGGGTGCGGATGGAGTCCAGGGACGGGCCGGTGGCCTCGTCCTGCTGCACGTCGTCGATCTTCCGGCGGCTGGTCTCGGAGGCCGCGGAGACGGCGGGGCGGCCCTCGGTGATCAGCAGGACCGAGCATCGGGCGACACCGGGCACCGCGAACGCCGCGAACCGGGACAGGTCGGCCAAGGCCGACTCGATCTCCGTGGCGCCGAGCAGCATCGCGGTCAGCTCATGCAGCAGCCCGACCAGCTCCACGCTGTGCGGCCCGGACGATTCGGGACCGGAGAGCCCGGCTGGATCAGCCCCATCATCGTCGCCGGCGAAAATCACCCGGCAACGTTACCAGCGCTTCCGCCGGCCCGCATGGCGCGTGATCGACATCTGTGACAAGGCCGCCGGTTTCAGTGCCCCGCGCTCTCGTACCGCCGCACCCCCCGGTGGTAGATCCGCACCCCGGTCACCACGCACGCCCCGGCGACCACCGGCGTGACCAGCGCGGCCCACCAGTTCCGGCCCGGGTCGAGCAGCCAGGAGACCGGGAAGAACGCGGTGAACGCGAACGGCACCAGCAGCGTCAGCACGCCGCGCACGGCCAGGCCGTAGATCGTCAGCGGGTAGCGCGCGAGCGTACCCATCTGGTTGATCGCCATGGCGAAGCCGGAGTGCGGCGCGTGCAGCCAGAACGCGACGGCCGTGCTCGCGGCCAGGATCGAGATCCGCACCGCGGCCGCGCTGGCCAGCAGGATCAGCCCGATCAGCACGGTGAGCGGCGACCACGCCACGTCGACGCGCACCAGCGCCCACCCGATCATGCAGGCCGCGACTGTCACGTCACCGAAACCCTGCATTCCGACATAAGAACCCGAAACCTGCAACATCACCGGGTACGGCCGGACCAGCGCGTAGTCGAGCTCTCCCTGATTGACCAGCCAGGCGGTACGCCAGAGCCCGTCGAAGAGCAGCGGCGCGAGCCCGAACACGAACGACGCGAACCCGTATAGCAGCACGGCCTCCGGGAAGGTCCAGCCGCGCAGCGCCGGGACCTGCGCGAACACCGCGCCCAGGAACGCCAGCCCGACCAGTTGCTGCAGCAGCCCGGCCAGCACCAGCAGCCAGAAGTCGGCCTCGTACTCCATCATGCTGCGCACGTGCGCGCCCAGCCCACGCCGGTAGATCCAGAGAATTCGCGAGATCTCACCCACCGTGCACCGTCAGCCTCCGGATCGCGAACCGCCAGGCCAGCCGCGCCCCGAACCACAGCACGGCCGTCCACAGCACCTGCACCGCGATCAGCCGCACCGCGGTCGTCCCGGACGCGGCTCCCACGTAGATCAGCGCGGGCGTGGACACCACGCTCGCGAACGGCAGCAGCGCGGAGATCGCCTGCAACCACGCGGGCAGCAGCGCGATCGGCACCAGCGCGCCGGACAGCAGCGCCGAGATCGTCTCCCGCGCCCAGAACAGCCCCACGTAGTTCTGTGTATAGAAGCAGAGCGTGCAGGTCAGATACATGATGGCGAACTTGAGCGGCACCAGCGAGATCAGCGACGCCGCGAACAGCGCGGCCTGCACACCGTGCGGCACCAGCACCGGCCCGCTGATCAGCACCCAGCCGGCCGCGACCAGTGCCACCGAGAGCAGCTCCATCCCGACGCCGCCGAGCGCCTCCGCGAACCGCGACCGCTGGAAGTCGACCGGTTTGACCAGGTCCAGCGCGACCCGGCCGTCCAGGATCCGGTTCGCCATCCGGAAGTCCCCGTACGCCGCGACCAGCGCCCCGGTGCCGAACGTGACCAGCAGGTACGCGCGCATCTGTGGCCAGTCCAGCCCGCCCAGGGTCCGCCCGCCGCCCAGCATCGCGCCCCAGATCGCGAAGAGCGCCACCAGCGGCAGGATCCCGCCGAGCACGCCCAGCCAGAACGCCATCCGGTACGCCAGCACGGTCCGCGCCGACGTGCGGAACAGCGCCACATAGGCGATCACGCCAGCCTCAGCTCCCCCGCGTACACCTTGCGTACCACGTCCTCGATCGCCGGTTCGTCGATGCGCAGCTCCACCACCTCGGCCAGCGGCAGCACCGCGGAGATCACCGCGCCCGCGGTCTGCCGGAACCGGTCGACGGTCACGGTGAACTCGCCCGGCCCGTCCCCGGCGACCACCCGCGCATCCGGCAGGCACGCCACGACCGACGAGAGCGGCACAGCGGACGCCAGCTGCAGGTGGATGTGCCGCTCCCGCGCGAAGTCGTCCTTCACCGCGGCCAGCGCACCGTCGTAGATCACCCGGCCGTGGTCGATGATGACCAGCCGCTCGCACACGTCCTCGATGTCGCCGAGATCGTGCGTGGTCAGCATGATCGTGGTGCCCTCGTCGCGCAGCTGCCGCAGGAACGACCGGACCCGGTCCCGCACCGCGATGTCCAGCCCGATGGTCGGCTCGTCCAGGTACGCGATCCGTGGCCCGTGCAGCAGCGCCGCCGCCAGGTCCGCCCGCATGCGCTGGCCGAGCGAGAGCTTCCGGGCCACCACCGGCAACAGCGAACCCAGGTCGAGCACCGCGTCGAACCGCTCCATCCGCTCGCGATAGTCGCGCGCCGAGACGCCGTACATGTCACGCAGCAGCGTGAACGACTCGCGCACCGGCAGGTCCCACCAGAGCTGGCTGCGCTGCCCGAAGAGCACGCCGACCTGCCGCGCGTTCGCGATCCTGTCCCGGTGCGGGGAGAGGCCGGCCACCCGCACGTCGCCGCTGGTCGGGACGATGATGCCGGCCAGCAGCTTGACCGTGGTGGACTTGCCCGCGCCGTTCGGCCCGACGTACGCCACCGCCTCGCCGGGCTCGATCCGCAGGTCCACGCCGTCGACCGCGGTCACGTCCCGATGGCTCGGCGCGACCAGGTGCCGCAGCGCACCGCGGAAGCCGGGATCCTTCACCGGCCGGCGAAAGATCTTGGTCAGTCCGGACGCCTCGACCAGTGACATAGACCGATGTTCCCAGACGGAGAGACAACGGTCGAAGCGATTAATCCCGGCAAGAACCCCCGGTTTCCACAATCGCTGTGTTACGGATTGACCGCGAGAATGACAAGACGGAGGAGGGCGACGTGAGCCAGACAGTCCGCGGGGTTATCGCTCGCGCGAAGAACGCAGAGGTCGAGGAGGTCCCGGTCATCGTTCCCGACCCGGGCCCCGGCGAAGCGGTGGTGAAGATCCAGACCTGCGGGGTCTGCCACACCGACCTGCACTACAAGCAGGGCGGCATCAACGACGACTTCCCGTTCCTGCTCGGCCACGAGGCGGCCGGCACGGTCGAGTCGGTCGGCCCCGGCGTGACCGAGGTGGCTCCCGGCGACTTCGTGGTGCTCAACTGGCGCGCGGTCTGCGGCGACTGCCGGGCCTGCCGCAGGGGCAAGCCGCAGTATTGTTTCGCCACCCACAACGCGAAGCAGCCGATGACGCTGGAGGACGGCACGAAGCTGTCCCCCGCGCTCGGCATCGGCGCGTTCATCGAGAAGACGCTGGTCGCGGCCGGCCAGTGCACGAAGGTCGACCCGGCGGCCCGCCCGGCCGCGGTCGGCCTGCTCGGCTGCGGCGTGATGGCCGGCATCGGCTCCGCGATCAACACCGGCAACGTGCAGCGCGGCGACTCGGTCGCGGTGATCGGCTGCGGCGGCGTCGGCGACGGCGCGATCGCGGGCGCCTCGCTGGCCGGCGCGACCACGATCATCGCGGTGGACACCGACGACCGGAAGCTGGAGTGGGCCAAGGGCTTCGGTGCCACCCACACGGTCAACGCGCGCGAGGGCGACGTGGTCGCCGCGATCCAGGCCCTGACCGGCGGCTTCGGCGCGGACGTGGTGATCGACGCGGTCGGCCGCCCGGAGACCTGGAAGCAGGCGTTCTACGCCCGTGACCTGGCCGGCACCGTGGTGCTGGTCGGCGTGCCCACGCCGGAGATGAAGATCCCGGAGATCCCGCTGCTCGACGTGTTCGGCCGCGGCGGCGCGCTCAAGTCCAGCTGGTACGGCGACTGCCTGCCCACCCGCGACTTCCCGATGCTGACCGAGCTCTACCGCCAGGGCCGCTTGGACCTGGACGCGTTCGTCTCCGAGGAGATCGGCCTGGAGCAGGTCGAGGAGGCGTTCACCAAGATGCACCGCGGCGACGTACTCCGCTCGGTGGTGATCTTCTGATGCCGGCCCGCATCGACCACACCGTCACGTCCGGCACGTTCTCCCTGGACGGCCAGACCTTCGACGTCGACAACAACGTCTGGGTGCTCGGCGACGACACCGAGTGCGTGGTGATCGACGCCCCGCACGACGTCGACGCGATCCTGACGGCGGTCGGCGGCCGCACGGTCAAGGCCATCCTGGCCACGCACGCGCACGACGACCACGTCCGCCAGGCGCCCGCGCTGGCGACGGCGACCGGCGCCCCGATCTGGCTGCACCCGAACGACGCACCGGTCTGGCAGCTCACCCACCCGGGCGTCCCGGTCGACGGCGCTCTGTGGGACGGCCAGACGATCGAGGTCGGCGGCGTCGAGCTGCACGTCCTGCACACGCCCGGCCACGCCCCCGGCGCGTGCTGCTTCCACGTACCCGCGCTGAACGTGGTCTTCACCGGCGACACCCTCTTCCAGGGCGGCCCGGGCGCGACCGGCCGCAGCTTCAGCTCCTTCGACACGATCATCGAGTCGATCAAGGCGAAGCTCCTGACGCTCCCACCGGAGACGACCGTGCACACCGGCCACGGCGACAGCACCACGATCGGAGCCGAGTCCCCACACCTCGACGAATGGATCAGAAGGGGCCATTGAGGCTTGTTCAGCGCGGCGAGCTCACGCCGCGTTCCGCAGGCCGGCGTTGGCGCACAACGTGCTGACCGGCTACGGCGCGAGCTGGAGGAGTGCGGGCGCAGGTTCCGCACCAACAACCCTCATCAACCCATTTTCCCGCTTCCGGCGGGGTGCAGCCCGCATGCTCCCGCGGGCACCGGTCGGCCCGGGGGGGCCTCCCTGCACGTTCCGCTGTGGTCCAGCAGATCAAACCCGGGCCGGCCCCGCCGCCGGCGGCGGGGCCTCAGTCCGGCGGCTCCTCTGACGCGCCCGCGGCCTCGGCCGACGTGCGGTGCTCGACGAACGAGTCGGGCGCCGCCGTCGAGTCGGCCGTTCGCTCGTCCGATTCCAGCAGGATCTCCTCCGCCTGCGCCTCCACGTCGTCGCTGCCGACGCGGCGCTCCTCGGGCAGCAGCGAGGCCGCCCGGCTCTCCACCCGATCAGTCATGCCCCTCACGTACCCACGGAGAGGGTCTTCAGTCACCATCGCGACCCTGATGGCAGACGGCGGCCCGGAAACGCGGTAGGGTGTCCGACGTGACGAAGTCCTTTTATTGGTTTGGGTGGCCGGCCCTGAGCGCCGGTGACTCGACCCTGGTCTGACGTCACCACAGCCTTCAGAGAGCCGGCAAGGGCAGGGAGCCTATTCCCTGCCCTTTTCGCATGCGACGAACACGCTGCCCGGCTCTCCAGGTCACCGGCCCTGGGGCGGGCCGGTGAAAGGAAATCTGCAATGACGTCCTCACGACGGGTCACCGACCAGCGGATCGACAAGGTCGTTCCGCTGATGACCCCCGACCTGCTCCATCACCACCTGCCGTTGAGCGAGGAGCTGGCCGGCCGCGTGGTCGAGGGCCGCCGCGCGGTCGCACGCATCCTCGACGGCGAGGACGACCGGCTGATCGTCGTGGTCGGCCCGTGCTCGGTGCACGACCCGGCCGCCGCGCTCGACTACGCCCGGCGGCTGCGCCCGGTCGCGGAGCGCCTCTCCGACGACCTGCTCATCGTGATGCGCGTCTACTTCGAGAAGCCGCGCTCCACGGTCGGCTGGAAGGGCCTGATCAACGACCCGGCGCTGGACGGCTCCGGCGACGTCAACACCGGCCTGCGGATCGCCCGCCAGCTGCTGCTCCAGGTGCTGGAGCTGGGCCTGCCGGTCGGCTGCGAGTTCCTCGACCCGATCACGCCGCAGTTCATCGCGGACACCGTGGCCTGGGGCGCGATCGGCGCGCGCACCGTGGAGAGCCAGGTGCACCGCCAGCTCTCCTCCGGCCTGTCGATGCCGATCGGCATGAAGAACCGCCCGGACGGCGCGATCAGCACCGCGATCGACGCGATCAACGCGGCCGCGGTCCCGCACGTCTTCCCCGGCATCGCGATGTCCGGCACGCCCGCGATCCTGCACACGCGCGGCAACGCGGACTGCCACCTGGTGCTGCGCGGCGGCAATGACGGCCCGAACTACGACGCGGACTCGGTCGAGGGCGCGCTCGCGCTGCTCCGCAAGGCCGGTCTGCCGGAGCGGCTGATCATCGACGCCAGCCACGCCAACAGCGGCAAGGACCACCGCCGCCAGCCGATCGTGGCCGCGGACATCGCGGAGCAGCTCAAGGCCGGCAACCGGGGCATCTCCGGCGTGATGCTGGAGTCGTTCCTGGAGCCGGGCCGGCAGGAGCTGGACCCGACGCGCGAGCTGACCTACGGCCAGTCGGTCACGGACGCGTGCCTCGGCTGGGAGCAGACCGAGACCGTGCTCGACCTGCTCGCCTCCGCGGCCGCTGCCCGCCGCTCCACGGTCGCGGTCGCCTGACCCGCCTGACCCGCCCGACCGGCGCGATCGGCTCGATCAACCGCGAGCACGCCCGGTCAACCACAGGCACGTCCCGGTCAGCCGCAAGCACCCCTGATCAACCGCAACGCGCCGGCTCAACCGCGCAACCACACCTGAGCAACCCGAAACGCGCCTGAGCAACCGCGAGCGCGCTTGATCAACCCGCATCACGGCCGCACAACGGCCGCGCACGAACCGCCGTGCCCGGGGCCTACCGGTCCCGGGCGGCTGCACACCCCTGTGTGCAGCCGCGTCACCGTCAACGACGGGCTCGCGTACGGTCTGCACCAGGTCGCACAGGTTCGCCAGCAGCAGGCCGCACCCGGGGATCTCCTCCGGCGCCCGGCCCGGCCAGATCGGCTCGCCGACCACGTGCCCGCCGGATACTCGTCCTCGGTGCGGTAGAGGTACCCCGGGTGAGTCAGCTCCCCCCGAGCCGGTTCGTCGGCATGCCCGCATCCCCGATCACCACAGAACGCCTATGCGACCAAACGGTCCGTCACCGGGCAGCCGAACAGCGACGCCCCGCCGGGCGGACCCGGCGGGGCGTGCACTGAAAGGGTGTCGGTGTGCCGGTCGCCTCTCGGCGAGTGGCGCGACGCGGCTCCTGCCGAACGGTATTCCGCGAAGGCTGTTTAGGTGAGGCCCGGGGACACTGAGCACACCGACACCTGACTCAACCATCGGCCATCGGACCGTGTTCCTGAGCCCGGTGTATCGCGAATCACATGATCAGCCGTCCCGCAGCCGATGCGGGTCGACCTCGCGGCCCGGGTGCCGGGTGAGGTACTCGGTCTCCAGGTCGGCGGTGCGGCGCAGGTGGGTGGCGAGCGCCGCGTCGGACGCGTGCCGGAGCGTGTCCAGCCTGGTCCGGTGCAGGCTGGCCATCTCCCGGGTGAGGTCCTCGTCGGACAGGTCGGCCGGGTCCACCCCGATCTCCTCGTGCGAGTCGGCCGGCCCCTTCAGCTGTTCACCGTCCCACTCGTCCACGCGCTGCTCGGGGCTCGCCTCCGGCAGCGTGGTCTGCTCCGGAACGGGCGGCTCATCCGGGTTCGGGTGGAATGCGGTGCCCGCGCCCGACGGCGAACCGTCGCCGTAACGCACTGAGTCGGTCATCACTGCCCCTCTCCTCAATGAGTCAACGGTTCCCGGACACCGCATCCCCAAACCCCTCGCTGCTAGAGGCTGGCCTGCGCGTACACCGCGATGGCGTCCCGCAGTAACTCGGCCAGCCGGGGGTCGCGCGCGTCGAACCGGGCCCGGAAGTCCGGACTGTCGGCGTAGAGCTGCCCCAGCCCGGTGTACGACTCACGGTCCGGCGTCCAGTGCCGCGTGATCCACCGGTAATGGTCCGCGATCACGGCCTGCACCTCCGGCGACTCCGGCGCCGCGCCGAGCAGCGCGACCACCCGGTCCTCGATGCCGGCCCACTCCGCCTGCAATTCGGCGCCCTTCCCTGCCGTCCGCTCCTTGCTCTCCGCGATGGCCGTGGCGGCGCCGTCGCCGTACCGCTCGATCAGCTCCGCCTCGTAGCGGGCCTGCCGGCCCGCGTCGAAGCCCTCGAAGAGCTGCTCCGTGCTCATCCGCGTTCCACCTTCCAGCTGGGTGATGGTGGCCGCGACCGTGTCCGCGAGCCGGTCGAACCGGTCCCGCTCCTCGATCAGCCACCGATGATGACGGCGGAGCTGGCCGACCCGGTCGGCCTCGCCCGCGACGACGGCGCCGATCGTCTCCAGGCTCATGCCGAACTCGCGCAGCAGCATGATCTGCTGCAACCGCAACAGTTGCTCGCGCTCGTAGTGCCGTAGCCCGCCCGGACTCACCCGGGCCGGCCGCAGCAAGCCGATGTCGTCGTAATGCCGCAACGTCCGGGACGTGACCCCGGCGATGCGCGCCACCTGTGCCGTCGACCAACTCACGGGAATGACGCTACGAGTTGACGCGGCGTCAAGCGCAAGCCATTACGGGACCCTGTCACGACGCTGCGCGGAGACGCTCTACGACGCTGCGTCGGAGACGCTCTACGACGCTGCGTCGGAGACGCTCCGAGCACCCCGGTACGCTCGCCTGCATGAAGCGGCTCTGGACACCGCGGTGGATCGCGGTCCACCTCGCCACCGTGCTGCTCGTGCTCGCCTTCCTGGCGCTGGGCTGGTGGCAACTGTCCCGGGCCGAGTCGGGCGGCAACCCGTCCAGCTGGGGTTACATGCTGGAGTGGCCGGTCTTCGCCGCATTCGTGATCTTCCTCTGGGTCCGTGAGGTTCGCGCGGTCCTGCGCGGCGACGCACCCCCGGCTCCTCCCACCCCGGAACAACCCCGAGATCCAAACCGTCTGGCGGTACGCCGTCCGGTGCGCACCGAGGCCGTCCGGCGCGCCACCGAGCGGTCCGCCTACGGCCCGGCGCGTCCCCCCGCCGACGACTGACGAGACACGACCAACCCCGGCCGTCGCGCCGGACGAAGGGAAGGCAGCGGTGCGCGGAGCGCTGACCCGCTATCGGATGATCGCCTACATCGTCGGCGTCGTGCTGATCCTGCTCGTGGTGATCGGTATGCCGTTGAAGTACATCTGGGACCAGCCCGCCGTCGTGCAGGGCATCGGCCCGGCCCACGGTTTCCTCTACATGGTCTACCTGATCGCCGCGTTCGACCTCGGCCGCCGCGCGAACTGGCCGCTGAAGCGCATGCTCCTGGTCATGCTCGCCGGTACGGTGCCGTTCCTGTCCTTCTACGCGGAGCGGATCGTCACCACTCGCTGGGTTCCCGCGCCGGAGCACCAGCCCACGCACTGACGCCACCGCGGTCCTCCGCCGGGACCGTGAGACGCGACCGCCCGGCCGAGCGGACAGCTCGCCGGGCGGCGTGATTCTAGGTGCGAGTCAGAGAGCGCCGAGGTCCCCGTTACGCACGGTGTGGACGAAGGCCTGCCAGGCCGGCCCCTCGAAGCTGATGCGAAGCTCGGGGCGGGTCGAGTTGCGGACCGCCATGCGGCCGCCGGGTGCCTCGGCCACCTCGAGGCAGGTGTGCGATTCGCAGCGGCTGCTCTTCCGCCACGCCATCTCACCCGCGGTCGACGTGATCATTTGTCACTCCAGTCCGGCGCGGGCAGCGTTGACCGCGCACGATAGAAAAATATCGCATTAAATGAACAATTGCTGCATAAAGCAAGATTTGAGCAAAAGGGACCAACCGCGCGTTGATCACGCGATCGGACAGATGCCCGCGCGAGCGTAGCGTCTCGTCAGGCCCGGGACCAAGACCAGTCCCGCGCCACTCCCCGCACTCTCCGTGACAAACGGCGCGACCCGCGCGCGGTTACCGCGAAATAGCCGCAGCTCACGCATTCGTGCTCACACTCGTTGGCGTGACGGCCGATCCCGACTCTTCCGGCCTGGAATATGCATCCATGCGCGAGTAACCTCTGTGTCATTGGCTCATTGACAGGAAGCCATCCGCCAGGTGGCAACCGGCCATGGATCAGCTGCCAGGTGGCAACTTGCGCAGGTTTCTCGGCTACCCGGCGGGTGGACGGCGTAACGCAGGCACATGGCACGTCGCAATATCAGGTCTGCCAGGTGGCACCGACAAGCCGGTGCCCGCGAGGGCACGGCCCGGGCGGCCGTAGAGTATCGGCCGTCACAGCGGGCGACGTGCCCGTGAGCGCAAGGAGGCGCCATGTCCACCGCCCACGGCCCTTCGGGTGGCCGGCGGCAGCTCCGGGCCCGGCTGCGCGCGGCGCGCGACGCGGCCGGACTCACGCAGGAGCAGGCCGCCGAGGCGATGGACTGGTCGCTGTCGAAATTGATCCGCATCGAGGCAGGCACCGTCTCGATCTCGACGAACGACCTCAAGGCGCTGCTCCAGCACTACCGGGTGGACGATCCGGGCACGGTCGCCGAACTGCTCGCCCTGGCCCGGCTGTCCCGCCAGCGCGGCTGGTGGGTGCAGTACCGCGAGATCTTCGAGCGTGAGCGCGCCTACTACGACTACGTCGGGCTGGAGGCGGAGGCGGCCACGCTGCGTGTCTTCCAGCCGATCGGCATGCCCGGCCTGCTGCAGACCGAGTCCTACGCGCGGGCCTACATCAGCGCCGCCGTGCCCTCCCAGGTGGAGCCGGACGACGTGACCGTCCGTGTCGGCCTGCGTCTGCGCCGCCAGGAGGAGCTGTTCTCCCGCCCGGTCCCGCCCACGCTGCAGGTGATCCTGGACGAGGCCAACCTGCACCGGCACATCGGCGGCACCGAGGTGCTCCGCGAGCAGCTGGAACGGCTGCGCAAGGACGGCACGAAAGACCACATCACGCTGCAGATCCTGCCGTTCACGGCGGAGAGCTACGGCGCGACCGGGCAGTTCAACCTGCTCTCCTTCGAGGCCGGCACGCCGGACGTCGTCTACATCGAGTCGACGCCGACCGTCGCGCTGGTCGACCAGCCCGCGGAGGTCGAGACCTACCGGCAGACCTTCGCCCGACTGCAGAAGCTCGCGCTCAACCCCAGCGAGTCCCTCGAAATGATCAACAAAATGGTCACCCAGATGGTGTGACCGACCCTTGAGTCAGGTGCGGTCCCGCGATGACACACGATCAGAGCGAAGATCCCGGCCACGGAACACGACCGGTGAAACCGGCACGGCAGGGCCCCTCGATGGGCCGGCGGCGCCTGAGCCACGCACTGAAGGCCGCCCGGGAGTCGGCCGGCAAGACCCGCGCCGAGGTGGCGGACGCGATGGACTGGTCGCTGTCCAAGGTGATCCGGATCGAGGCCGGCACGGTCGGCATCTCCACCATCGACGCCCGCGCGCTGACCGGGCTGTACGAGATCACCGAGCCGGAACGGGTGGAGGAGATCCTCTCGCTGGCCCGCAACTCCCGCCTGCGCACCTGGTGGTCGGCGCTGCGCGACCGGGTCAACCCGTCCTACTACGCCTACATCGGGCTGGAGGACGAGAGCGTCGAGGTGCTCTACTTCGCGCCGACCACGCTGCCCACGCTGCTGCAGAGTCGTGACTTCGCGGCCGGCAGCACGTCGATGCGGCCGACCGACGAGGAGATCACCGTCCGGCTGCGGCGCCAGCAGGAGATCCTGAACAAGTCGCGTCCGCCGCGGATCACCGCGATCATCGACGAGGCCGTGCTGCACCGGATCGCGCACGCGCCGGCCCGGGCGCCGGACCAGCTCAGCCACCTGCTGTCGCTGAGCGCGTCGCCGCACATCACGATCCAGGTGCTGCCGTTCAGCGCGGGCCCGCCGCCCGTGGTGGCGCCGTTCGCGATCCTGCAGTTCCCGGACCCGGAGGACGCGGACGTCATGTACGTGGAGAACGCGGTCACCGACGAGGTCATCGACCGGCCCGAGGACGTCCGGCCGTACCTGCACGTCTTCCACGAACTGCGCGACAAGGCGCTGGACCCGGCCGAGTCACTGGCCATGATCAAGGGAATCGTCGACGACACCTGATCGGGAAATGGGTCATGGGCGCGCCCGGGGAAGCGCGCCCATGATTTCCGGTGGAGCTATCTGAAGGGGTCGTGTCGTGCCGCCACGCCCCGGTTCGCATTCGTCACATGGGCACGGACATCGTGCTTCGACTACATGCCGTACGGATTGATCGACGACACCGGTGCGCGGACGCCGCCGAGTTTCGCGATCTCCTGTGCGCGCACCAGTGCGCGGGAGATCTGGCCGTACTGCCTTTCGCTGTCACTGACGAACAGCCGCACGGTCATGCCCTGGTAGTCGCCCCAGAGCTCGTAGACGCGCGGCCGGGTGCGGTTGCCGACCACACCGAGCAGCATCGGGACGAACGCGGCCGCGCCCATCACGACGAACGCGGCCGGGCCGAGCGCCTGCAGGCCGTTGCCGAAGCTGAGCGCCGCGAAGATTGCCAGCAGGCTCACTCCGGACGCGGCGACCGCACGCACCGTGAGCTGGTCGAACGGGCCACGCACGGTCCGCAGCCCGGCCAGCTCACTGGTCGGCCAGCGCCGGCCGGCGACCTCGAAGTATTCCGGAGTGACGATGACGTCGGCCGCCTCGAACGCGACCCGGCTGCGCGGCGCGGCACCGGAAGAAGCGTTGCGACGGGTTGAACGCGGCGAGTGACGAGCGCTATTCTCCATCGGAGTCCTCCTGCGGCTCTTTAGGAGTTGGTCTTTTGTTTGCGGCGAACGCGGTGCCGTTTTCAGCATGTGGTGTTTCCGGTTGCCGCCGGTCACCACACCGCGTCCGCCGCGATGGCTCCCCCGCCCCCGGGGAAAGTCGATCTCCGGAGTCCCGTGGCGTGAACTCCGAGGATCACGTGATGCGTCAGCGCGCGCTGCGGGGAAATCGCCGGGCAATCCCGTTCGAGGGTGTTCCCCAT
Organism: Catenuloplanes nepalensis; assembly: GCF_030811575.1. Classification (GTDB taxonomy): domain Bacteria; phylum Actinomycetota; class Actinomycetes; order Mycobacteriales; family Micromonosporaceae; genus Catenuloplanes; species Catenuloplanes nepalensis. The sequence goes on along the minus strand of NZ_JAUSRA010000001.1, from coordinate 9,518,778 downwards.
TCGAGAATGTTCCCCCTAGTGGAAGAACCCTGAGACCTCCCCAATGGCCATACTCCCAACCGCACGCCACTAATGGGAAGGGGGCAATCTGCCAGGTGGCTGATTTCCACCCGTCAGAGCGCGCCCGGCACACGGTTTCCCGATGCTTTCCTCCGCATTTGTCCGACCGGCACCACGGCGGCGACACGCTAAAACACGCAAAGCGCCTATTACGCATCGGCACTGCCGTTCTCACGCGGGTCAGTTACACGAGGGAATCATTCCTTCACTGTCCGCTATCCCGAAATTTGCCCTATTACCGGCGAAAGCCCACAGATGACCACCGTCACCCTTTCGATCCTCCGAATTGGTGGTTACCGTGGGTTCGCCGGACCTGGTCTTCAGTCACTCCCCCCGGAATGACGCCAGCCCGGCGCCGCCGAATCGCCCGGCCCCGGCCGTCTGGTGCTCCCCGCACCGGTCGCGCCAGGCCCGCCGATCGCCGACCGTGCCGGGCCCACCCGATACGGCCTCCGAGCGGTGCTGTGGCGAACCGGGGACCCACAGAGTCCGACCGGGGTGAATCCGCGTTCGCGCGGTAGGGCGTCCTTCTGGCCCGAATCCGTCAGCTAACCCGGTAGGCGGCGAGCGAAGAAGGGTCCACCCTGTTGTCAGCTTCGCGTGCGATCCTGCGCGCTGTCGTGCTCGCGGCCGTCGCGGTCGGCGTTCTCGCGCCGACCTCCGCAGCCCTGGCCGAGCCGTCAAGCGCCGAACTCACCAAGCAGATCGACAAGGCGTCCTCCGAGCTGGAGGTCGTGATCGAGTCCTACAACAAGATCAATGAGGAGCTGAAGGCCACTCAGGCGGCCGCCAAGCAACTCGGCGAGAAGACCACCACGCTGGAGCAGCAGGTCAAGCAGGCCAGCACCAACGTCGGTCAGCTGGCCAACCGGGCCTACAAGTCCGGGCGGTTCAGCGACGCGAACACGCTGCTCACGCTCAACGACAGCCAGGACCTGATGGCCGGCCTCAGCGTGCTCGAGCAGCTGGCTCAGGCGCGCAACGACGAGGTCGCCGCCTACACGCTCACCGAGGCGGAGTACGCCGAGCAGAAGGCCAAGCTCGACGCCGCCGAGAAGAAGCAGAAGGCGCAGAAGGACGAGGCCAGCAAGCGCAAGGCCGGCATCGAGGGCGAGCTGAAGAACCTGTATTCGCTGCGCAAGGCCGCCTACGGCCGGGAGCAGGAGCAGGCGGCCGCGGCGCCGGTCAGCAACGGTGGTGGCGGCAACAGCGGTGGCGGCGGCAACAGCGGTGGCGGCGGTGCCGCGCCGAGCGCGCCCGCCGGGTCGAGCGCCGTGGTGCAGTTCGCCTACGCCCAGCTCGGCAAGCCCTACATCTACGCCTCCGCCGGCCCGGCCGGATTCGACTGTTCCGGCCTGGTCAAGGCGGCGTGGGCGAAGGCCGGAAAGTCGCTGCCGCACAACGCGGCCATGCAGTACAACGCGACCGCGCGGATATCCGCCTCCCAGGTGGTCCCCGGCGACCTGGTCTTCTACAACGGGCTCGCGCACGTCGCGATCGCCATCGGCGGCAACAAGGTGATCCACGCGCCCAGACCGGGCGAGGTGCTCACCATCGCACCGCTCAACATGATGTCGATCGTCGGGTACGGCAGGGTCAGGTAGCGAACGAGGAAGGGCGGGGAGACCAACTCCCCGCCCTTTTTTCATGCCGCCGTGGCCTGTGCGGGCACCCGCGAGCGTGTGCCCGGCCGCCAGGTGCGCCCGTTCGCGTAGACGATCCGAAAACCCAGGTACGCCGCCAGCTCGCGCCACGGCCCGGAGCCCATCCGCTTCTCCGCCGCGTTCACCAGCGCGCCGTTCGCCAGCACGTCCAGCAGCACGGTCTCGAACGCGGCCGAGTCGACCCAGTCCACCTCGCGGGTGTAGCCGCACACCATCGCGGCGCCGGAGACGTCCAGGAAGTCCAGCAGCGTGGCGTCCGAGGCCTTCAGCACCGAGCAGGACCCGAAGTAGAGCCGCTTGTCCTGGCAGCGCCCGGCCAGCTGCTCCGCCACGTCGTCCAGCTCGACCGTGGCCTTGTCGGTGAGGCAGAGCCGGCCCGGCTCGCCGTGCATCGCGAAGAAACCCACCCGGTAGTCGCTGTACTGCTTCAGCAGCCAACGGTCCAGGAAGTAGCTCAGCTCCTCCGGCGTGGCCACGTCGCGGTAGATGAACCGGATCCGGCGGAGGCGCTCCAGCAGCTCCAGCGTGGGGATGACGGAGCCCTGCTCGGAGAGGTCCCGATGCCACTGGCCCTCAACACAGAAGATGCCGCCGCGCGCCACATCGCCTCCCCCGAGCTGTGGTTCCCGTACTCCGCAGGCGACCCTACCCATCTCGCGCCGCCCTGCCCATCGCTGACGCGGTGGCCGTCACGACAGGAAGACGTCACAGTGACAAACGCAACGGCCGGCCCCGGGCATCGGGACCGGCCGGTTCGTTCGTACCGCCGAGGGGTTGTGGGGGTGGCGTTATGCCGCCTGGAGGCCCTCCGCGCGGGCCAGCTCACGCAGCCGGCCGAGCGCCTGGATCTCCAGCTGCCGGATCCGCTCCCGGGAGAGCGAGAACCGCGAGGCGACCTCGGTGAGCGAGTGCTCGCGGCCGTCCTCCAGCCCGTACCGCGCGCGCATGATGCCGGCGGAGCGGTCGTCCAGGTGGTTGAGCAGGCCCTCGATGCGCTGACGCTCCAGCGCGGTGAGGACGATCTCCTCCGGCGAGGGCGCGTCCGAATCGGCGACCAGGTCGCCGAGGTTGGTGTCGCCGTCGTCGCCGACCGGGGTGTCCAGCGACACCGTGTCCTGCGACCAGCGGATCAGCTCGGACACCCGCTCGACGGTCACGCCCAGCGCGGCCGCGATCTGCGCCGGCTCCGGGTCGGCGCCGAGCTCGCGGGTGAGCTGGCGGGTGACGTTGCGCATGCGGTTCACGTCCTCCACCAGGTGGACGGGGAGCCGCACGGTGCGCTCCTGCTGCGCGATGGCCCGGCTGATCGCCTGGCGGATCCACCACGTCGCGTACGTCGAGAACTTGTAGCCGCGCTCGTAGTCGAACTTCTCGACCGCGCGGACCAGGCCGGTGTTGCCCTCCTGGATCAGGTCGAGCATCGGCATTCCCGAGCGCACGTAGCGCCGGGCGATCGAGACCACGAGGCGCAGGTTCGCACGGATGAACTCGTCCTTCGCCCGGCCGCCGTCGGTGACCACGCGCTCGAGATCGTCGCGGCTCACACCCGCCGGAAGCTCGTCGGTGTCGAGCAGGTGCTCGGCGTAGAGCCCCGCCTCGATCGCCTTGGAAAGATCGACCTCACGCGCCGCGTCGAGCAGAGGTGTCCGGGAGATCTCGTGCAGGTAGACTCCGACGAGGTCGCGCTCCTCGGCAACCTCATCCGTTCGCAGCACCATGCCTTTTTCCATGTCGCCCACGGTCCCCTCGTTGACCCCATTTGCCTTCTTACGGGCCGTCCCTGTATTCATCAGGCCCTCCCCGGTAATCCGCAGTCCCCAGCGGTGCCCCTCTAACAACGGCGCACGCGCCCTGCTGATTCCGGCATTCGGATGGAATCTCGTTGTCGTACGATTGAAGCTGTCACGAATGCCTGAAACCTGGCTGTGAGCGCGGTGCGTAGTTCCTGAATCGGCTCGGCTGGCGGGGGATGTAGGGTTACCGGCCGGTCGATGCGCTCAACGGGTGCTTACCCCTGGCCCGTCAAATCACACCATCCGGGACAGTTGAGTCGCAGCGACCCAACTCACTGGCCCGCTGCGATCCCTGTCACCCAAGACTTACGGGAAACGGGATCGGAGGGTTCAGCCCACCAGGGAACCTTCCCGGCCGCAACCGCATTCCCGGCGGACCGGCAGTGCGCCGCCATCCCGACGAGGGCAAGATCATCGCAGCTCAGCGCCCCTTTCCGCGGCCGCCCGGCGCGCGCAACGACGCGGTCGCCTCATCGGCCGCGGCGAGCGCCTGCCCGGCTCGTTTCCGGTTACGCACAGCGACGCCGACGAAGATGCAATCGACCACCATCAGTTGCACGGCCCGGCTGGCGAACGCGCCCGCGCGGTAGGTCGTCTCCCGCGCCGCGGTGGTCAGCACCAGATCCGCCGCGTCCGCGATCGGCGAGCGCGGGAAGTTCGTCACCGCGACCGTGACCGCGCCGCGCCGCCGCGCCTGGGCCAGCACGTCCAGCACGCCCGCGCTGGCGCCGCTGTGCGAGATGCCGATCGCCACGTCGCCCTCGGCCAGCAGCGCGGTGGAGGCGAGCGCGGCCTGCGGGTCCGGCCAGTAGGCGACGCTGCGCCCGATGCGGTGCAGCTTCTGCTGGAGGTCCAGCGCGGCGCAGCCACTCGTCCCGGTGCCGTAGATCTCGATCCGCCCGGCGCCGTCCACGGCCGCCACGACCCGCTCGCAGGCGGCCACGTCGAGCTGGGCCGCGGTCTCCTCCAGCGACCTGGCCTCGTTGAACGAGATCGTCGCCACGATCCGGGCCAGGTCCGCGTCCGGCGGGATCTCGCCGCCGGCCACCCGATCGTCCGCGGGACCGCCGCGGCCGGCCGCCCCGGCCGCCTCCGCCGCCAGCCGGATGCGCAGCTGCGGATACCCGGCGATGCCGATCGAGCGACAGAACCGGATGACCGTGGCCTCGGAGGTCTCCGCGGCGGTGGCCAGATCCGTGATGGTGTGGCCGGCCGCATCGGCGGGGTCCGACACGACCAGGCGCGCGACACGCTGTTCGGCGGGCGACAGCGAGGGCAGGAGCGCGTTGATGTGCACGAGCAGCCCAGGCGAATTCACCACGGTACGAGTTTGTTTGCGCACTTCGTACCCGTCAACGAAACCTGCCCCGGCCTGCCTGTTATGGGGAAAGCTTCGACGTAACGGGCAGGCCGCGGTGACCGGATGTTGGAGGTTACGAGTGAGGAGTGTCACCCGCCCCCTCCGGGATCAGGCCGCCGCCACCTCCGCCGGGCGGTGGCGAGGGTCCGGCAGCGGCACCACCGTCGGCGCGGGCAGCAGGTGCGCCAGTATCTGGGCGGCCACCGCGTCCTCGGTGCCGTCGCCGTCGATCAACACGAACGAGTCGTGCTCCGGCAGCGAGGCGTAGGACGCGGAGGCACGCGTGAGGTACTCGATCGTCTCGTGGTCGGTGCCGCGCGCCTCGATCCGCCGGTACGCCGCTCCGGGGCTGACCACCAGCAGGAACGTGACGTCCGGCGCCGGGAACAGCCGGTAGGCGAACCGGGCCAGCCGCTCGGCGACGCGCCCTCGGCCGAGCTGGGTGCGAATGCTGGCGTACTGGCAGTAGCTGTAGCGGTCCATCACCGCGATCCGGCCGGAGCGGCGGGCGCGCACCAGCGTGCGGGCGATCGCCAGCCAGCGGAGCACCGACTCCACGACCGGCCAGCCGCGGCGGCCGAAGAGGTGCTGCGCGTCGCCGGCGCCGACCCGCTGGGCCACCCGGCCGAACCAGGCGCGGCCGCCCGCGTTCTGCAGGTAGTCGGCGGGCAGGCCGGCCTCGGTGAGCGCGTCCGCGAGGCGGTGCGCCTGGGTGGTCTTCCCGGAGCCGTCCACGCCGATCAGCGCGACGATCCTGGGCGGATGTCCGGAGTCGTCGTCACGGGTGGATTCAAAGAACGGCGCCATACTCGGACACGGTAGCGAGTCGAAGCATCTTTTTGCTGAGAGCGGTAGCCGGTGATTTCCCGATTTTTCGGTCAAATTGCCTTAAAGACGCCTGGATATCTATCATCCTTTCGGCTGGATTTCCACTGTCCATCCGGACTAAAATTGTTTGCTGTACGCGAAACGATCCCCGACCCCCTTCAGTGGGGACCCCCTTTCGTGGGGAGGCCGTTCGTGAGCACAACCCCGGAGAGACGGCACCGCGCCGCCCAGTTGCTCGTCAGGCTGTCCGAGATGCCGCCGAGGCACCCCGACCGCAATCGACTGCGCGCGGAGGTGATCGAGGCGTGGCTGCCGCTGGCCCACCACCTGGCCAACCGGTTCGCCGGCCGTGGTGAGCCGCGTGAGGACCTGGACCAGACCGCGATCGTCGGGCTGATCAAGGCGGTCAACCGGTACGACCCGGACCGCGGCGTGGAGTTCGCGTCGTACGCGATCCCGACCATCGCCGGCGAGATCAAGCGGCACTTCCGCGACCGCTGCTGGGACGTCCGGGTGCCACGCCGCCTGCAGGAACTGCGCGCCGCCACGTCGGAGGCGACCACCGCGCTGACCCAGACGCTGAGCCGCTCCCCCACCGTGGCCGAACTGGCGAAGCACCTGGACCGCGGCGAAGAGGAGATCCTGGAAGGACTGGAGGCGTCCCGGGCGTACAGCGCGGTCTCGCTCTCCACCCCGGCCGGTGAGGGCGAGACGCCGCTCGGCGACCTGCTCGGCGCGGAGGACGAGGAGCTGGAGACGGCCGAGCTGCGGGTCGCGCTCGGGCCCGCGCTGGCCGCGCTGGAACCGCGCGAGCAACGCATCCTGACGCTGCGCTTCTACGGCAACCTGACCCAGTCGCAGATCGCGGACCGGATCGGCATCTCACAGATGCACGTCTCCCGGTTGCTCGCCCGCGCGCTGACCAAGCTGCGGGGGCGGCTCTCCGACGACTTCTGAAGCGTCCGAAATGCCGCTTTCTCGGTGTGTGAACCGGCCTGTCGCCGGGTAGGTGAACAGGACACCGCACACACCGACGGGAGATCGCCATGCCGTACCGGGTGGACGCCGGGCTGGTCAATACGCTCAAGCGCGTCGCCGCCATCTTCAAGCAGGCCGACCTGCCGTTCGCACTGGGCGGGAGTTTCGCGGTCTACGCGCACGGGGGCTACTCCAGCGACCACGACGTGGACTTCATCATCCGCGAGCAGGACGTGGAGCGCGCGCTCGAGGAGCTGACCGCCGCGGGCTTCACCAGCGAGCGGCCGCCGGAGGACTGGCTCGTCAAGGTGTACGACGACGGCCGGATGGTCGACCTGATCTTCCGTCCGGTGGAGACGCCGGTGACGGACGAGACGCTCGCCGACTCCGTGGTCCGGCCGGTCGACGCCATCCAGATGCCGTGCATCTCCGCGACCCAGCTGATGGTGCACAAGCTGCTCAGCTTCTCCCAGCACTACTGCGACTTCGCGCGCGGCCTGCCGGTCGCGCGGTCGCTGCGGGAGCAGATCGACTGGGCGCGCGTGCGCCACGAGACCGCGGACTCGCCGTACGCCGAGGCGTTCCTGGTGCTCCTGGACCGGCTCGACGTGGTCTCCACGGAGGAGTCGGACACGCCGGACTCGGACTCGGACTCGCACGGCCAGCGCGGCACGCTCCGGCTCGCCGCCACACAGTGAGGCGCGACACGCAAGGAAGGTGACGACGTATGACGACACAGCATCATGCGGACATCGAGACCAACCGGCCGCTGGACGAATACGCCGAGGCCGAGGTGCAGCGGTTGCTGACCGAGGACGGCCGGGTGGCCGAGCAGGGCCTGACCGTCTCGCGGCGCGAGCACACGCTGATCCTCTGCGGTGACGTGGAGAGCGTCCAGCGCCGCGACGAGATCGTCCGGCTGGTCCGGGAGCAGTTCCCGGGCATCGACCTCCAGGTCGACATCGGACTCACCCGGGCGAACGCCCCGGCAGAGGCGGAGGAGCTGTCGTGATCCGGATCGCGGCCGTCGGCGACGTGCACATCGACAAGGACGTGGTCGGGCGCTACCGGCCCGCGCTGGAGGAGCTGCCGGACAAGGCGGACGTGCTGCTGCTGGCCGGCGACCTGACCCGGCACGGCACCGAGGACGAGGCACGCTGCGTCGCCACGGAGTTCGGCGGGCTCGGCGTACCCGTGATCGCGGTTCTGGGTAATCACGACCACCAGTCGGACTCCCCGGACGCGGTGACCCGGGTGCTCACCGACGCCGGCATCACCGTGCTGGAGGGCACCGGGACCGTGCTCGACTGCGGCGGCGCCCGGCTCGGCGTGGCCGGCGTGAAGGGCTTCGGCGGTGGGTTCGCCGGCCGGTGCGCCAGCAACTTCGGCGAACCCGAGATGAAGGCGTTCGTCGGCACCACCGAACGGATCGCGGACAGCCTGGCCGACGCGCTGCACTCGCTCGACTGCGACGTGAAGGTGGCGCTCACCCACTACGCGCCGGTGCCGGACACGCTGGTCGGCGAGCCGCTGGAGATCTACCCGTTCCTCGGCTGCTACCAGCTGGGCCGCGCGATCGACTCGGCCGGCACCGCGCTGGCGCTGCACGGGCACGCGCACCACGGCACCGAGCGCGGCACCACACCGGGCGGCGTTCGGGTGCGCAACGTGGCGCACCCGGTGATCAAGCAGGCGTACAGCGTCTACCACCTCCTCGGCGACGACGCGGACATCGAGAGCCCGTCGCTCGTCCACGCCGGACGATAGGAGATCGATCTGCGCGAAAAGGCGGCCCACGGGCCGCCTTTTCGCTGTTCAGGGCGATGTTTTGCAATCGCGGGGGTCGGGTACAGAACAGCCATGCTCGATACTCTTCTCTGGATCCTTGCCGTGGTGCTCGTGGTCGCCGGCGTCGTCTCGCTCGTCCGGCGGCAGATTCTCTGGGGAATCGTCCTGATCGTGGTGGGTCTCCTGGTCGGCCCCGGCGGCGTCAGCATCTTCACGTAGGCCGCCCACCTCCTCCCCCGCCCGTAATACCCCCGGGGTCGTCGCCACCTCGGACCGGAGTCCTCCCCCGACCGGCCGGTCCGATGCGACGACCCCGGCTCCATGCCCGTGACCAGCATCGATACGTGGATCTACCCGTCCGTGCGGGCCGGACGCGATGTGCGACAGCCGTCCTCCGCGATGTGACTGAATCTTCGACCGAATGACCCGGATGTCCGATCGGGTCTTATTTGTCGAGGTGTCAACGCGATGGCTGAGGTCCACCACTTCACGCACGGGGCGTTCAACCCGATCGTCTCCTTCCTGATGGCGTTTCTCGGCTCACTGCTGGGCCTCGCCTGCACGGTCCGCGCGCGTGAATCAGAGACCCGAGGCCGTCGAGCGCGCTGGCTGGGGATCGCCGCGTTCGCGATCGGCGGCGCCGGCATCTGGCTCATGCACTTCATGGCCATGCTCGGCTTCGACGTGCCGGACAGCTCGCTCCGCTACGACCTCGGTCTCACGCTCGCCAGCGCGGCCATCGCGGTCGGCACGGTCGGGTTCGGCCTGTTCGTGGTCGGCTTCGGCCCACGCTCCTGGCAGCGCATCCTCACCGGCGGCGTCCTCGCCGGCGCCGGTGTGGTGGCGATGCACTACACCGGCATGCGCGCCATGCGCGTAGTCGGCGTGATCCACTACGACCCGGGCCTGGTCGCCGCGTCCTGCGTGATCGCCGTGGTCGCCGCGACCGTGGCGCTCTGGTTCACCGTCACGATCAAGGGCTGGGGCCCGATCATCGTGGCCGCCGCGATCATGGGGGTCGCGGTCACCGGCATGCACTACACCGGCATGGCCGCGATGCGCGTCGAACTCTGGAACGACGGCCGCGGCCACGTCGAGGGCCTGGCCCCCTACATCCTGATCATCCCGATCACGCTGCTGGCCGCGGCCACGCTGATCGGCATGGCGTTCAGCGGCCTCCAGGCGATGACCCAGGAGGAGTTCGCCGCCGGTGCCCCGATCATGCCGATCCGCGGTGCCCACGCCGAGCAGACCTGGTCCATGCGCGAAACCGAACCGGTCATCCCACCCGCCCCCGCCATCGACCGTCTGGCCACGTCCACCGCCGCCGCGGCCGCCACCGCCGGCGCCAGCCGCGCCAGAACCTGACCCCAACCCTCACCCTTCAATCTCAAGAGCCGATCATTCCCGCTCCCGGCGTGCCCACTTCCCCAGCGCTCCCGCGGGCACCAGTCGGCCGCAGGCGGCCTCCTTGCCAGTCCCGCAGCCGTTCCCGCACCTCGATCATGATGTTCCGCGCGAACCCGCAAGGCCGCCCGGGACCCGCAAGATCGCGCGGACCAGCAAGGCCGCGCGGACCAGCAACGCCACGCAGACCCGGGCGCTGCCCGCCCGAAATTTCATGACAAGGTGGCCGCACATTGGGGCAGCCGCCTTCGCTGATCGCCTCACCGGACCCAAACGATCATTGAGTGATACACCAGGTCGATCCAGAGCGTGAGTTGATCTACCTGGCGTATCACTCAATGATCCTCCGCCTGCCCGGCCCTTCGTCGAGGGAAGCGAAGGCAGCGGATCCCAATGGGTCGATACTGGGATCACCAGACCCCAGGACCGCGGGAGAGCCTTCCAACGCCGACGGCGCAAGCCGCGCCGTGCTCACGGCGATCACACCGGAACCGGCACCGGGCAACGAAGCAAGCCGCGCCGGGACGGCGATGACCACGCCGCGACGACTGCTCAACAGCGGCGCAAGCCGGGCGACGACCACGCCGGAACCGGCACCGCACAACAAGGGGCGAACCGCGCGAGCTCGCGACGACCACGCCGCGAGCAGGGCTGAACAGCGGTGCGGGTGGCGTGGGGGCTGCGCGAGTGGGCTGGGGCCGACTCTGACCGGCGGACCGGAACGGAGCGGGCCAGCGGAGTGGAGGGAGGCGGGGTGTGCCCGCGGGAGCGACTTTGTTGCCCGTACGGTGGCGGCTCGGTCGTAATGATCAATGACCGACACGAAAGAGAGATCGAAAGTCGAAGATGACCTACCGTCTGTGTCGGTCAGTGATCCTCTGACATGAGCGGTCGCGATAGCGCGACCGCCACGCCGGCTTCCGAGCGGCGCCCGCCCAGCCCTGCTGGCGATAGTGTGAAATTTCGGGCGAGCGTGTCCGGTCTTCCGTAGGGGTCGGCGTTCTCGACGCCGCCTGCGCAGACGCCGCTCGCGCAGACGCCGCTTACGCAGACGCCGAATAGGGAGATCCCGAATGGGCGACAGCGTCGGGAGCGAGCCAGAAGCGGGCACGCCAGAAGCGGGCACGCCGGAAGCGGGAAGGTCTGGTTAGTTCATCGACCAGATGGCGGCGTTCAGGGCGGTGGCGTAGGTGACCCAGAGCAGGTAGGGGGCCAGGAGCAGCGCGGCGGCGGTGGAGATGCGGCGGAACAGCGCGATGGTGGCGGCGATGGCGAGCCAGAGCAGGACGATCTCGGCCAGGGCGAGACCGTATTGGCCGGCGCCGAAGAAGAGCGGGGTCCAGAGCGCGTTCAGGGCGAGTTGCACGGCGTAGACGGTGAGCGCGGTGGTCCAGCCGGCCCGGCGCCAGGCGAGCCAGCCGGATAGCGCGATCATCGCGTAGAGCAGCGTCCAGACCGGGCCGAAGAGCCAGCTCGGCGGCGCCCACGCGGGCTGGGCCAGGGAGTTGTACTCGGCGGCGGTGCCCTGGACGCCGAGGCCGCCGATCGCGGCGGCGGCGAACGCGGCGAGCCCGAACCCGGCGAGGGCGAGCCATCGGGTGGAGCCGTGGTGGTGTCGAGCGCTCAGCGTGGACATGCGCGACGAGTTCCCCGCGGGCGCACGGTCAATCCAGGATGGCGGCGAATCGCTCCTCGGCCAGATCGAGCTGGTCCATGATGTGGGACTTCGCCTCGGGCTCGAGCGGCGTGTCCGGGCGGGCGATCAGGTCCCGGAACGTGGGCACCAGCGGGCGGTACTTCCGGGCGCTGGACTCCATCTTCGGCCCGGTGGTGTGGATGATGCCGACGCCGTTGTCGGTGAAGTCGCTGACCTTGATCACGCGGGCCCACGGGTCACGTTCCAGGCTCTCGGCGACGTGTGCGCGGTACTGCTCGTAGCGGTCCCGGCCGGGCTCGTACTCCGGGTTGGTGACGGATCGGACCAGGTCGGCGACGCGCTTGTTGAAGCGGCGGGCCACCTCGGCGAGCGCGGCCTCGGTGGCGAACGCGTGCGGCTGCGGCGGGGTGAGGCCGGCCAGCTCGCACGGGTGGTCCTCGACCGCGTCGTGCAGCATCGCCGCGACCAGCACGTCCACGTCCGCGACCCGGTAGTAGCACATGATCCGAAGCGTGACCCGGAGCAGGTGGTTGAGGTAGGGCTCGCGCACCCGCCGGTCGTCGCGGTGCAGCGCGGCGGCGAGCGTGAGTGCCTCGGCGAGCGCGTCGCGAGGTGTGCCGTGGAAGCGGGTGATCTCGTCGAGGAAGCGCTGGCGCAGGCCGGGCTCGCCGTACACCTCGGTGATGGCGTGCAGCGGCATGGTGCGCAGGAGTTCGGACTTCGGGTTCTCGCCGGACATGGCGCCCACATATACCCGATTTTGCCTGGTCAGGGTAGCCGCCATATCGGCGGGAACCACCACGAAAACTGACGTTTGAGACGAGAATGACCGTGTGCTACAGAGCGGTCGCAGGTTTCTGAATTGTTACCGATCACAGTCTGCCGACCGCTGGACTAAAGATCCTGCAAGCGCTTACATGTGAGGACGCCCACAGGAACGGGATCCGGCGAACGGCCTTCAGTGCCTCGCGCCGGCTAGGGAAGGAGGACGCCATGGCGGTCAAGTCTCGACCTCGCCAGGCCCTTGCGGTCGCCACCGCTCTCGGGCTGGTGCTGACCGCCGCCGCGTGCGGCGGCGGAGACGACGACAGCAGCAGCGCGGGCACCGGCGACTGCTCGACATACGACGCGTACAAGCACGAGGGCACCGAGGTCTCGATCTACGCATCGATCCGCGACACCGAGGCGGATCTGCTGGAGGAGTCCTGGGCCGAGTTCACCGAGTGCACCGGCATCGCGATCAACTACGAGGGCAGCGGCGAGTTCGAGGCGCAGCTGCAGGTGCGCGTGGACGGCGGCAACGCGCCCGACATCGCGTTCATCCCGCAGCCGGGTCTGATCAAGCGCTTCGCCGACGCGGGCAAGCTCAAGGCCGTCTCCGCGGATACGAAGACCAAGGCCGAGGCCAACTACTCGGCCGACTGGCTGAAGTACGCGACCGTCAACGGCCAGCTGTACGGCGCCCCGTTCGGCTCGAACGTGAAGTCCTTCGTGTGGTACTCGCCGAAGACGTTCACCGAGAAGGGCTACAAGGTCCCGACCACCTGGGACGAGCTGATCGCGCTGAGCGACCAGATCGCGGGTGCCGGCGGCAAGCCGTGGTGCGCGGGCATCGAGTCCGGTGACGCGACCGGCTGGCCGGCCACCGACTGGATCGAGGACGTCATGCTGCGCACGCAGACGCCCGAGGTCTACGACCAGTGGGTCAACCACGAGATCCCGTTCAACGACCCGAAGGTCGCCGAGGCGGTCGACAGGGCCGGCACGATCCTGAAGAACGACAAGTACGTCAACGGTGGCTTCGGCGACTCGAAGTCGATCTCGACGACCGCGTTCCAGGAGGGTGGCCTGCCGATCCTCGAGGACAAGTGCACGCTGCACCGCCAGGCCTCGTTCTACGCGAACCAGTGGCCCGAGGGCACCAAGGTGGCCGAGGACGGCGACGTCTACGCGTTCTACTTCCCGGCGATCGACGCGTCCGGCGGCAAGCCGATCCTGGGCGCCGGCGAGTTCACCGTCGCGTTCGCGGACCGGCCCGAGGTCCAGGCCGTGCAGACGTACCTGGCCAGTGGCGAGCACGCGAACACCCGCGCCAAGCTCGGCAACTGGGTCTCGGCGAACAAGCAGCTGGACATCAACAACGTCGCGAACCCGATCGACAAGCTCTCCGTGGGCATCCTGCAGGACGCCTCGACCGTGTTCCGCTTCGACGGCTCGGACCTGATGCCGGCCTCGGTCGGCGCGGGCACGTTCTGGAAGGGCATGGTCGACTGGATCAACGGCAAGGACACCGCGGGCACCCTCAAGTACATCGAGGATTCCTGGCCCAAGTAGGGCACCCGATCCGGCCCGGGCGTTCCGCGCCCGGGCCGGATCTCTTTCACAACGAGATCCGCCGGGAAACTCTGGGGAGCGGTGATGAATTTCGACCTCGCCGATCAAGCCGACAAGTTCGTGATGCTGCTGGGCGGCCTGGTCGCCTTCGTGGTGCTGGTCGGCGGTCTGCTGCTGGTCCTGGACGTGATCCCGACCAGGCTGGCCACGCGCCGGGAGGCCCGGCTGGCCGCCGCGGCCGATGCGGGCGTGCCGATCGCCGCCGGCGCCGGGCGCGGACGGGAGGGCTGGCTGGCGGCCGGGTTCCTGGCGCCGGCGCTGCTGCTGCTGGCGATCGGCCTGATCTTCCCGGCGGTCCGCACGACCATCCTGTCGTTCATGAACCGGGACAGCAGCGCGTTCGTCGGCTTCGACAACTACACCTGGATGTTCGGCCAGCCGGACATCCAGGCCGTGCTGCTGAACACGCTGATCTGGGTGCTCGTGGTGCCGACGCTGGCCACCACGATCGGCCTGATCTACGCGATCCTGGTGGACAAGGCGCGCGGCGAGGCGGTGGCCAAGGCGCTGATCTTCCTGCCGATGTCGATCTCGTTCGTCGGCGCCAGCATCATCTGGAAGTTCGTGTACGCGTACCGGTCCGGCGAACAGGACCAGATCGGCCTGCTGAACCAGATCGTGGTCTGGTTCGGCGGCGAGCCGCAGCAGTGGCTGCTGGGCCAGGGCTACAAGCTCAACACGCTGCTGCTGATCGTCATCATGATCTGGATCCAGGCCGGCTTCGCCATGGTGATCCTGTCCGCGGCGATCAAGGCGATCCCGGCGGAGATCGTGGAGGCCGCGCGGATCGACGGCACGAACGCCTGGCAGATGTTCTGGCGGATCACGCTGCCGGCGATCCGGCCCGCGGTGATCGTCGTGGTCGTCACGATCACGATCGCCACGCTGAAGGTCTTCGACATCGTCCGCACCATGACGAACGGCAACTACGAGACCAGCGTCATCGCGAACGAGATGTACAACCAGTCGTTCCGGTACGGCGAGACCGGCCACGGCTCCGCGCTGGCCGTGTTCCTGTTCGTGCTCGTGATCCCGATCGTGATCTTCCAGATCCGGAACATCCGCAAGCAGCGGTCGGAGGCCTGACATGACGACTACCAACCCGCCCGCCGCCGCGGTCCCGGTCACGAAGGCCGGGGGCGACAGGCCGAGCACGGCCGCCGGGCGCGTCCGGAAGAAGCTGTCCAGCCCGCTGGCGACCGGCATCGCGCTGGTCATCGCGCTGTTCTGGAGCGTGCCGACGTTCGGCCTGCTGATCAGCTCGTTCCGGCCGGAGAACGAGATCAAGACCAGCGGCTGGTGGACGTTCTTCACCGACCCTCAGCTGACGCTTTCCAACTACGACGAGGTGCTGTTCGGCGGCAGCGCCAGCTCCGGTCAGCTGGCCGGTTACTTCATCAACTCGCTGGTGATCACGATCCCGGCGGTGCTGTTCCCGATGGCGATCTGCGCGCTGGCCGCGTACGCGCTGGCCTGGATCGACTTCCGCGGCCGAGACTGGATCTACATCCTGATCTTCGCGCTGCAGATCGTGCCGCTGCAGATGGCGCTGGTTCCGCTACTGCGCTTCTTCTCCCAGGGCGTGGAGTTGTTCGGCGTCCAGCTGCTGCCGGCCTGGGGGCTGAGCGGCGAGGAGCTGTTCATCCAGGTGTGGTTCGCGCATACCTGCTTCGCCATCCCGTTCGGCGTCTACCTGCTGCACAACTTCATCTCGGAGCTGCCGCGGGATGTGATGGAGGCGGCCCGCGTCGACGGCGCCAACCACCCGAAGATCTTCCGGACCATCGTGCTGCCGCTGATCACGCCGGTCCTCGCGTCGTTCGGCATCTTCCAGTTCCTCTGGGTCTGGAACGACCTGCTGGTCGCGCTGATCTTCGCCAGCGGCGGCGGCCGGGACACCAACCCGATGACGGTCCGGCTGGCGGAGCTGGCCGGCACCCGCGGCAACGAGTGGCAGAGGCTCACCTCCGGCGCGTTCGTGTCGATGATCGTCCCCCTGATCGTCTTCCTCTCGCTCCAGCGGTACTTCGTCCGTGGTCTCCTCGCCGGAAGCGTCAAGGGATAGCGTTTCCGGCAAGACAGATCGTGCATAACGGCCGGCCGCGGGCAGAAGCGGCCGGCCGTTGTCCTCAGTGCGCGCTGCGCGAAGGTGGCGACGTGACCAGGATCGATGATGTGGCCCGGGCGGCCGGTGTCTCCACCGCCACCGTCTCCCGGGCGTTGCGCGGACTGCCGATGGTGTCCGAGACGACCCGCCGGCGGGTGCTGGAGGCCGCGACCCGGCTCGGCTACAGCGCGTCGCCCAGCGCGTCCCGGCTGGCCGGCGGCCGGACCGGCGGCGTGGCCGTGGTGGTACCGCGGATCACCCGCTGGTTCTTCTCCACCGTGGTCGAGGCGGCGGAGCAGAGCCTGCACGAGGCCGGGTACGACGTGCTGCTGTTCAACCTCGGCGGCAGCGAGCAGGCCCGGCTCAAACTGCTGCACACCGGCGCGCTGCGGCAACGGGCGGACGCGGTCATGCTGATCTCCATGCCGCTGCTCGCCGAGGACTTCGCGGCCGTCAGCCAGCTGGAGCTGCCGGGCGTGACGGTCAGCTCCGGCACGGCGGTGCCGGGCTGGCCGAGCGTCCGGATAGACGACGTCGGCGCGGCGCGGAAGGCGATGGAGCACCTGATCGGGCTGGGCCACACCCGGATAGCGCGGATCTGCGGCGAGTCCTCCGACGAGCTGGCGTTCACCACGCACGTGGACCGTCGCCGCGGTTACCTGGAGGCGCTGCTGCACGCCGGGATCACGCCGGACCCGGCGCTGGAGGTGGAGGGCAGCCTGGACCTGGCCGGTGGCGCGGCCGCGACCGGGGAACTACTGGCCCGCGGCGTCGCGTTCACCGCGATCTTCGCGACCTGCGACGAGGCCGCGATGGGCGCGCTGACCGCGCTGCGCCGGCACGGCCTGCGGGTGCCCGAGGACGTGAGCCTGGCCGGCATCGACGACCACGACCTGGCGCCGGCGATCGGGCTGACCACGGTGGCGCAGCCGGCCGCGGAACAGGGCCGGCGGGCGGTGCAGACGCTGCTGTCGCCGGACGCGCAGGGCGACGTGCTGCTGCCGACACACCTCACCGTTCGCGAGTCGACCGCGGCGCCCGCACGCACACTTGATGGGTAAAGGAACACTTTTCAACACGGGACGGAGAAGGCCCTGAACACGCAGCCGAACAAGCAAGAGGGCAGCGAGTGGTGGCGGCACGCCGTGATCTACCAGGTCTATCCCCGGTCCTGGGCGGACAGCGACGGCGACGGCCTCGGTGACCTGCCCGGCATCACCGGCCGGCTGGACCACCTGGTGGAGCTGGGCGTGGACGCGCTCTGGCTGTCCCCGTTCTATCCGTCCCCGCAGGCGGACGCCGGGTACGACGTGGCCGACTACCGCAACGTCGACCCGATCTTCGGGCAGCTGGAGGACGCGGACAAGCTGATCGGCGAGGCGCACGCGCGCGGGCTGAGGCTGATCGTCGACCTGGTGCCGAACCACACGTCCAGCGCGCACGAGTGGTTCCAGGAGGCGCTGGCCTCCGAGCCGGGCAGCCCGGCGCGCGACCGGTACGTCTTCCGGGACGGCCGGGGCGCGAACGGCGAGGAGCCGCCGAACGACTGGTCCGCGGTCTTCGGCGGGTCGGCCTGGCAGCGGATCACCGAGCTCGACGGCACGCCCGGCCAGTGGTACCTGCATCTGTTCGACCCCGCGCAGCCGGACCTGAACTGGGACAACCCGGAGATCCGGGCGGACTTCGTGAAGACGCTGCGGTTCTGGCTGGACCGGGGCGTGGACGGGTTCCGGGTGGACGTGGCGCACGGCCTGATCAAGCAGCGCGACCTGGCGAACTGGGAGTACCCGATCCACGGCGCGACCGGTGACGGCGTCGAGGGGCGGCGCGCGCCGATGTGGGACCAGGACGAGGTGCACGAGGTCTACCGCGAGTGGCGGCAGGTGCTCGACTCGTACGAGGGTGAGCGGATCCTGGTCGCGGAGGCGTGGGTGCAGCCGGCCGAGCGGCTCGCGGCCTACGTGCGCCCGGACGAGATGCACCAGGCGTTCAACTTCGAGTACCTGGAGGCGCACTGGAGCGCCGCGGACCAGCGGTCGGTCATCTCCCGCTCGCTGGCCGCGAACGGCGCGGTGGGCGCGCCGACCACGTGGGTGCTCTCCAACCACGACGTGCTGCGGCACGCGTCCCGGCTGGGCCTGCCGATCGGCACGCCGCGGCCGGACGGCATCGGCGTCGGCGACCCGCAGCCGGACCCGGTGCTCGGCCTGCGCCGCGGCCGCGCGGCCACGCTGCTGATGCTGAGCCTGCCCGGCGGCGCCTACCTCTACCAGGGTGAGGAGCTGGGCCTGCCGGAGCACATGACGTTGCCGGACGAGGCGCGGCAGGACCCGACGTGGGAGCGGTCGCGGCACGAACGCCGGGGCCGGGACGGCTGCCGGGTGCCGATCCCGTGGGAGGCGGACGCGCCGTCGTACGGGTTCGGCCCGGCGGACGCGAGCTGGCTGCCGCAGCCGGAGCTGTGGGCGGAGTACGCGCTGGACCGCCAGCGTGACGTGCCCGGCAGCACCTACGAGCTGTATCGCGAGGCGCTGCGCCGGCGTCGTGAGCTGGGACTGGGCAGCGGCGACCTGAGCTGGGACTCAGACGGCGGCGACGCGGTGCTGTCGTTCGTCAACGGCGGGGTGCGGGTGCTGACCAACTTCGGCCCGGACGACGCGGTGCTGCCGGCGGGCGCGGAGGTCATCCTGGCCAGTCACCCGCTGGAGACGCCGGATCGGGTGCCGGCCGACGTGACGGTCTGGCTGCGCGCCTGACGATCCCGTGATCGAGGCGTCGTTCATGTCGTTGGAACGACATGAACGACGCCTCGATCACCCTCCTGGCGTGGGAGTGCGGGCGGCTCAGGTCGAGGCGGTGGCCGTACCCTCGGAGGGCTGTTGATCTTTGTTTGTGGTTGCTCTGGTGAGCAGGGTGGCGTGCACGTCCGCGATGTCCTTCGGCGCGGTGCGTGAGGCCAGCCAGTACATGATGCCGGTCGGCACGAAGAAGAGCTGGAACAGCGCGAGCCCGGCCGCGTAGTTGAGCGGCGGCGGGAACGCACCGGCCAGCGCCTTCGCGGCGACGCCGATCAGCGCGTTGCCGCCGGCCCGGCCGAGACTGTTGACCAGGTTGCCGATCGAGTAGACCGTGCCGCGGTGCTCCGGCAGGTTGACGTCGCCGATCAGCGCGAACCAGTTCGGCGAGTTCGCGGACGTGAACGCGAGCGCGGTGAATGCGGTGATCAGGCTGAGCGCGACGGTCGGCTCGGTGACCACGCTGGCCAGCACGGCCGCGACCACCTCGCCGCTGGAGCCGCCGTCCGGCACGGTGATCTTCATGGGTACGTAGAACAGGATCCCGTAGAACGGCAGCGCGCCGAGCACGCCCACGGCCGCGACCAGTGCCCGGCCGCGCGGGGTGCGCCGCTGCAGGCGGTCGCCGATCACGCCACCGATGATCGACAATGCGCCGCCGAGCTGGAACAGCGTGGTGAAGATCGTGCCGACCACGACCGCGGTGGAGTCGTCGTAGCCCTGGGCCTTGGCCCGCTCGGTGAACAGCACCGGCAGCCAGACCAGCGAGCCGAACGCGACCTGCGCGGTCAGCCCCTGCGCGACCAGCCAGACGTTGGACCGGTTGCGCCAGATCCGCGGCAGGTCGGCGCGGGAGATGCGGTAGTCGTAGTCGGCGGTGCCGGCCAGCTCCGGCTCCGCCTCGCCGCGCCGGATGTCGTAGGTGAACAGGTACGCCACGGTGGCGACCAGGCCGGCAACGGTCAGCACCATGAACGGGCGCCGCCAGTCCGCGTTGCCGGCCAGGCCGCCGAGCAGCGTGCCGGTCAGCGAGCCGACGCCCTGCGCCAGCCCGAAGAACGCCATCACCAGGCCCCGCCGGCGCGGCGTGATCAGATCGGTGACCACGGAGAAGCCGACCGAGGAGACCGCGCCGAGGCCGGCCGCCGCGATCAGCTGCGCGAGCACGAACATGACGAAGTTGCCGGAGAGCGCGGTCCCGGCCGTTCCGGCGGCCCAGACCAGCGTGCCGGACATCAGCAGCCGCTTGCGGTCGGTGCGGTCCCCGCTGTATGCCCAGGCGACCGAGGCGACCGCGCTGACCAGGTAGGTCAGCGAGATGACGCCGGCGATCGCGCCGCGGCTGACGTCGAGCCCGTCGCCGATCCGGCCGTAGAGCGGCGGCGCGATGCCGATCACCACGTTGTCCAGCGAGGCGAGCACGACGAAGACCACCACGCTGTACGAGCGGTGCACCCGCCCGCCGCCGCCCCTCATGACACGGGAGGGTAGCTCAGTTCGAGGTCCGGGCGCTGCGGCGCCACATGGGCCAGAACGCGGCGCCGTCCGGCAGCAGGATCGGCGCGGAGGCGCGATAGCCGTGCCGGGCGTAGAGATCGCGCGCGGCGGGATTGCCGGAGACAAGGTAGGCGGGAATGCCGGCCGCGTCGAGCCGCGCGTGGTGGGCCCGCAGCAGCGCGCTGCCCAGCCCCTCACCGCGCCGGTTCTGCTCCACGGCCATGAACAGCAGGTGGTGGTGCGGCTCGGCCGGGTGGTGCGCGGCCAGCAGCTGGACCAGCTGGCGGAACCGGTCGCCGAACTCCGCGGTCACCTCGTCCATCCGGGCGTCGAACCGGCCGGGCAGCGCGGGCCAGGGGTCGCCGTCGTGCGGCAGCCAGACCGCGACTCCGGTCCGGTCCGGCGTGCACAGCACCTCGCCCATCTCCAGCGCCGCGTGCATCGAGGCACGGATCGCGGTGGAGAGCACCGCGTGGCGGCGGGCGCGCGGCGGAACCAGCCAGACCGCGGGCGCCTGGCTCTCCAGCCCGCGGGTGATCAGGTCGGCCGCCCACAGGGCGTCGGACGCATCGGCCCTCGTGACCGTCGGATGCACGCCGGCTCGCCTCCCTGATGTCGGCCGCTAGCAGATTCGCATCTGGGCTCGCGTCCTGCAACTCCCACTATGGAGCAAGTTCCAGAGCTGGAACTTCTCCGAAATTCGCGGTAGGCGGTTACCCGCTCATGACCTGCATCGGCGACACTCTGCGCTATGGGAACCCATCCGACGGTGCGGCGGCGCCGGCTCGCATCCGAGCTGCGGCGGCTGCGGGAGGCGGCGGACCTGACCATAGAGCAGGCCGCCGCCGAGGCGAAGGTCAGCAAATCCACGCTGTCCAGGATCGAGACGGCACAGATCCGCGTCCAGCCGCGGACGGTCGGCACACTGCTGCGCGTCTACGGCGTGTCGTCCGAGGTGCGCGGCGCGCTGGTGCAACTGGCCCGGGACGCGCGCGAACACGGCTGGTGGGTGGACTACTCCGGCTCGATGCCACAGTGGTTCGCGGGTTACGTGGCGTTCGAGGACGAGGCGTCCGGCTTCCAGATCGTCGACATCCAGCTGGTTACCGGCCTGCTGCAGACGCCGGGCTACGCGCGGGCCGTGATAGCGGCGGAGTTCCCCGAGGACTCGCCGGAGCGCATCGACGAGCGGGTGGAGCTACGGCTGGCCCGGCAGGCCGTGCTGCGCCGGGAGACGCCGCCGAAGCTGTGGCTCATCCTGGACGAGTCCGTCACGGAGCGCGTCATCGGCGGGCCGGACGTCATGGCCGCGCAACTTCGGCATCTTGTGGACACCAGCCAGTTACCGAACGTCACCATTCAGGTCCTACCGTTCGGGCAGGGACCTTATGCCGGGATGGGGGTGGGTTTCACCATTATGGAATTCGCCAACCCCGGCGATCCCACCGTGGTCTACCTGGAAAATCTCTCCGGAGCGTTGCTTTTGGACAGTCCGGAGCACGTGGCCACGCATGCCACCGCATATGACCATATGCGGGCGATTGCGCTCTCCCCGGTGGACAGCGTTAAACTACTAAGCGTGAAGGCGGACGCGTTCGCTCCCAGGTGAAGACTGCCTGGAAGCGGGCGACCTCTGTTGATCTCTGTCCGTCCTCACAGCACAACGTCGGCGAGATCAACAGAGTAGGAGGGCGCACTATGGTTGCGCCGAATCCGTCCGAGGCCACGTGGCGCAAGAGCAGCCGCAGTAACGGCCAGGGACAGTGCGTGGAGTTCGCCCGGCTCGGCGACGCCGTCGTCGGGGTGCGCGACTCGAAGGACGTGCAGGGACCGACGCTGACATTCGCCCCGGCAAGCTGGCGGAACTTCCTGGCCAGCGACCTCATCCAGCGATAACGAACTTGCGAGTGGGCCCGCCGCGGTCAGTAGCGGCGGGCCCTTTTTGCATCCTCAGTGCCGGTCGACCGTCAGCTCGCGGGCCGCGGCGTACTGCTCGCGGATCGCGGGGACGGGCGTAGCGCCGTACTCCTGCGTGTTCTTGATCGTCCACTCGGGAGCCGCGCCGGTGGCGATCCAGGCGGCCTGCCGGGCGGCGCCGTCGGCAACGTACTCCCCCGGCGGCGGGACCACGACCGGCAGCCCGAAGACCGCGGGCGCGATCCGGCGGACCGCCTCGGAACGGGCGCCGCCGCCGACCAGGATCACCCGGTTGACCGTGGCGCCCTGGGCGCGCAGTGCGTCCAGACCGTCCGCGAGCGCGCACAGCATGCCCTCGACCGCGGCCCGGGCCAGGTGCGCGGGCGTGCCGGTGCGCAGCGTCAGACCGTGCACCGCGCCGGACGCGTGCGGCTTGTTCGGCGTGCGCTCGCCCTCCAGGTAGGGCACCAGCACCAGCCCGTCCGCGCCGGCCGGCGCGTCGAGCGCCAGGTCGGACAGCTTCGCCACGTCCACGCCGAGCATGGTCGCGGCCGTGGTGAGCACACGGGCCGCGTTCAGGGTGCAGACCAGCGGCAGGAACCGGCCGGTCACGTCCGCGAACCCGGCGACGATGCCGCTCGGGTCGTTCGCGGGCGTGTCCGCCACCGAGAAGACGGTGCCGGACGTGCCGATGGAGACGATCACGTCACCGGGCTGCGCGCCGGCGCCGAACCCGGCGGCCGCGTTGTCCCCGGCGCCCGGGCCGAGCAGGGCGTTCCCGTGGTTGCCGGCCGTGCCGGTGGGGCCGAGGACGGTCGGGACCGTCAGGTCCTTCCGCACGGCCTGACGGAGAAGGTCCAGCCGGTACTCGTTCGTGGCCGCGGACCAATAGCCCGTGCCGCTGGCGTCGCTGCGGTCGGTGTACAGCGCGTCCAGGCCCGGCGCACCGGCCAGCTTCCAGGTGAGCCAGTCGTGCGGCAGGCACACCGCGGCGGCACGGGCCACGTTGCCCGGCTCGTGATCGGCCAGCCAGCGCAGCTTGGTCACGGTGAACGAGGCGACCGGCACCAGGCCGACCGCGTCCGTCCACTGCTGGGCGCCGCCGAGCTCGTCGATCAGGTCCACGGCGGCCTGCGCGGACCGGGTGTCGTTCCAGAGCAGCGCGGGGCGGACGACCTCACCCTGCTCGTCGAGCGTGACCATGCCGTGCTGCTGGCCACCGACGCTGATCGCGGCGACGTCGTCGAGGCCGCCGGCCATGGTGGAGGCCTGCTCCAGCGCCTGCCACCACGCGTCCGGATGCACCTCGGTGCCGTCCGGGTGGGCCGAGCGGCCCTCCCGGACGAGCGTGCCGGTCTCCGCGTCGCGGATCACGACCTTGCACGACTGGGTCGACGAGTCGACCCCGGCAACGAGAGTCATGTCTTTACCGCGCACCCAGCACGTGCTCGACCGCGAGCTGGTTGAGGCGGACGAAGCCGAAGCCGCGCTGGGCGGCGGCGTCCACGTCGTACTCCTCGAAGCTGCTCCTGTCGGCCAGCAGGTCCGTGACGGTCTCGCCGTCGTCGAGCGTGGTCTGGTTCAGCTCGGCGACACCGCTGGCCGCGAGCGCCTCCTGCACCTCCGGGTCGGCCCGGAACGCGGCGGCACGCTCCTTGAGCAGCAGGTAGGTCCGCATGTTCGCGGCCGCGGAGGCCCAGACGCCGTCGTAGTCCTCGGTGCGGGACGGCTTGTAGTCGAAGTGACGCGGGCCGGAGTAGGCCTCGCCACCGCCGGGCGCGCCGTTCTCCAGCAGGTCGACCAGGGCGAACGCGTTGAGCAGGTCACCGTGGCCGAAGACCAGGTCCTGGTCATACTTGATGCCGCGCTGGCCGTTGAGGTCGATGTGGAAGAGCTTGCCGTGCCAGAGCGCCTGCGCGATGCCGTGCGCGAAGTTGAGGCCGGCCATCTGCTCGTGGCCCACCTCGGGGTTGAGGCCGACCAGCTCGGGCTTGTCCAGCTCGCCGATGAACGCGATCGCGTGGCCGACCGTGGGGAGCAGGATGTCGCCGCGGGGCTCGTTCGGCTTCGGCTCGATCGCGAAGCGGATGTCGTAACCCTTGTCGGTCACATACTGCGTGAGGAGGTTCAGACCCTCCTTGTAACGCTCGAGCGCGGCGCGCACGTCCTTGGCCAGGTCGTACTCCGAGCCCTCGCGGCCGCCCCACAGCACGTAGGTGTTCGCGCCCAGCTCGGCGGCGAGGTCGATGTTGCGCAGCACCTTGCGCAGCGCGTAACGCCGGACCGAACGGTCGTTGCTGGTGAAGCCGCCGTCCTTGAACACCGGATGGGTGAACAGGTTGGTGGTGACCATCGGGACCTTGAGGCCGGTCTCGTCCAGCGCCTTCCTGAACCGGCTGATCTGCTCGTCGCGCGCGGCGGTCCCGGCGCCGAACGGGATCAGGTCGTCGTCGTGGAACGTCATGCCGTACGCACCGAGCTCGGCGAGCTTGTGCACGGCCTCGACGGCGTCGAGCGGTGCACGGGTGGCGTCGCCGAACGGGTCACGCGCGGTCCAGCCGACGGTCCACAGGCCGAACGTGAACCGGTCCGCGGGAGTGGGCTTCACCATCAGATACCTCCACGTAACATCCGCGATTTGTTTATTGGTTGAATTATTTGAGCGGCGTGTGGCATTGTCAACCCCGTGATTTCCGGGATCTCCGCGGCCGGCACGCCGGTGCGGCAGGCGAGTCTGCGCCAGCACAATCTGCGGCTGGTGCTGGCCCAGATCGCGCTTTCGAGTCCGCAGTCGCGCGCCGACGTCGCGTCCGCCACCGGTCTCACCCGTGCCACGGTCTCCACTCTCGTCGACGATCTCGTCTCCGGCAGGCTGTTGCGCGAGGTCTCTCCCGCGCCCCGCACCGGCGCCGGCCGGCCCGGCGTCGGACTCGTGCTCAACGACGCGGACGGCCCGGCCGGGCTCGGCCTGGAGATCAACGTCGACTACCTGGCCGCGTGCGTGCTGGACCTGAGCGGCGCGGTCCGGCACCGGGAGATCCAGGCCGGCGATCGGCGGGGCGTCTCCCCCGCCCTGGTGCTGTCCACGACGGCCTCGCTGGCCGCTCGCGCCCACGCCGCCGCTCAAGATCAAGGACTGACCATCGCGGGTACGGCCGTGGCCGTGCCCGGCCTGGTCTCGCCGGACGGCACGATCCGCCTCGCACCGAACCTCGGGTGGCGCGAGGTGAACACGTCCGGCTTCACCCCGGGCCCGCTCACCGTGGAGAACGAGGCGAACCTGGCCGCGCTCGGCGAACTGCACTACGGCTCGCCGTCCGGCTCGTCGAGCTTCCTCTACGTCTCCGGCGAGATCGGCATCGGCGCCGGCATCGTGCTGGACGGCAGCCTGTTCCGCGGCGCGCGCGGCTGGAGCGGCGAACTCGGCCACGTCGCGGTCCACCCGGACGGGCCGGCCTGCCGGTGCGGCGCGCGCGGCTGCCTGGAGCAGTACGCCGGCCAGGAAGCCCTGCTCCCGCCGGGCCGGTCCGTCGACGACCTCGCGGCCGCCGCGCTCTCCGGCGACGCCGCCGCGCTCGACCGGCTGTCGGCCGCCGCGTCCGCGCTCGGCGTCACCATCGCCGGCGTGATCAACCTGCTGGACGTGGACACGGTCGTACTCGGCGGCATCTACGCGCCGCTCGCCCCCTGGCTCTCCCCCGGCATCGAGGCCCAGATCGCGTCCCGCGTGCTGACCGCGAGCTGGTCACCGGTCCGCGTCCGCGCCGCCGGCCTCGGCAGCGACGCGGCCGTCATCGGTGCCGCCGGCGCGATCATCCGCGCGGTGCACGAGGAACCCGCCGCCTGGCTCACCGAGACCTCACCCAGTACGCCATAGAGACACGACACACATGGCGGGGGTACTCTCGGCGGACGATGGCCGTACAGCACGGGCCAAACCGGCCGGATCCCATCCTCGCCCCCGCGACCGCCACCACCACCGTCTCCGCCGACGCCGCCGCGATCGACGAGGCGGCCGAGGCGCTCCTGGGCGTCTGGGACACCGCCCGGGAAAAGGCCACCAACCGCCTCTCAGGCTCGCAGCTGCGGGCCCTTCTCGTCGTGGAGCAGGACGAGGGCATCAACCTGGGCGGGCTCGCCGGGCACCTCGGCATGATCCTCTCCTCCGCCAGCCGCCTCTGCGACCGCCTCGTCGCCGCCGGCATGCTGGAACGCGAGCCCGGCCGCGCCGACCGCCGCGAGATCTCGCTCATCCTCACCTCCGCCGGCCACGCGCTCCTCGACGAGGTCCGCACCGAGCGCCGCGACCAGCTGTCCGGCGTCCTCGCCCGGATGTCCCCCACCTCCCGCACCGCGCTCCTCGCCGGCCTTCAGGCCTTCGGCACCGCCACGCAGCCGGCCGAGGACGCCCCCTCCGCCGCGCGCACCGCCTGACCCCTTCTCCCGGGTCCTCCGGTTGAACACGCCGCGCCATGCGTAAGGCCGCTATCCGGGCGGGTTGCGTCGGGCGATGCACGGAGGCCTATCCAGCGCGACGAGCTGACGTCGCGTCGCCGCAGGCCGGCGCGGCCGGCGACCGGTGCACTGAACAACCCTCACTGAGGCGACATTTCCGGTATAGGTCCCGAAACGACGCGGCGTCGCAACAGCTAGCGATCTGGGTGCGGGTGAACGCTTTGACCTTCCGCATCATGGAAGATCAGTCCCAGACAGCGAACACGATCAGTGAGTCAGGCCGCCTTGCCCCGAAATATCAGGTTAATTCCGGCGACTATCGTGCCGGGGCGCGACTAGTGATACACAGAGCACCGTAAGAGGCCCTCTTACGGTGCTCTGTGTATCACTAGTCGCTCCGTGGCGGACTTTCCCGCCGATTTCCCCGCCCACGACAGCCTCCCCAGCCAAAACGGCACCCCGAACGCGGTGTGCGAAGCACACATACCGTCGCCGCCTGGCTGCCCCGTCCCCAATAACGCGAAATATCGGGCGTGCGACGCCCGATCACCATCTCCCAGCAGCACCGACAACTGAGCAGCTTCCGCGGCCGAGGCTTGCCGGGCGCGGAAGCCGCGTAAGTTTTGGCGGCAGCACCGGGAGTCGGCGGTGCGGCCGGGGACCGGAAGCGGGAAATGAATTTGCCTTGGATCCGGCCTTTGATTCTTGTGGGCTATTCGCACCACGGCGGATCGCAATCGGAATGCGCGAATCAGTAGGCTCCGCGGGAGCGGACGACCGCGCCGACGGTCTTCCACAGGATGGTGAGGTCGGCGGCGAGTGACCAGTTCTCGACGTAGAAGAGGTCGAGGCGGACGCCGTCCTCCCAGGACAGATCGGATCGCCCGCTGACCTGCCACAACCCGGTCATGCCCGGCTTGACCAGCAAGCGGCGGGCCAGGTCTCCATCGTAGCGGGCCACCTCGGACGGCAGTGGCGGGCGCGGCCCGACCAGGCTCATGTGACCGAGCAGAACGTTGAACAGCTGCGGGAGTTCGTCGAGTGACCACTTGCGCAGGAACCGGCCGACCCGGGTGACGCGCGGGTCGTTGCGCATCTTGAACATCAGCCCGTCGGTCTCGTTCTTCGCCGTGAGTTCGGCCAGGAGCGCGTCCGCGTTGGTCACCATGGTGCGGAACTTGAAGACGCCGAACTCCTTGGAGTCCAGCCCCACGCGCGTCTGCCGGAAGATGACCGGACCCCGGCTGTCGATCTTGATGGCCAGCGCGATCGCGATCATCACCGGCAGCGCGGCCAGCGTGACCAGCAGTGCCAGGCTGCGGTCGATGAGTTCCTTGATGAGCTTGCGCCCGCCGCGGAACTCGGGCGACTCGACGTGGATCAGCGGCAGTCCGGCGACCGGCCGGGTGTGGATGCGCGGGCCGGCCACGTCCGTCAGCGCCGGCGCCAGGACCAGGTCGACGTCGGTGCCCTCCAGTTGCCAGCCGAGGCGCCGGAGCCGGCCGGCGGTCAGTTCGCCGGAGGCGGTGACCGCGACCGTGTCCACGCCGGTGGCCGCGACCGCGTCGAGGATGTTGCGGAACGAGCCGACCACGGGTACGTCGCCGAGGCGCTGCGGGACCGGTGCGAGGAGCGCGTCCGGGATGCAGGCGCCGACCACGTGATACCCGGCGTACGGCTCGCGGCGCAGCGTGTGGACCAGTTCCAGCACGTGTGGCGCGTCGCCGACGACGAGCACCCGGCGGGCCCAGCCCTGACCCTTCGTGCGCTGCCGGTGCAGGCGTTTCCGGGCCACCCAGCGCGCGACGATGAGCAGGACCGTGCCGAGCGCGAACGAGATGGCCAGGAAGCCGCGGGCGACGCCGATGTCGACGATGTATCCGGCGATCGCGACGCCGCCGGCGACCCGGAGGCTGGCGGTGAAGATCCGGCGGTACTCGTCGGCGCCGTAGCCGAGCACCCGGTCGTCGTAGCAGCGCAGGCCCTTGAGGGAGAGCAGCCAGACGACCGCGAGGACCGGCAGGATGACGTAGTAGGGGACCTCGACGCCGATCGCCGGGGTGTCGTAGAAGCGCCCGACGTAGCCGGCCAGCACCGCGACCGCGACCACGATCGCGTCGATGATCACGAGGCTGCGGACGTAGCGGTGCTGCCGGAGGCGGAGCGTGGCTACGGAGGCGTCCGGCTGGGTGTCGTCCGGGTGTGTCCCGGACGACGGCGCTAGCGTCGCTGACGTCATCGGCCCTCCCAGTTGTGCCCGCGGAAAGGCGGGAAAGCCCATGATCGTTCAGCAGGGCCGGTCGCAGAATATCCGCGACCGATTACCGCCAGTTCCGCCGTACGGTGGAATTTCCGCTGGCCGGACGGTTTGCCCGAGGGCGACGGTGGCTCCGGATCAGCCGACCGTCGCGGCGCGGGAGGCGATCGCCTGGAGGAAGATCTCGTCGATCTTCGCGGGGTCCTGCGCGACGAACGCGCCACCGCCGCCGGCCTCCGCGATCGTCTCCAGCTCCTCCTTGTTCACCTCGTTGCCGATGCCCACCAGGATCACCCGGACCGGCCGCTTGGCGTCGGACTTCTCCTTGAGCTGTGCGACCAGCTCCTCGCGGCTGATGCTGTTCGCGTCCTCGTTCTGGCCGTCGGTGAAGAGCACCACCGAGTTGACCTTGTCGGCCTGGTAGCCCTCCTGGACCGCGAGGTATGACGCGAGCACGGTGTCGTAGAGGCCGGTGGCGCCGCCCTCGACCGGCTGGACCTCGCCGAGCGAGGCCTGCAGTGCGTCCTTCTGCTTGCTGAGCTGGCCGATCGGGACCAGCTCGCGGTAGTCCCGGGAGCCCTGCAGCTCGGTGGAGAACACCCAGACGCCGAGCCACCACTCGTTGTCGAGCAGGCCCAGGCCGCGGCCGGCCGCCTCGACCATCACCTGGTTACGCGTCTTGCCGGCGGCCGTGGGCACCGTGCCGAGCATCGAGCCGGAGACGTCGAAGACCACCAGCATGCGGCCGGGCGACGTGATCGCGGTCCAGCTGGCCAGCGCGCGGCCGATCGCGGCCGCGTCCAGCCCGTTCGCCGCGCCGCCGCCACTGGCGGGCGCGGACGCGGCGATCGCCTCCGGGCTGGGCGCGCCGGTCGGTGCCGCGAACCCGCCGCCCGCGGTGCCGTCGGAGGAGCGCAGGCCGGCCTTGGCCAGCGAGTCACGGTAGGCCGGGCTCGACGCCAGCTCGCCGAAGAGCAGGTCGGCCGCGTTGTTCTTGGCCGCGTCCGCCTCGGGCATCACGGCGAACGGGTAGTCCAGCGCGACCGCGGCCGGCTCGACGTAGAGCGCGGCCAGCGAGACCGGGGGCTGGGTCGCGTTGTACGCGATCACGTCCTCCTCGGAGAGCGCGGCCAGCCCGACCCCGTTGGCCAGCGCGGCCGGGTCCTCGGACTTCGGGAACTTCGCCATCAGGTCGGCGCGCAGGTTGGACCGGTTCAGCGCGAGCGTGCGCAGCACACCCACGCGGGCCGCGTCGTTGCCGTTGCCGGCCGAGGCCTGCCCGAGCGCGAGCAGACCGGCCAGGCCGGAGGCGTCCCGGGCCGGGTCGACGATGCCGGTCTTCAGCGGGGAGTCGCTGCTGGTCATCTGGCCGAGCAGCTCGGACCACTGCAGCTTCTTCTCCGGCCAGCCGACCATGGTCTTGGCCAGCGGCTCCGGCATGGCCACGACGACCGGGCTGGTCGCGACGGACGCGCCGTTGAGCGGCTGGAAGCCCGGTGCGGCCTGCTCGAGGCGCTGCAGCCAGGTGGAGGAGTCCGGCACCCAGACGTCGGGGAGCACGGTCGCGCCGCTGCCCTGGCCGACGCCGGTCAGCGTGGTGGCGTGCTTGGTGGCGATGGCGGCCGCGATCTCGACCGGCTCGGCGGCCTGCACCGTGACCTCGAGGCAGCGGCCGTCGACGCCGGCACCGGCCGCGACCTTCGCGTCGGCGGCGGCCCTGATCGGCTCGACGATCTCCGGCGACGCCGCGACGACCAGTGGCACCGACCCGGCGCAACTGGGCTGCGATAACTGTCGGTAACCAAGGTAGGAGCCGGAGACGACGGCAACCAGGGCCATCGCCGCGGCGATGGCACCGGCTCCCCGAAAGCTGCTGTTCATGCGATGGCGGCCTGGCACACGCCAATACTCCGCACGATCGCGGCCGAACGCCACAGACGTTCGGTCGAAAGTTACGGAGACGAAACCGATCTATGCCAGCAAAATCACTCTTCGTAATTGGTTGGTTTCCGCGTGTCGGCAAATTCGGTAAGACCGGCACAGTAGTTTAGGAAAGCTTTAAGGTTGCCGTCCAGACCCCATCACGGTGATCGTTCTCCGAATCGGACACGACATTCCCGAAAAACCATGATCAAGCGCGAAGAACGCATGTCGGGCTGCCGAGCTCCAGCACAGCACCGCCGAGAGCGGGGATTCCGGTCTCCGGGTCGAGGCGGAACGTGATGACGGTGTCCGATCTCTCGTGCGCCACGTAGAGGAACTCCGATCCACCGGGCTCGATGCTCGGCATGATCGAGAAATGGCGCGGCCAGACACCGCCGGACGGCACCTCACCGATCAGTGCGGGAATGCCGGAAGTCTCATCCAGTGCGAAAACGGCAATCGTGTCGGCTCCGCGGTTGGCAACGTACCCGAAACGTCCGTCCGCGCCGAGGCCGATCTCGGAGGGCTGCACCGTGCCGTCCGCGCCGCTCGTGCGCGCCCGGCCGAGCTCACTCAGCGTGCCGTCCGCGGCCGCGTCGTAGCCGGTGATCGAGCCGTCCAGCTCGCCGACCACGTAGAGGCGGCCGTCCGCGCGGGCCAGGTGCCGGGGGCCGGTGCCGGGGCGCACGTGGAACGGCGCGGGCGGCGGCTCGAGCTGCCCGGTCGACGGGTCCAGCCGGTACGGGAAGAGCCCGTCCACGCCGAGGTCGATCACCCAGACCCGGTCGCCGTCCGGGTCCGGCGTGGCCATGTGCGCGTGCGGCCCCTCCTGCCGGTCCTCGACCGGGCCGGTGCCGGAGTGCTGCCGCAGGTCGGTGCGCTCGCCCGGCACGCCGAGCAGGTCGAGCGGGTGCACGGAGACGCTGCCGCTGCCGTAGTTCGCGGTGACCAGGTGCCCGCCGTCCGCGGTGACGGCCAGGTGGCACGGTGCCTCGCCGCCGGTGGGCTGCTCGCCGAGCAGCGTCAGGTCGCCGTTCTCCGCGATCGCCCACGCGGTGATCCGGCCCTCGGTCAGCTCGCCGGCCGCGTAGAGCACGGGCAGGCGCGGGTGCCGGGCCAGGAACGAGGGGGACGGCGTGGCGGCGGCCAGGCGCGGCGCGGAGAGCTCGCCGGTGCGCGGGTCGCGGCGGGCCACGGAGATGCCGTCACCCCGGCCGCCCGCCTCGGAGGTGTAGCAGCCGATGAATACGAGTTCGCCGTCGCTCATGATCCCGATGAAACCAGAGTTGCCGCTGGTGCGCTCGGCAGGGCTTCCGCGATGCCCGCCGACCTCATGATCCAGGCGTCCCCCGGGTCGCTGGAACGACGTGGGGCACCTGGATCATGGAGGCTTATTCAGCACGTTACGCGCCAACGGCGCTGGCCTGCGGCGACGCGGCGTCGGCTCGCCCCGCTGAACAAGCCTCATGGTGCGGGAGCGAGCTGATCACGGAGTGGGGACGTGCGCGGGAAGCAGGTTCTCTGCCTTGAGCGCGGTCCACAGCTCCGGCGGGATCGGCAGCGCGGTCATCGCCACGTTGTCGTCGACCTCGGCCGGCGTGCGGGCACCGCAGACCACGGCCGCCACGGCCGGGTGGCCGAACGCGAACTGGAGCGCGGCGGCGCGCAGCGGGACCCCGTACCCCCGGCAGATGTCCTTGATCTTGATGGCCTGACCGAGCCGGGCGTGTGCGGCGGGCGCGTAGTCGAAGCGGGCGCCGGGCCGCGGGTCGGCGAGCAGGCCGGAGTTAAACGGCGCGGCGGCCAGCACGGAGATCCCGCGGCGCGCGGCGAGCGGCAGCAGGTCGTCGAGCGCGGACTGGTCCAGCAGCGTGTAGCGGCCGGCCACCATGACCGCGTCCGGGCCGGGCGCGCCCGTCGCGCGGATGAACGCGGCGAGCATCGGCGCCTGGTTCATCCCGATGCTGATCGCGCCGACCGCGCCGGATTTGCGCAGCTCGGCCATTGCCGGCAGCGCCTCGTGCAGCGCAGGCAGGTAGTGGTCGTCCGGGTCGTGCAGGTGCAGCAGGTCCACCCGGTCCAGGCCGAGCCGTTCCAGGCTCTCGGAGACCGAGCGGCGGATTCCGGCGGCGGAGACGTCGAACGTGGCGCGCGACGACGACTCGGTCCACGTCGGATCACCCGCGTCGCCGGGGACGACGAGCCGGCCGGCCTTGGTGGAGAGCACCATCTGGTGACGGGGTTTGTCGCGCAACGCGGCGCCGGTGCGCCGCTCGGAGAGGCCGTGTCCGTAGAGCGGGGCCGTGTCGAACAGGCGGATGCCACGCTGCCAGGCGCGGTCGATGACGGCCGTGGCGGTCGCGTCGCCGACCGGGGCGTAGAGGCCGCCGATCGGCGCGAGACCGAGGCCGAGGCGGGTGACCAGGACATCGCTGCCCCCGAGCCGGATGCGTGCCGCCGGGTCCATGGCCTTCTCCTTTGCGCCGTAGATCCTATAGGATCTGCCTTCCGTGTTCCCGCTCACACAGATTAGGTGCCGATGCAGCCGGTCAGGAGACTCACGCTCACCGATGACGTGTACACGTCGGTGCAGACGCTGATCATGGATCACGCGGTGGCGCCGGGCGAGAAGATCAACATCGACGCGCTGGCGCGCCGTCTTCAGGTCTCCCCCACGCCGGTACGGGAGGCGCTGGCCCGCCTCGAGTCCGACGGCCTGGTCCGCAAGCGGGCGCTGGTCGGCTACACCGCGTCACCACTTCTCAGTCGCGCGGAGTTCGAGGACCTGGTCGAGATGCGGCTGCTGCTGGAGCCGGCCGCGGCGGCGAAGGCGGTGTACGCGGACGATCTGCGCGCCGAGGCCGACCTGCCCGGGGAACCCGGCTCGCCGGGCTTCGCCGGGATCGCGGAGTTCACCGCGCAGGACGCCCGGTTCCACCACCGGGTCGCGGAGCTGTCCGGCAACGGGATGCTGCGCGACGCGATCGTCCGGCTGCGCTCGCACCTGCACCTGTTCCGGCTCAACTTCCCGCAGAGCCACTACGGGACCAGCGCGGCCGAGCACCACCGGATCGTCGACGCGATCGCGGCCGGTGACGGCCCCGCGGCCGGGGCGGCCATGCGTGACCACATCACCGCCGCCCGCGAGCGGCACCTGCCCTACTTCGGGAGCTGACGCCGTGCGGATAGCGCTCTTCATCACCTGCGTGAACGACCTGATGTACCCGGACACCGGCAAGGCGGTGGTGTCCATCCTGGAACGGCTCGGGCACACCGTCGACTTCCCGGCGGCACAGACCTGCTGCGGGCAGATGCACGCGAACTCCGGCTACCGCGCGGAGGCGATGCCGATGGTGCGCGGCTTCGTCGACACGTTCCGCGACTACGACGCGGTGGTGGCACCGTCCGGCTCCTGCGTGGCGATGGTGCGGGATTCGTACCCCCGGCTGGCTCTGGGTGATTCTGATCTTGAAAGCGGCGTGGCGAAGGTGGCGCCGCGCACCTATGAACTCGCGGAGCTGCTGGTCGACGTGCTGGGCGTGACCGACCTGGGCGCGGTCTTCCCGCACACCGTGACCTATCACCCGACCTGTCACGGGCTGCGGATGCTGCGCCTCGGCGACAAGCCGCTGGCGCTGCTGCGCGCGGTCCGAGGGCTGGAACTTCGAGAACTGAGCGGCGCCGAGGAGTGCTGCGGGTTCGGTGGCACGTTCGCGCTGAAGAACTCCGGTGTCTCGTCCGCGATGCTGGCCGACAAGTGCGGCGCGGTGGACGACACCGGTGCGGAATACGTCGTGGCCGCGGACAACTCCTGCCTGACGCACATCGGCGGCGGGCTGTCCCGGCGCGCGACGTCGACCGCGAAGCCGATCCACTACGCCGAGATCCTCGCCAGCACCGGGAGCACATCGTGAACGGGACCGGGAACATCGTCGCGCTGAAGCCGTTTCCGGACGCGGCCCGGCTGGAGCTCTCCGACGCGCAGCTGCGGGCCAACCTGCGGCGCGCCACGCACACGATCCGGGACAAGCGGCTGCGCGTGGTCGGCGAGGTCGACGACTGGGAGGAGTTGCGCCGGGCCGGTGCCGCGATCAAGGACGACGTCCTCGCCCGCCTGCCCGAGCTGCTGGAACAGTTCGAGGCGGCGGCGACCCGGGCCGGCGCGGTGGTGCACTGGGCACGTGACGCGGCGGAGGCGTGCGAGATCGTCACCCGGCTGGTGCTCCAGACCGCGGCGCGCGAGGTCGTCAAGGTCAAGTCGATGGCCACCCAGGAGATCGGGCTCAACGAGGCGCTGGAAGCGGTCGGGATCGAGGCGACCGAGACCGACCTCGCGGAGCTGATCGTGCAGCTCGCCGGGGACACGCCGTCGCACATCCTGGTCCCGGCCATCCACTACAACCGCAGCCAGATCCGGGACATCTTCCTCTCGAAGATGCCGGGCGTCCTCGCGGGGCTGACCGATGATCCGCCCGCGCTCGCCGAGGCGGCCCGGAAGCACCTGCGGGCGAAGTTCCTCAGCGCCACGGTCGGTGTCTCGGGCGCGAACTTCGCGATCGCGGAGACCGGCACGCTGGTCGTGGTCGAGTCCGAGGGCAACGGGCGGATGTGCCTGACCCTGCCGGAGACGCTGATCTCGGTGGTCGGCATCGAGAAGATCCTGCCGTCCTTCTCCGAGCTGGAGGTGTTCCTGCAGCTGCTGCCGCGCTCGTCGACCGGGGAGCGGATGAACCCGTACACGTCGATGTGGACCGGGGTGACGCCCGGCGACGGGCCCCGGACCACGCACATCGTGCTGATCGACAACGGGCGGACCGCCGTTCTGGAGGACGAGGTGGGGCGGCAGGCGCTGCGGTGCATCCGCTGCTCCGCGTGCCTGAACGTGTGCCCGGTCTACGAACGGGTGGGCGGGCACGCGTACGGGTCGGTCTACCCCGGGCCGATCGGCGCGATCCTGTCGCCGCAGATGACCGGCGGCGGGGCGAACAAGACACTGCCGTACGCGTCGTCGCTCTGCGGTGCCTGCTTCGACGCCTGCCCGGTGCGGATCGACATCCCCGAGGTGCTGGTCCACCTGCGGCAGAAGGGCCCCAAGCCGGCGGCGGAGCGGGCCGCGTTCCGCGCGCTCTCCTGGATCATGCGGGACCGCCGCCGGTACGCCGCCGCGCTCCGGGCCGCCCGCCGGGGCAGCGCGCCACTGCGCGGGTTCGGGCGACTGCGCCGGCTGCCGTGGCCGGCCTCGGCGTGGACGGACAGCCGCGACGTGCCGCTGCCGCCGAAGCAGACCTTCCGGGAATGGTGGACCAAGCGATGAGCGACGCGCGTACGGAGATCCTGGCCCGCGTCCGGGCCGCCCGCCCCGGCTCGGCGGCGCCGGTGCCCCGCGACTACCGGCGGGACGTGCCCGGCATCGACGTGGTCGAGGTGCTGGTGGACCGGCTGGTCGACTACAAGGCCGGCGTGCACCGGGCGGCTGCCGCGTCGCTGGCCGATGTGCTCGGCGGCCTGCTGGCCACGTCGTCCACCGTGGTGGTGCCGCCCGGCCTGCCGGCCTCGTGGCTCACCGGCCCGGTCCTGCGCGACTCCGTCCCGGTCCTGCGCGACTCCGTCGCCGAGCCGATCTCGGTCGCCACGCTGGACGCGCCCGGCGTCACCGTGGTCACCGGCGCCGCGGTCGCGATCGCGGCCACCGGAACGCTGATCCTGGACGCCGGCCCGGATCAGGGCCGGCGCGTGCTCAGCCTGGTGCCGGACCACCACGTCTGCGTGGTGTGGACCGATCAGATCCTCGGCGGCGTGCCGGCCGCGCTAGGCCGGCTCCCCGACCCGACACGGCCGCTGACGCTCATCTCCGGCCCGTCCGCGACCAGCGACATCGAACTCAACCGGGTGGAGGGCGTGCACGGCCCGCGCCGGCTCGACGTCGTCATCGTGGAGCGCTGAGCACGCGACCCCTTGCTCAGCCGGCGGCGAACAGCTCGTGGAGGACCTCGGCCTGCCTACGAGGGCGCTCCGGCCAGGCTGAGGCCGCGGCGCTCCGCGACGTATTCGACCAGCGCGATCAGCACGCTCTTGCCGGAGCGGCGGTCCCGGGCGTCGCAGAGCACGATCGGCACCTCGGGGTCGAGGTCGAGCGCGGTCCGCAGCGCGGCCTCGGTGATCTCCTTGTGGCCCTCGAACATGTTGACCGCGACCACGAACGGCGTGCCGCGCTGCTCGAAGTAGTCGACGGACGGGAAGCAGTCCGCGAGCCGCCGGGTGTCGGCCAGCACGACCGCGCCGAGCGCGCCGAACGCCAGCTCGTCCCACAGGAACCAGAACCGGTCCTGGCCGGGCGTGCCGAACAGGTAGATCTGCAGGTCCTCGCTGATCGTGATGCGCCCGAAGTCCATCGCGACCGTGGTGGTGCCCTTCTGCTCCACGCCGAACGTGTCGTCCACGTCCAGGCCGAGGCCGGTCAGCACCTCCTCGGTCTGCAGCGGCCGGACCTCGCTGACGGAACCGACCAGCGTGGTCTTACCGGCGCCGAAGCCACCCGCGATCAAAATCTTGAGAGCCGTCGGTACGGTGACCGACTGCTCGTCATAGCGCACGGAGCCCATTAACAACCGCCTTGAGGATGTCTTCGTCATGCCGGCGAGCCGCGGGCGGCTCGTACATCGAGATCAGGTCGGCGGCCAGCAGGTCACCGAGGAGGACCCGGATCACGCCGAGCGCCAGGTTGAGCTTCGCGGCCACCTCGGCCACCGAGAGCGGCTCACGGGCGGCGGAGATGATGGCGCGCTGCTCCGGGCTCAGGTGGGCCGGCAACGCGTTCTCCCCCACCCGGGAGACGACGAACGCGACCAGGTCGAACCCGCCGGCGACCGGGCGCACCCGGCCCCCGGTGACCGCGTAGGCGCGGACGACCGGGCCAGCGTCGTCGTCCATCCAGTGCGTGTCCGGCTCGTCCGGCCGCCGGGGCATGTCCGGTGGTCTATCCCGCATCGGTGTGCACCCCCGGGGTTCGCTGGGTGGCGGTCATGGTCTGCCCCACCCGGGTGACGAGCATGGCCATCTCGTACGCGATCAGGCCGATGTCGGAGTCCGACGCGGCCAGGACGGCGAGGCAGGCACCCGCGCCGGCCGCGGTCACGAACAGGTACGCGGACTCCATCTCGACCACGGTCTGCCGCACCGGACCGGCGGCGAAGTGACGGCTGGCGCCCTTGGCGAGGCTCTGGAAGCCGGCCGCCATCGCGGACATGTGCTCCGCGTCCTCCCGGCTCAGACTCCGCGACGCGCCCATCAGCAGGCCGTCGGAGGAGAGCACCACCGCCTGGTGCGCCGTCGGGACCCGGTTGATCAGGTCGTCGAGGAGCCAGTTGAGGTTGACGGAGGAGGTCATCTGCTGTGCCACTTATGCGTCCCTGTCTGTCACCTGGTGCATGTTGTGCTCTGCCGCGTCGTTCTCCGCGGCCGCGCTGGACTGCACGGTCGTCGGCGTCCCGACCGCGGGGATCTCGGCGTCCGGTGCCGGCGTCAGCACCGCGCCGGGCGGCGGCGTCGCGGTGGCGCGCACGGCCTCGCCCCGCTGCTCCGGGACCGGCTGCCCGGCGGTCATCGCCTCGGCCGCGCGCCGGCCGCGGTTGGTGCCCGCCTGTAGCGCGGACATCAGACTGCGAACCTGATCGGGGCTCCGCGGTGCGGCCTCCGCGGGCACGGGCTGCGCCGCGGCGCGCCCCGGGCGGAGCTGCGGTGCCAGATGTGCCTGGCGAACGCGCTTGGGCAGTCCGTCCATCGTGGTGGTCTCCTCCGGGTCGTCCCCCGGGTTCGCGTCCGTCGTCTCCCGCCCCGGCTGCGGCATGGCGAGCGTCGGCGCGTCCTCGCCGTCCTGTGTCGTCTCATTCTCCGTGTCCGATGTGACCGCCGCGATCGGGGCTGCCTTCCGGCGTTTCGTCGACCGGCGGCCGGGCAGTTCCATGCCATCGACCACGACCGTGCCGATGCTCTCACCCGTGGGCCGGGCGCTGCGCGCGGGCTCGATCTCGCGGGGCTTCACCGCCGGGCGGGCGTCGACCGCGGTGCGGCCGTTCTGCGACGGGGCGGCCGGCTGCGCCACGGCGAACCGGGGCAGCGACGGCTCGACCACGGTGACCAGCTCGCTCGGGACGAGCACCACCGCGGAGACGCCACCGTACGACGAGACGCGCAGGCTGACCTGGATCTGGTGGCGCGCGGCGAGCTGGGCGACCACGAAGAGGCCGAGGCGGGCGCTGTTCGCCGGGTCGAACTCCGGCGGTTCGGCGAGACGGCGGTTCGCGTCGGCCAGCTCCTCCGGCGTCATACCGAGGCCGCGGTCCTCCACCTCGATCGCGTAACCGTTCGGCACCGTCTGGCCGCCGACCCTGACCCGGGTGTGCGGCGGCGAGAACGAGGTGCCGTTCTCGATCAGCTCGGCGAGCAGGTGGATCACGTCGCCGACCGCGCGGCCGACCACCGCGATGTCGTCCGCCACGCCGATGTCGACGCGCGCGTAGTCCTCGACCTCGGAGACCGCGCCGCGGACCACGTCGATCATCGGCACCGGGTTGCGCCAGCCGCGGCCGGGGACCGCGCCCGCGAGGATCACCAGGTCCTCCGCGTGGCGCCGCATCCGGGTCGCCATGTGGTCGACGCGGAACAGGTCGGCCAGCTCGTCCGGGTCGGTGACCCGGCGCTCCATCCGGTCCAGCAGCGCGAGCTGGCGGTGCAGCAGCGTCTGGCTGCGCCGCGCGATGTTGAGGAAGACGTCGTTGAGGCCGCGCCGCAGCGCCGCCTCGTCCACCGCGGCCTGCACGGCGGTGCGCTGCACCTCGGTGAACGCGTTGCCGAGCTGGCCGATCTCGTCGGTGCCGAACTCCAGGCTGCGCGTCTCCGCGGCCACGTCGACCTCGTCGCCGCGCCGCAGCCGGCCCACCACCTCGGGCAGCCGGTGACCGGCGAGATCGGTGGCGGCCGCGCGCAGCTCGGTGAGGCGCTTGATCAACGACCGGCCGACCTTGACGGAGATGACCAGGGACAGCACGATCGCGGCCAGGCCGAGCAGACCCGCCACACCGAGCAATCCGAGGGTACGGACGGCGAGCGGGACCGCGTCCTCGGCCGCGCGGTCCGCGGTGAACTGCTCGAAGCCGCGCAGTTGCAGCGCGACCTGGTCGTAGGTGCGGGTCCACTGGGTCAGCCCGATCGGCACCGCCTTGCCGTCCGCACCGGACGTGATGAGCGTGTTCTCCATGCTGTTCATGCGCTCGAAGACCGGCGATTGGATCAACAGGTTGTAGCGCTGCCGCGTCTCCGCGTCGAGGTCGGCCACGGCGGTGTCGTACAGGTACCGATACGTACCGATTATCTGCACCAATTGACCGTGCTCGCTGATCTGGAACTGCCCGGCCGTGGACGCGCCCGCGACCAGCGCGTCCACCTGGCCGAGCACCTCGCGGGCCTGGCCGAGCTGCGCCATCGCGTTCGCCCGGCGGCTGAGCACCGGGTCGTCGTACTGACTGACCAGGTCGAACACCTTGAACATGTCGCCGATCACCGCGCTGTAGAACCGTAGCGCGCCCGGCTTGTCCACCTCGCGCGAGTCGATGAACGCCCGCTGCCGCGCGATCGCGTCCAGCGACGTGTAGGCGGTCTCCAGCCGGCGGCCCAGCTCCTCACCGGCATCCGCGTGCCCCGCCGAGCGCTCCCGGAACGCCGCCATCGCGGCGTCCGTGCGCTCGCGCTGCTCGGTCAGCGCCACATTGTCCTGCCGCGCGGTGGGCGTGCGCGCGCTCCCGGCCAGATAGACCAGCGACAGCCGGCGCTCCTGCTGCAGCTCCGCCACCAGCTCCTCGCCGGGCCGGCCGACCCGGTCGAGCACGTCCTGCGACGCCAGCAGGCGCATCGCCGGATCGACGGTCAGCACGGTGGCGAAGACCCAGAGGGCCAGCAACGCCGCGATCGGCACCGACACCAGCGCGATGATCTTCGATCGGATTGACCAGTTCCGGATGTTCATCAGACCTCGTCCGCTGAGGGGTTCGGCAGGGCCGACGCAGCACCTTCCCCGGTGGGCAGGATACGTAATCGACGGCGCGCGCACTACCTCGCCGGTGGTGCAAGTAGACGGACAGGGAATGCGACACCGCGCGCTGACCAGGAGTGATCAGGCATTGATCAACCTTTCGGTCAGCTCCCCGGCGGCCCGCCCAACAAACCCGCGGAAGGTGGATTGGGGATCACGTTCCGCCGGGCATTAGCCCGGGGAAGGAGGAAACCATGTCCGGTACGCAGATCGCCGTCCTCATCGTCGTCGCCGTCATCGTGCTCGCCGTCGCGGCCGTCGCCGTCTTCCTCGGCCGCAACCGCTCCCGCCGGCGGCTCCAGGAACGCTTCGGGCCAGAGTACGACCGCATCGTGGAAGAGTCCGGCAGCCGCGAGGCCGCCGAGAGGGAGCTGCTCGAACGCGAGCGCCAGCACGCCGAGCTCACGCTGACCCCGCTGCGCGCGGAGTCCCGCACCCGGTACACCGCGGAGTGGGAACGGGTCCAGGCCATGTTCATCGACTCGCCCGTCGCGGCGGTGGCCGAAGCTGATGAACTTGTGACCCAGTTGATTGCCGAACGCGGATATCCTACGGAGAACTACGAAGAGCAGCTCCGCCACCTCTCGGTCGAGCACGCGAACACGCTCGGCCACTATCGGGACGCGCACGAGATCAGCGTCGCCAGCGCCCGTGGTGAGGCAAGCACCGAGCAGCTCCGCAAGGCCGTCGTTCACTACCGCGCACTCTTCGGCGAGCTGCTCGAAGCCGATCCGGTGCCGCCGACCTCTCCCGCCAGCTCCTCTGAGAACACCCACACCAGCCACCGGTGAGGAGATCTTCCGATGCGTTTCTTCCAGAGCGAGTCACACTCCAAGCCTGACGACAACACCGACGAAGGCGCGCCCGGCGACAACGCCACCGGCACCGGCACCATCCACTCCGAGCCGGTGCCGGTGCCGCGCAGCTCCGAAGAGAACCACGTGAGCGACGGCGACACCCACCGCGCGCCGGACGCCGCCGACCGGCCGCACCTC
Source organism: Catenuloplanes nepalensis (assembly GCF_030811575.1). Classification (GTDB taxonomy): domain Bacteria; phylum Actinomycetota; class Actinomycetes; order Mycobacteriales; family Micromonosporaceae; genus Catenuloplanes; species Catenuloplanes nepalensis. The sequence goes on along the minus strand of NZ_JAUSRA010000001.1, from coordinate 9,476,816 downwards.
TCCGGCGGATTCGACGACACCGACCGGGACCCCACCGACAGTGACCTGGACGGACACGACGACGCGGACCGGGCCGCACCGGCCGGCGGCGACGTGGCCGCGGACCGGCCGCACATCTCCGTCGGCTCGGTCGACACGAACCCGGCCGACACCGTCCCGGACGACACCGACAACAACGGTCGCCCGGACGACACCGACAGGAACGGTCGCCCGGACGACGAGACGGACAGCTCGGTTCGGACCGGCGAGCCGGTCGACGCGGAGGTGGTCCCGGACGCCGGCACGGCGCCGGAGGCCGCCGAGGCCCGGCGGGACGACGAGGAGCCGGTGTTCGTCGAGCCGGTGCCGCAGGAGACCGCGTTCGGCGCGGCCACGGTGGGTGGCGCGGTGGCCGCGTCCGAGCAGGCCGCGCGGCGCGAGATCACCGAGCCGGACGCGACGGACACGGTGCCGGCGTTCCCGGCCGAGCCGACGGACGCGTTCGGCACGCCGGTCTCCGTGGGGTCCCCGGCGGAGTTCCACGGCGCCGGCTCTCCGCACGACGCCGGCGATGCGCCGGAGGCCGGCGCGGCGCAGTCTCCGCACGACTTCGGCCGCGCCGCCGACGAGACGGGTGACGAGACGGGTGACGACGAGACGCGGTCGGCGCACGTCGTCGAAGCCGCCGACGCGTCCGATGACGTCGCGGCGCAGTCGCCACACGAGTGGGGTCGTGCCGTCGATCCGTCCGATTCCCCGTCGGAGTTCGGCCGCGCCCACGACGGCACCGACTCGGACGGCGTGACCGGCGCTGACACTGACGCTGACCGGGAGGGCTTCGGACCGGCGGACGAGCGTGGCGCCGAGCCGGTCGAGGGATTCGGCCCGGCCGGTGCGGCGGACACCGGCGAGACCGGCACGGACAAGCCGCTCCGGGCCGAGGGCGTGACGGCGAGCGAGGGCTTCGGCGCCGCCGACGGGACCGAGCGTCTCGCCGACGAGGACCGGCCCGAGGAGCAGCAGTCGCACACGCACGCCGCCGAAACCGCGGCACTCGGCGTCGCGGCCGGTGTGGTCGCCGGCGCCGCCGTGGCGGGCGCGGCGGTCAAGGATCGGGACCGGACCACCACCGGCCAGGACCGGGACGGCGACGGCCAGGCCGACACCGACACGACCGCGACCGACCGGAACCGTGACGGCCAGGTCGACACCGAGACCATCGCGAAGGACCGGGACGGCGACGGCTGGATCGACGCCGAACCGATCGCGAACGACCGGGACGGTGACGGCCGGACCGACGGCGAGCCGATGACCGCGGGAGGCACGGCCGCGGTGCCGATCGAGCCGATCCCGGTGCCGGCCGACGCGGAGGAGACGCCGGCCACCGTGGACGAGCCGGTCGAACTGCTCCCCGGCGACATCCCGGAGCAGCCCGCGCTGGCCGCGTTCTTCAGCGAGGGAGCCACCGGCGACTTCCGCGACCGGTGGCGCGAGGTCCAGCTCCGCTTCGTCGACGACCCGGCCCAGGCCGCCTCGGATGCGGGCACGCTGATCGACGAGGTGGTCGCCGCGCTGAACGCAGCCGTCACCGAGCAGCGCGAGGCGCTCGGCGGCACGTCGTCCGGTCAGGGCGACACCGAGCAGCTCCGGGTCCTGGTCCGCCGCCAGCGCGACTTCCTGGACCGCATCCTCGGCCTCTGACCCTTCTCGCACCCGTGCGGCCGCCCCGATCCGGGGCGGCCGCTTCGCCGTCCGGACCGCCGCCACCAGTCGCGCAGCCGCCGCCAGTCGCGCCGCCGCCACCAGTCGCGGAACCGCCACCAGTCGCGCAGCCGCCGCCAGTCGCGCCGCCGCCACCAGTCGCGGAACCGCCACCAGTCGCGCAGCCGCCACCAGTCGCGGAACCGCCGCATCATCGGCCGAACCCACCGGCGCCGTCACAGCAAGCCCTCACTTCATCGGCCGAAGCCTCCGATGCCGTCAGCGACAAGGCCGCCACTCCGCCGATCGCACCCTCCGGCACCGCCAGCGGCAAGCCGCCACTCCGCCGGCCGGAGCCTCCGGCGCTGTCAGTGGCGGGGGCGGCGGCGGTCGCGGAGGCCGAGGAGCGCGCCGACCTGTGCGCCGACCACGGCGGCCGCGGCCAGCACCGCGGAGACCGCGAGCGGGAGCGGGCCGCGGTCGTTGCCGTCCAGGCCCTTGGCGCCGTTGAGGCCGCCGAGCGGGTCCTCGCCGTGGTGCGCCGGTGGCGGGACCGGCGTGGTGTGGCCGCCGGGTGCGTCGACGCCGGGAGCCGGCGTCGACGGCGCGGCCGTGCTCGATCCGGGCGCCGGTGCACCGGGCGCGGACGTGCCGGGCGCGGCCGCCTCGGGCGCGGGCTTCTCCGGAGCCGGTGCGGGCCTCTCCGGAGCCGGTGCGGGCCTCTCCGGAGCCGGTGCGGGCCTCTCCGGAGCCGGTGCGGCCGCGCCGCCCTCGGCCGGGGCGGTGGCCGGTGGTGGCGCGTCGACGAGGCCGGTGGCGTGCTCGCGTACCCCCCGGTCCTTGGCGTTCTCCGGCAGGTGCAGGAAGTCGCCGACCTGGATCATGTCGGGGTCCGAGATGCCGTTGAGCTGCGCCAGCTCCGGGTAGCGCTCGAAGTCTCCGAGGTAGCGGTCCGCGATCGTGCCCAGGTAGTCGTCCTGCTCGACCCGGTAGACCGGCTCGCCCGGCTGCGCCTCCTTGGCCGGTGCCCGGTAGGCCTGGCCCCCGGCCTCCCCCGCGGTGTTCCCCGCGGCCGCGTGCATCGGGTCGGTCCCCGGCGTACCGCTCCAGGGCCCCTCATCCCACGCGTTCGGCGCGCTGAAGCCGGCCCCGACCAGGTCCGGCGTGGCCGGACGCGCCGGTGCGGGATCCGTTGCCGCCGGACGCGCCGGTGCGGCACCGAAACCGGCGGTGTACGTCGGTGCCGCGCTCTGGTAGCCGACGTGCAGCGGCGTGTCACCGGGGATGCCGATGCTCGGCGCCGCCGCGGGCGCGAACCCGCTGGCCGGCGCGTGCGTGGCGCCGAGGCCGAGCGCGGACGCGGAGGCCGCGGCGCCGGTGGAGACGATCAGCGTGACGGACGCGAGCAGCGCGGTCGCCATCCGCTGCTGGGTGCGCATGCCGGGCAGGTGCGGCGCCGGCACCCGCAGGATCATCGCGCAGAGTTCGATCAGCACGGACAGCGCGAACGTGAGCCAGCCGAGCCAGCCCACGAGTGCGAGCGCGCGCAGGAAGAGCTGCCCGTCGTCCGGGCTGGTCAGCGTGCTGATCGCGGCGTCCAGCGTGGGCAGCTGGTCCGGGATCGGGTTGCCGGCGACCGCGTAGAGCGCGACCGGCGCGCCGCCCAGCAGGCCGACGAGCAGCACGAGCCCGGCCAGTCCGGTCGCGATCCGCCCGATCCTCCGCGGTACGGAGATCTGTGTGCTGGTCATGCCCCGTCGCCTTCTCTCGTGGGTCAGATGTCCTCGTCGGTCAGGAGTTCCGCGGTGGCGCTGCCGTTGACGGCGACCGTCTCCGGAAAACCGAAGACCGGCAACATCACCATCTGGTACGTCATCTGCACGTCGACCCGCAGACAGCGCGCGGTGTCGGCGCATCCCGCCCCCCGGGTGATCCAGGTGGCGGTGCCGGCGACCCCGGCCCGTTGCAGGTAGGCGCGCGCGGCCACCGCGGCCGCGTTCATGTCGACGACCTTCTGGCCGCCGCTCATCGCCGCCTCGACGTTGATCTGCTGGCCGCCGGCGCGGGCCGCCTCCGCCGCCAGGTTGTTGGCGCGCTGCAGCGTGCGCAGCCGCCCGGACGCGTCGAACGAGAGACCGATGATCACCAGCACGGCGAAGAGCGTGATCGCCAGGAAGATGCTGACCCGGCCGCGGTCACGACCATCGAAGATCATGACCGGCTCCGGTACGTGTCGAGCACCGACTCGTAGCGGGCCTGCCGCATGCGGTTCCCGGGTACGCCCGGGAAGCCCAGATCCGCGAACGAGATCACGCACGTCACGGTCACCACCACGGACGCGGGCTGGCCGACCGGCGTGGCGAACGCACGGGTCAGCGAGTTCGGTGCACCGTAATCGATGAAGTTCGCGTTGACACACGTCAGGCCCTGCTGGGCGAGGGCGTCCTGCGCCGCCGCGCGCGCGGCCGCGTCGGCGTCGGTCACGTTCCGGGCGATCGAGGCGGCCCGGGCGGCGTCGTGCGCGGCCAGGTCGACCGCGTTGGCCGCGGTGGCGGTCCGGCCGACCACGAACGCGGTCACGATCAGCGCGATGAAGGCGGGTGCGAGGATCGCCACCTCGACGGAGACCGACCCACGGTCGGCGCGGCGGATCACGGGGCGTCTCCCGGCCCGGTGAAGCGCTCGATCGGCCCGCTCGCCGACTGGGTGACCCTGATCGTCCAGCCGGGGATGATCGAGAGCGCGTTCCCGGCGACGTCGCAGCTGACCACTCCGTTCGGCTCGTCGACGACGACGATGACCTCGGGTTCGGTGAGCCAGTCCCCGGCGGTCTGGATGAACGCGAGCGCGCCGGCCTGGCCGGAGCCCTCGTCCGCGTCGTACAGGCGCTGGGTGCTCACCGCGGTCTGGGCGGCGGAGAGCGCGGTCGCCCGCGCCATGTAGACCGCGGCGATCTGGATGGCGCCGAACAGCATGAAGAAGATGACCGGCATCAGGATGGCCAGCTCGATCGGGGACGCACCGCGCTGCGCCCGGAGCCGGCTCCGGGCGCACACCGCCCGCGTGCGGTCCCGGCTGGACCGCACGCGGCGCGGAGCGGTGTGCGAGATCATCGGCGACCGATCAGGGCACTGCCGGTGCCGCAGGCAGTCCCCCGGTGGGGTCGTCCATGTACTCCAGGGCCTTGTCACCGGCCCAGGCGAGGACGCCGATCGCGAGGATCGCGAGTCCGGCGATGATGATCACTGTGGAGACCGGGCTCTCGCCGCGGTCCCGGTTCTCGGGGCTGTTGAGCCGCGCGAGCCGGGTGGTCACGGCGACGTATGCCGCGATGAGCAGAGGCATTGCGGGCCCTCCCTTCGGGGGTTGTGGTCAGACCCTGGCCATGAACGGAAAGAGGATGAAACCGAGCAGGATGAACACGAGCAGGGCACCGGGGATGTCGAGCCGACTGGTGACGCCCTCGGCCCGGGCGAGCGCCTCGGTCCGGATCTGGTCGCGTAGAGCGTCGGCTCGGCTACGCAGGGTGTCGTGCACCTGCGCGCCCTCGGTACCGGAGGACTGCATGATCGCGCCGACGTCGCCCAGCTCGGGCACGCCGATGCGCTCGGAGAGCTCACGCAGTTCCTCCCAGGGGGAGCGCATCTGCAGCTGTGCGATGTGCAGCGCCTCCCGGATGCGCTCGAACACCCAGCCGTCGCAGATCGCGGCGGCCTGTTCGAGGGACTGGACCGGGCCGTGCGCCGCCGAGATCTGCAGCGCGACCAGGTCCAGGTAGGTGCAGACGGCCCGGCTGAACTCACGGCGCGCGCGTTCGGCCTTGGCCAGCACGTCGTGGTGGGTCAGCCAGGCCGCGCCGGCCGCGCACAGCAGGCCGGCGAAGACCGGCACCACGAAGGGCAGCCGGATCCCGGCCGCGGCCATGAAGGTCAGCGAGACGACCGGCGCGACCAGGCCGACCAGCGCGGAGACCAGGATGGACAGCGCGTACTGCTCCGGCGTACGGCCGAGCAGGTCCAGCTCCTGCTGCGGCGGGCGCAGCCAGCGGGCGAGGCCGCCGAGCCAGTCCAGGCGCCGGCGGCGGCGCGTCTCGGCGGCCGGTGCGCGCGTCTCCCGGTGCAGGCGGCGCAGCGCGGGCGCGAGCGCGGGCGTCGCCGGGAGCAACTCCCGGACGAACAGGAACACACCGGCGCCGACGGCGGCTCCTCCGCTGACCGCGATCGCCAGGTCGGTGTTGAGTACGAGGCCGAACGGGGCGTTCACCGGGCCACCTCCTCGACCCGCGGCGGGTTGAGGAAACGCGGCACGACCGGCGGCATGCTCATCCCGCGCACCCAGGCGAGGAGCGTCACGAACGCGGCGCCGAGCGAGCCCATGATGATCTGGCCGACCGTCGACGCGTACGGCCGCATGTAGTCGGGGTTGAGCAGCCCGACCACGAGCACCAGCAGCGTCACGCCGGTCAGGAAGCGGACCGCGAACCGCGGCTGCGTGCGTTTCGCCTCCACCTCGCGCCGCGTGGCGACGTCGGCCGCGGCACCGGTCGCGATCGAGGACAGCACGTCGCTGAGGCGCTCGCCGCGGTCCGTGAGGTGCAGGATCAGCGCGGCCACCACCTGGTCCGCGACCGGGTCGCCCATCTCGTCCGCGAAGAGGAGCAGCGCGTCCCGCGGGTTCTCTCCGGCGCGCAGGCGGGCCGCGAGCGTGCGCACCTCGTTGTTGATCGTGTCCGGCGCGGTGGCCGCGGTGCTCACGATCGCCTGCTGCAGGCCCTGGCCGATGTTGGAGACGTCCTTGAGCCGGCGGGTCCACTCCCCGAGCGCCTCGACGCGCGCGATGCTGCGCCGCTCGGCCCGGCCCACGGTGAACAGCCAGGGCGCGCCCGGGATCGCGATGCCCACCAGCACACCGGCCACCGGCAGGCCGGTGATCAGCCAGGCCAGCGCACCGCCGACGAATGCGACGACGATGATCGCGTGGTGCCGGCGTCGTCCGGACGCGCTCGGGTCGGCCCCGTTCCACAGGTGCCGCATCCGCCTCGACAGCGGCGACTCGGGCCCGCGCGGGCCGGGCCGGCCGAAGATCGCCACACCGGCCAGGATCAGGCCGCCGACGATCGCGGCGCCGGCCAGCGCCGCGATGAGCGAGAGACTCGCGGTCTGGTTCATGACGCCGGCCTCAGCAGGCTCACCCGGGGCCGGCGCCACGCGCCGGTCTTGGCGTCGATATACCGGCTGAGCAGGCGCGAGTCGTAGCCGATGCGCAGCAGCTGGTCGCGGACCCGCTCCGGCAGGTGCATCGGGATCGCGCGGCCGTCCCGGCCCGGGCCGAAGATCGTGGTGGTGGAGAGCCGGCCGCCGTCGCCCATGCCGATCACCTCCTCGACGTGCGAGACGAAGCGGTGCTTGCGGCCGCCGATCGCGGTCTCGTCCTCGACCGTGACGTAGACGATCAGGTCGAGCGCGTTGCCGGCCATCCGGCGGGCCATCTCGACCGTCATCTCGCGGCCGTGCGAGAGCGCCAACTCGATGATCCGTTCCAGAACACCGCTCGACGTACGCGCGTGGATCGTGCACATCGAGCCGCGGCTGGTGGTCATCGCCTGGAGCATCGGGACGATCTCCCGGGACCGGACCTCGCCGACGATGATGCGCAGCACGCCCATCCGCAGCGACAGCGGGATCAGGTCCGCGATCGTCACCTCGCCGGCCGGGCGTCCGTCCGGCCCGCGCTCGCCGTGGCCCTCACGCGCCTCGAAACTCATCACGGCCCGGTGGTAGCCGTTCTCGTCCCGGGCCGGCAGCAGTTCGCGGCTCTCCTCCAGCAGCACGAACGGCTCGTCCGGCGCGATCTCCCGCATCAGCGCGCGGATGACCGTGGTCTTACCCGCACCGGCCAGCCCGGCGACCATGATGTTCAGGCCGGCGTGCATGGACGCGCGGAGGAAGTCGCGCAGCAGCGGGTCGAGCATCTCGTCCAGGTCGGCCCGGCTGCCGGCGATGTCGTCCAGCGTCACCTCGAGCGTGTTGTGCCGCCGGATCACCGCGTACGGCCGGCGGCTGACCAGGTACACCGCGGCGAGCCGGCTGCCGTCCGGCAGCTGCAGGTCGAGCGTGGGCTTGGAGGTGGACAGCGACCGCTCGGTGGCACCGGCCCGGCGCGCGGCGGCCTGAATGGTCTCGATCATCTCCTCGTCGCTGTCCGCGATCGGCTCGCCCCAGTCCACGCCGCCACCGCGCCGGGTGATCCGCACCCGGTCGCAGCCGAGCACGTGCACCTCCTCGATGGTCGGGTCGGTGAGCAGCCGCTGGAGCCGGCCGAGACCGACCATCTCCGCGGTCACGAGGTCGAGCAGCACGCGTTCGTCGGCCGCGGAGATGGGCGTACCGGTGCGGCGCTGGCCGTCCGCGTACTCTGCGACGACCGCGACCGCGAGCTGGTCCCGTTCGCGCCGCTCCTCCTCGGGCGTGAGGTTCTGGCCGCGCTCCAGGACCGTGATCCGCTCGCTCAGCCGCCGGCGCAGCTCCCTGACCACGGACCAGTCCCGGCGCGGCGCGCCGGTCGGTGCGGGCGAGACCGGCGGCGCCATGGTGGCGCCGGCCGGCTGCGGCGCGATGTTGAACGCCTGCGCCGGGAACGCCGGGTGCCCGCCGTTGGCCGGCGGGTTCCCGTTGGCCGGCGGCGCCGGGCGAGGATCCTGGGACAGTGGCTCAAACCGCACGCGGCAGCTCCTCCGTGATCGGTCCGTCCGGGGCGGGGTGCGACCCGTTCGGGGTTCCGTTCCTGGTGGGTGGAGCCGGCGGCGATGCTGGCCGGGACTGTTGCTGCGGCACGTGCGGCGCCCACTGCGACGCCGGCGCGGGCTGCTGCGGCACCGGTGTCTCCTGCCGCGCACCCGAGGACGCCGGTGGTGCGGCCGGGGACGTCGGCGGCCCCGGCCGGAGATCCGGCGTCGCCTGGTGCGACGCGGACGACGCCGACTGCCCGGCGGACGAGACCTGCTGCGCCGCGGAGGAAGCCTGCTGCGCGGCGGGCGGTCCCTGCTGCGCGGCGGGCGATCCCTGCTGCGGCGTCGGCTGACCGTTCCGCGAAACGGGCGGTACCTGCTGCGCGGCCGCATGAACCTGCTGCTGCGGAGCCGTGGGGATCTGGTGCGAAGCCGGCGCGGCCTGGTGCGAAGCCGGCGCGGCCTGGTGCGAAGCCGGCGCGGCCTGGTGCGAAGCCGGCGCGGCCTGGTGCGTCGCGGGCGGGGCCGGCTGTGGCATGGGTGGCATCGGCACGGCCGTCGTGTTCCAGGTGGAGCGGGCCCGCCGACGGTCCACCATGGACCGCACCGGCATCTCCAGCGCCGCCGCCGCGCGCATCAGCGGCCGGCGCCCCCGGACCGTACCCCCGTAGCTGAGCACCTGTGCGGTCTGCCGGTCGATCGGCAGGTGTGCCGCGACCGGCACGCCGAGCGCCCGGCTGATCTCGCCCTTGCCGTGCCCGCCGCCGACCACCACCAGCCGCACGGTCCCCGGCGGTACGCCGTTGTCGCGCAGATCGCGACCGATCGCCTCGAGCGTGGCGGCCGCGTTGGACAGGTCCGGAAGCCGGGCCGAGGTGACCACCAGCACCGCGGACGCGGCGCGCAGGATCGGCCACGGCGGGTTCGCCACGTGCAGGCGACCGCAGTCGGCCAGCACGTCGAAGCCCGGGTTCTCGTGCTCCAGCCGGGTGAAGAAGTCCGCGAACCGGCCCCAGAGCGGCGTCAGGCTGCCGGCCTGCGCCGGGTTCGCCAGGCCGGGCAGCAGCAGCCGCTGCCGCTTCGGCGCGTCCAGGTCGACCAGCTGACCCCAGAAGTCCTGCTCCAGGCGGCCGTCGCGCAGCTCGGAGACGGCCAGCTCGCCGATGCCGCGCGGCCCTTCCAGCGCGCCGCCGAGGTATCCCGCCATCAGTGAGCCACCGGCCGGGTCGCACTCGGCCAGCACGACCCGGCTGTGCCAGGAGAGCGTGCAGGCCAGGGCCGTGGTGGTCACGCCGGGCGAGCCCTTCGGCGAGACGAACGCGATGATCGCCACGATCAGGATCCGCTCTGCAGCACGACCGAGATGCGTCGCTGCGCGTGCAGCAGCACCACGGCCGCCGCGTCCTTCTCGGCGACGGACACGTAGACGACCGTCATGTTGCCGCTGCCCGGGTTGTCCGCGTCCGGCCGCACGGTGTCGACCACCACGCCCTGGAAGCGGGTGGCCTCGGCCGGTGCCGCGTTCTGGTTCGCGGGCGCGCCGACCAGCAGCACCTTGTCGCCGGGCCGCAGCGTGCGGGCCGGCACCTCCTGCGGGGAGAGGCCGAGCGCGATCTGCTGCTGGCCGGGGCCGAGCAGCTGCTTGTCGGTGATCTGGTCGGGGGTGAGCAGGCCGCCGGGCGAGAGCGCCACGGCGGCCCGCTTGCCGACCACGTTGACCGCGTCCGAGGCCGCGATCGGCGTGAGGCCTTGACCGCCGGCCAGCTGCACGACCATCAGGTCCTCCGGCGCGATCTGCGCGCCGACCGAGACCGGGCGTGCGACCGCGATGTAGTCACCGGTCGCACGCACCGAGTTCACCGCGTACGCGGCGGCGAGACCGCCCAGCGCCACCAGCAGAAGAGCGAGACCGAGCAGACCCGGACGGGTACGCCGTTGCCGCACCACCTTCGGCGGAGCGATCGGAGCATCGGCCTGACCTGGGGCGGGACGTGTCTGCGCCATCGTCATCGGTTCACCACCTGGAGCTCGTTCACGGTGTAGTCCACGGTCGTGAGCGGGCTGGCGACCTCGGCCAGCTCGCCGCTGTCGTCCGCGGTGGACCAGGCGATGTCGAAGAACGTCTGCACCGTCACCTGGTAGTCATCCGCCCTCTGGTAGCCGGCCGAGTTGCTGCCCGCCATCGGGAACCCGCAGCTCGGCGAGAGCGACTTGCCCTTGTCACTGGTCCACGCCTCGCCCTTGGACCGGCAGGTGACCACGCCGGCGCCCATGTCCCAGCGCGCCTCGCGGGGGGTCGCGACGAGGGTCACGGTGAGGCCGGCCTCCGTGACCGACGGCGGCGTCTGCGCCTCGAAGGCACCGTTGGTGATCTGCATCCAGACCGGCAGACCGAGCACGCCGGGGCTGGCCGGCGCGATGTTCACCGCGGGCGGGTCGATGGCCAGCGAGGTCCGGATGCGGTTGGCGATCTCCACCGGGTCCGGCGGCACAAGCTCCGGCGGATCGGCGAGATCGACCGACTGCTGCACCATGCCGGAGTCGATGCACGACCGGTAGTAGTTCGTCATGCCCTCGGGCGTGCCGACTCCCTGCGGGACCGCGATCCGGTAGTAGCAACCGTCGCTCGCATTGAAGGACCCGGCGCCCTCGATGAAACAGGGGACGTCCTTGCCGTTCCACGAGCAGCTGCCACCGCCACCACCGCCACCGCCGGGGTTCCCGCCACCGCCTCCGGGTTGCGTGGTGCTGTTGCCGTCGCCGAGACCGCACTCGGTGGAGTCCGGCGTGTTCTCGCAGGTGGGCGGCGCGGCCAGCACGTCGGGGCCGCGCAGCGTCATCAGGCCGGTGGCCGCGAGCACGCCGGTCAGCAGCGTGGCGAGCGCGAGGCGCACGCGGGAGCGGCGGCTCAGCATGGCTGGTCCTCGTGCGAGCGCCCCTGGTTGACCAGCCAGCCCTCTCCCGCGAAGAGCGTCACGGTGGCCGTGGCGACGTAGCGGACGTTCTGCTTGTCCGGCACCGCGGATCGAGTCGTTTCGTAGACCATTTTGTAATCCGTCCCGTCGACACAGTCCTGGATCTGAACCGTCTTCGGTGTGCTTTCTAGATCAACAACGGTGACCGTCGGATTGGTGATCAGCCGGCCCTCGCGAATCGCACCTTCCCGGCGGAGCAGGTCGATTCCGGCCTGGACCCGGGCCAATAGCGGATCACCCAGGTATTTCCGCAGATCGGGATGGCGCGGATCCGGGATCGCCGATGCCTTTTGGGCGGCATCCATATAGCCGTTGTAGGCGGCGAGCGCGGCGTCGGCCGCCTTGGACCGATCGGTGTCGCCCGTGGCGGCCGACGAGGGCGCGGCGCCGACCGGGACCGGTGTGGGACCCTCCAGGCCGCCTCCGCAGGCGCTCACGGCGGCCAGGATGGCGAGGCTCGCAAGGATCGCGAGGACCCTTCTCGTGGTGTGCTGCTGCACCCGGTGCATCGATGAAGGCCCTCCTCCCGTTCATCTCAGGCGCGGATGGACGGACGTGCTCAGACGGCGCCCGCTTTGCGCAGGGCGCGCGTTTTCTTACGTGATCCCGATATGCGATTGAGTAGCGTCGCACTCCTGTTCCCGCGCGGCCCTCCCCATGGGCCGTCGATCTGGTGCGCCCCGCTCGCCGGGGCGGCTCGCCGATCGAGTTGCACCGACAAAGGGGGAGCATAGGCTCAGCGACGCCGATAGAACAGAGGCAATCCGAGTCCGCACGAAGAGTGACGATCTCCAGCTCAAGGCCCCGATCTACCGCTCTCAGTGCCGTCAATGCGCCGGACATCTCGCGCCCGGACGCCCGTCATCCACCCCGCGCGGCGCGACGACGGGCGGGATTCCCGGTGGGAGCGCGAAAACGCAGCGGGCACCGCGACACCGGGGTTCGCCCGCGTCCGGCCACGACGATCGAGGTCGATCTCCTGTCCGCTGCGGCCGGGTTGTCGCACCGGGCGGCGCAGGAGCCTCATGGATCACTTCCGCAACATGAAAAATACTCTGCGTAGTTAGAACACCGGGCGGCTCCCGTACCCCATATGTGGCTTTTGGGAATTTGCTGCCTCAAGTTTCGCTTAAGTGCTGCCTGACCGTCTTTCCATGCCGCGACAAGATCGGCATCATGACAGCCGATCGACCCGAGGCCCGCTCTCATGCGTCGAGCGGGGTCGGCTGCCACCGGCTCCGCTCCGCGGCCACTCACACGGAAACCCGCAGCCAGGAGCCCGGCCGGTAAGGGGCGTCGAGCCGCTTGGCGATGACCGCCGGCAACTCGTGTGCCCGCGCCGCGTCCACCGCGTAAGCCCCACCACCGGAGAAGTACGGCGGCGTCTGCCACGATTCGCCGGACACGTCGAGGTCGGCCAGCAACGAGCGCCGGTCCGCATAGCCCAGACCCTCCGTGGACCGCCCCTCCAACCACAACAGATCGAAGACCAGCAGCTGTACGGGAGCGCGCCCGGCCCGCCGCCGCGAGCCGCCCTCGATCCGCGACCGCAGCGCCGCCCGGCTCACGTGCCCCTCCCGGTCGAACGCCACCACCACGCCGTCCAGCACGCACTCGGTCGGTGCCAGCGCCTCCGCCAGCCCGCGCAGCTCGCCGAACGCGCCGCTCAGGTCATGCCCGTCCGCGTCCAGCAGCCGCAGCCGGCCGCCCTCCACGCAGGCCAGCACGCGCGCGCCGTCCCACTCCATCTCGTAGGCCCAGTCCCCGTCGCCGGCCGGCAGCCGCACGGCCGGGATCGAATGCACCGGCACGACATGCTCGGGCATCGGCGTCCACCCCGGATCCGGCGGGTCCATCCGGTGGATCAGCCAGTCCCGGTCCCGGGTCCGGGACAGCGCGTAGCGGCCGGAGATCCGGTCGCCGCGGAGCAGCACGACCACCTCGTCGTCGCCCCATCTCTCCACCTCGTACCGGCCACGGTCGAAGATCAGCACGGTGCCGCCGGCGAACGTGGCGCATCCGGTACGGGGCGGGTCACCGGGGTCCCGCACCGCGAGGTGGTCGCGGTGCGGCTCGCGCGGCAGGCCACGCGGCACCGCCCAGCTGACCGGCGCACCGTCCCGCTCCAGCCGCAGATCCCAGTGCAGACGGCCGGCGTGATGCTGGTGGATCACGAACGAGTCGCCGGCCCCGAGCCGGACCTGCCCCGGAATCGATTCCGGGCTCCGCCGGGCGTCCCGCTGGCCACGATAAGCGTCGAGTCGGTCACCCATAGCCACATTGTGCGGCCGTTTCACCCAAATCGCCCTGTGATGGACGTGAATGAAACGCTCCCGTTACGGCCTAGTAGCGGAAGCGGCCGGCGACGTCCACCAGCTCCGCGGCCATCGTGGTCAGTCGATCCGCCTCCTCTCGGGTCGCCGCCGCCTCGTCCAGCGTCACCCGCACCGAATCGGACACCTCCGCCATCGTGCCCGCGATCTCCGTACCCCGCCCGGACGCCTCCGACATGTTCCGGTTCATCTCGCCGGTCGTCGCGGACTGCTCGTCCACCGCCCCCGCGATCGTGGTCTGGAACTCGTTGATCCGCTCGATGATGCCGGTGATCTGCGCGATCGCCTCGCGCGCGGCGGTGGTGTCGGCCTGGATCTCCTGCACCTGCCCGACGATGCCCTCGGTGGCCCGCGCCGTCTCCTGGGCGAGGTCCTTCACCTCGCCGGCCACCACCGCGAAGCCCTTGCCCATCTCGCCGGCCCGGGCCGCCTCGATCGTCGCGTTCAGCGCCAGCAGGTTCGTCTGCGCCGCGATGGCCGTGATGCTGCGGACCACGTTGTCGATCTCCGCGCTGGACGCGCTCAGCTTCGACATCGTCTCGTTCGTCCGCGCCGCCGCTGCCGCCGCCTCCGACGCCACCCGCACCGCCTCGTTCGCGCTCTGCGAGATCTCCTGGATCGACGCGCCCATCTCCGTGCTGCCCTGCGCGATCGTGCCGATGTTCGCCGACATCCGCGCCGAGGCGTCGGTGGCGCCGCCGGCCCGCGCGCTGGCGCCCTCGGCCGCGGCGGTGATCCGGCCGGACGCGTCGGACATCCGCCGCGCGGTCTCGCCCACCCGCTGGGCCGAACCGGCGAGCGCCTCGACCGCGGTGCGGACGCTCTCGATCGCCGCGTTGACCGCGGCCGCCATCCGCCCCAGTTCGTCCCGGGAGGCGACGGTGGCGCGCCGGGTCAGATCGCCCTGAGCGAGCGCACCCAGCACCTCGCAGACCTCGACCAGCGGCCGCCGGATCGCCCGCAGCACGAACCAGGCGAGCAGCGCCAGCAGCACCGCGCACGCGGCCTGCGTGAGCCCGACCTGCCACTGCGCCGCGGACCGCTGGCTCCGGACCGCCGCGGACGCCGCGGCGGCGTCCGCGGACAGCGCGTCGCTGACCGACGGCAGCCCTTCCTCGACCGCGCCGAAGCTCTCCAGGAACTCGGCGTAGCCGGGCGGCGCCTGACCCGGCGTGGTGATCGCCTCCAGCGTCCGGGTGGCCAGGGTCGTGTAATTCTCGATCTCCGGGAGTACGGCGCGCGCGGCCGCCTGCACCTCGGCGCTCTCCTCGGCGCCGGTCACGAAGTCCGAGACGTCCTGCGTAATGATCTCGACGTGGTCCGACAGGTCGGCCGCCGCCTCCTGGCGCTCGGCCGCGGTGGTCGCCAGCAGCGCGCGCTGGACGTCGCCGCGGATGGCGTCGTGCGCCATGTCCGCCTCCAGCGCCTGACGGGTGGCGACGGATGCCCGTTCGAGTTCCGCCACGCGGCTCGTCACGCCGTCCAGCGCCGACATCGCCATCCCCGCCGTCACCAGCAGCGAGACGAGCGCGAACGCCACGATCGACCCGATCTTGGTCCCCACTGACCGGTCCCTGATCCCCATAAACCCCATGGTGCTGGCTGATCGCCTTATATCGGGGAAAATAGGTGAATCGGAATCCCGGACGGCTCAGGCCAGCGGTACGGAGGCGACCACCGCGTTGGCCATCGCCTGCATGCCGGCGTCGGTCAGGTGCAGGTGGTCGGTGTGGGCGTAGGCGGGCAGCAAGAACGTGGGGTTTGCCGGGTCGCGCAACGCCGCGTCGAAGTCGATGACCGCGTCGAACTCGCCGGAGGTGCGGATCCAGCCGTTCAGCGCCACGCGGGTCGCCTCCCGGGCCGGGGTGTGCACCGGTATGCCGTCGGGCGTGGTAAACCCGGCGTAGGGCAGGATCGTCCCGCCGTAGACCGCGACCCCGCGCGCATGGGCCAAGCCGATCAACGTCGAATACGCCGCCCGCAGGTCCCACGACGTCACCGGCAGCCCGTTGATCGTGCTGTTGATGTCGTTGACGCCCTCCAGCAGGATCACCGCCCGCACGTTCGGGTGGGCGAGCAGCGCGTCGTGCTCGAAGCGGTGCAGCGCGCTCAGCCCCTCCTTGGTATTGCCGTCCACGAGGACCTTGTTCCCCGCGATACCGGCGTTCACCACGCCGAACCGGGGTGCGCCACCGGTGTCCGCGTGCAGGCGGCGGGCCAGGTAGTCGGGGTAACGACGGTTCATCAGCGCCGTCGACGAGAAGCCGTCGGTGAGCGAGTCGCCGAACGCCACGATCGTCCCGGTCGCGCTCGCGCTGGTCACATCGATGCCCGCGAGGTAGTACCAGCGGTAGTGCCGCTCGTCCGCGGCCGACTCCGGCGGCGGAAAGGCCGTGCTGTCGTCATCGGCCGCGTGGTCGCCGGACGTGGAGATGTACGTCCTCGTCAGCCCGGCCGGATGCCACACCGACGGCCCGGGTGCGTTCATCACGAACATGCTGACCAGCAGATTCGACCCCGCGGCGACGGTCGTGAAGACCGGGTCGCTGAGGACCTCCTCGCCGGCCGGCACCACCGCCCGGAACACCCCGCCGAACGTGACCCGGTGATGAGTGCCGGGCTTGGCGGAGCCACCGGTGTCCTGCTCGGCCAGGTCCACGTGCCCGAGCACCAGCGTCTCGGTGCCGAACCGGTTGGATATGCGCAGGCGGGGCCCGGTGCCACCGCTGGAGGCGTAGACGACGTGGCGGATCGTCTGGTTCGAGAAGCTCGGGCCGCCTCCGTTGAGCGCCGTGCCCCAGATGCCGACGCGGGTTGGCTCCGCGGCGGCGGCCGATGCGGCGGACGCGGCCAGCGGTGCCGTCACCGCCGCCGCGGCGACCGCCGGGACGGCCGTCAGAATCGTTCGCCTGCTGATGGATCGAGAACCTCGGATCATCGGCAGATGATCTCACATCCGCCGATGTCCCGAGCGAACGTCAGCCCGCCGGCGTAGCCCGCTGGCCGTAGACGTTCTGGTAGCGGTCGTACAGCGAGTCGATGTGGTGCTGCGGCAGTGGCTGGACCGGCCCGCGGAGCGTGGCGAAGTGCACCGTGCGCGCCACGTCCTCACACATCACCGCGGCCTTGACCGCGGCCTTCGCGTTCCTGCCGATGGTGAACGGCCCGTGGCTGCGCATCAGCACGGCCGGCGAGCGGTGGCCGGAGAGCGTCTCGACGATGCCCTTGCCGATGTCGTCGCTGCCGATCAGCGCGAACGGCCCGATCGGGATCGGCCCGCCGAACTCGTCGGCCATCGCGGTGATCACGCACGGGATCTCCTCGCCGCGCGCGGCCCAGGCCGTCGCGTACGGGCTGTGCGTGTGCACCACGCCGCCGACCTCGGGCATCGCGCGGTAGACGTACGCGTGCGAGTCGGTGTCGCTGGACGGCCCGTGCTCACCGTCGACGACGTTGCCGTCGAGGTCACACACCACCATCGAGGAGGGCGTCAGATCGTCGTACGACAGCCCGCTCGGCTTGATCACCATGAGGTCCGCGCCGGGGACCCGGGCGGAGACGTTGCCGCTGGTCCACGTGACCAGCCCCCAGCGGGTCAGCTCGGAGTGCAGCAGACACACCTCGGCGCGCAGCTTGGCCACGACGTCGGTCAGCGAGGTCGGGATGGTCATGAGTTCACCGCCTGGTTACGGATGGCGCGAAGCCGGTGCAGGGAGTCGCTGGTGCGGCCGAACTGCTCGTGCAGTTCGGTGTAGATCTCGTAGAGCGCGTCGTACGCGTCCGCGCGCGCCGGGTCCGGCGTGTAGACGTCCCGGCGGATCTTGCCCATCGCGGCGGCCGCGGCCCGGACGTCCGGGTACGCACCGGCGGCGACCGCGGCGTGGATCGCGGAGCCCAGCGCCGGCCCCTGGTCGGAGTCGATCAGGTGCAGCGGCCGGCGCAGCACATCGGAGTAGATCTGCATGAGGAACTCGTTCTTCAGCAGCCCGCCCGCGACGATGAACTCGGTCACCGGCACGCCGGACGCCTCGAACGCGTCGACGATGGTCCGGGTGCCGAACGCGGTCGCCTCGATCAGCGCGCGGTAGACGTCCTCCGGCCGGGTGGCCAGCGTCTCGCCGATGATCACGCCGGACAGGTTGTGGTCGACCAGCACCGACCGGTTGCCGTTGTGCCAGTCCAGCGCGACCAGCCCGTGCTGCCCGACGGCCTGCTGCGAGGCCAGGCCGGTGAGATGAGCGTGCAGCGAGAGCCCGGCGTCGGCGGCCGAAGACGCGTAGGAGGCCGGCACGAAGTTGTCGACGAACCAGCCGAAGATGTCGCCGACGCCGCTCTGGCCGGCCTCGTAGCCGTACAGGCCGGGGATGATCCCGTCCTGGACGACTCCGCACATGCCGGGGACCTCGGCGAGCTTGTCCGAGCTCATGATGTGGCAGGTGCTGGTGCCCATCACCGCGAGCATCTGGCCGGGCTCGACCGCGGCCGCGGCCGGCGCGGTGACGTGCGCGTCGACGTTGCCGACCGCGACCGCGATGCCCTCGGGCAGCCCGGTCCAGGCCGCGGCCTGGGCGGAGAGTGTGCCGGCGAGCCCGCCGAGCGGCGACAGGTCCAGCCGCAGCTTGTCGACGAAGCCGCCGAACCCGGGGTTGAGCGACTCCAGGAATGCGACCGACGGCCAGTCGCCGTCCTGGTAGATGCCCTTGTATCCGGCGGTGCAGATGTTGCGGGTCTCGACGCCGGTCAACTGCCAGACGATCCAGTCCGCCGCCTCGATCCACCGGTCCGCGCGCGCGTAGACCTCAGGATCCTCCTCCAGCAGCTGCAACCCCTTGGCGAACTCCCACTCCGAGGAGATCTTGCCGCCGTACCGGTTGATCCAGGGCTCCTTGCGCTCGTGCGCGAGCGCGTTGATCCGGTCGGCCTGCGGCTGGGCCGCGTGGTGCTTCCACAGCTTGACGTAGGCGTGCGGCCGGTCCGCGAAGCCGTCGACCTCGTTCAGCGGCGTGCCGTCCGCGAGCGTGGGCAGCACGGTGCAGGCGGTGAAGTCGGTGGCGATGCCGATCACCGAGGACGCGGGCACGCCGGCCGCGGCCAGCGCCGCCGGCACGGTCACCCGCAGCACCTCCCGGTAGTCCTCCGGCACCTGCAGCGCGGTGTCCGGCGCGAGCCGCACGGACGAGCCGGGCAGCGTGCGCTCCACGACCGCGTGCGGGTATTCGTGGACGGCGCTGGCCAACTCGGCCCCGTCGGAGACCCGGACGACTACGGCGCGCCCGGAGAGCGTGCCGTAGTCGACACCGATCACCACGCGATCGCTGTTAGCGCTCACAACAAGTCCTTCACTGGTCGATGAAACGGGCGGTGCTGGAACGGATCGCCAGGCGCGCGGGCACGATGTCGCGCAGCGCGCCCGGCGGATGGTCCGGCCGGGCGGCGTCGAGCTGCGCCAGCAGCATACGCATGCTGCGCCGCCCGACCTCGGTGAAATCCTGGGTAACCGTGGTCAGCGGCGGCGGGAAGAACTCCGCCTCCGGTATGTCGTCGAAGCCGACCACGCTGACGTCCTCCGGCACCCGGATGTCGGCCTCGCGCAGCGCCCGGAGCGCGCCGAGCGCCATCTGGTCGTTGCCGACGAAGATCGCGGTGATCCGGCCCGGCTCGGCGCGCGCGAGCGTGGCCAACTCGGCGCCGGCCTGGTAGCCGGAGCGCGGGCTCCAGTCGCCGCGGACCGGTGGTGGCACCGGTGCGCCGGCCGCGGTCAGCGCGGACTCCCAGCCGCGCACCCGCGCGTCCGCCTCCAGCCAGTTGGGCGGGCCGCCGATGTGCCAGACCGTGCGGTGGCCGAGGTCGAGCAGGTACTGCGTGGCGAGCGCGCCGCCGCCGGCCTGGTCGACCGCGACGATCGGCACGTCGCCCGCGTTCGGCCCCTCGACCGCGACGACCGGCAGCCCGAGCGGCAGGCCGGCGATGGCCTCGATCGCGGCCTGCTGCGGCGCCAGCACGATGTAGCCGTCGACGGACTGGGCGGCCAGGTAGTCCAACGCCTCCCGTACCGTCTCGCGGGTGATGCTCTTGAGACTGACGATCGAGACGAAGTAGCCCGCCTCGCGCGCGGCCTGCTCGATGCCGTAGAGCGTGCTGGCCGGGCCGAACAGCGTGGTGTCGAACGCGACCACGCCGAGCGTCTGGGTGCGGCTGGTGACCAGCGCGCGGGCGGAGAAGTTGCGGCGGTAGGCCAGCTCCTCGATCGCGGCGAGCACCCGGTCTCGCGTCTCCGGGCGGACGTTGGGGTGCTCGTTGAGCACGCGGGAGACCGTCTGGTGGGAGACGCCGGCGAGGCGCGCCACGTCGGCCATGATGGGCGGGCCGGACGTCCGTCTGCGCGGCATGCGCGGCTCACCGCCTCCCGAAATCCGCCGTTCACAGCGCCGTGATGTGGGGAACATTGTTAGCGCTAACATCCGAGGTCATCAAGGGCTGGTTTTCCGATCGACACCCACCCTGCGAGAACGGATACATCAAAATCCGCCGATGGTACGCGCAGAGGCCCCCGGCCCGGCTGAGCACCGGGCCGGGGGCACAACCCCAGCGGAAGGACTACAGGGCCGGGTAGGCGTTGTTCATCAGCTCGGTCAGCTGCGCCGGGAAGAACGCGCCGGAGATCGGGGCGTTCGGCAGCGCGCCGCTCATGCTGTTGCCGTTCCGGGCGTTACCGGTGTAGGTCGGGTCGCACATCCGGTCGAAGCCCTTGCCCTCGGTGTTCGGGATCAGCTCGCTGGAGCCGTCCGACTCACCCGGCGGCTTGACCCAGACGTAGGCGTCGATGCCCGGCTCCGGGGCCGCCTTCGGCCGCTCGCCCAGGCCCGCACCGGACTGGTTGCACCAGTTGCCGGCGTGGATGCGACGGTCGACGCGAGACTCGTTGACCCAGGTGTCCATCACGGTCGACGTGCTGGCCGCGGCCGGCCGGTTCGGGCCGCCCCAGCCGTTGCGGCTGGTGTCGATCAGCATGCCGATGTCCGAGCGGAAGCCCTTGGCGATCAGCTCGTTGCGGAACGCCTGGGCGAACGACAGCTCGTCCGTGTAGAAGTTCCAGTCCACCCACTTCGACTGCCGCACGGACTGGCCGTTGACGGTGCTGGTGATCGTGACGAACGGCTCCTTCAGCGCGGAGTAGTTCGCGGTGTTGGTGATGAAGCCGTGCACGTTGGCCACGGTGCTGCCGGAGGCGTTGGCGGCCTGGGCGAACAGCGTCGCGGTCGGGCCGAAGTTGGTGTCCCAGCCGATCCAGCCGTGGTGCGCGGCGTCGATGTAGTTGTAGACGTTCGCGATCGGGCCCAGCTTGGCCAGCGCGTAACCGACGCCCTCGACGTACCCGTTGTTGGCCTTCATGGTGCGGCACATCTCGGTGCCGGCCGCGCCGTCGACGTTCGTCACCAGGTTCGGCAGCGAGTCGATCTCGACGATGTTGATGATGCGCAGGTTCCGGTACTTCGCGTCGGACTGGATCGCCGCGATCGGGTCGATGTACTGCGTCTTGTACCTCGGCAGCTCCGTCGGGCCGAGTTCACCGTTGGAGGCGAGCGCGGCGCAGTCCCGGCCGGGCAGGTTGTAGATGACGAACTGGATGTAGCCCGCGCCCTGCGCCAGTGCCGCGTCCAGGTGGTCACGCACGCCCATCGCGCCGTTCGAGCTGCTGCCCTCGGTGCCCTCGATGGCGGCGATCCGGTCGATCCAGACCGCGGTCGGGTTGCTGGAGATCCGGCTGCCGCCGGAGACCGACTCCGCCTTCGCCTTCCACTCCGGGTTCACGTAGCCCTGCGCGCCAACGTACGGGTTGTCGACCTTCTGGCCGGGCGGGGTCGACGGGCCGGGCGTGGTCGGGGCCGGCGTCGGCGTGCCCGGGGTGGCGCTCGGCGTGGAGGTCGGCGTGCCACCGACCGCGCCGGTGCAGACCGTGCCGTTCAGCGAGAACGTCGCCGGCGCCGTGTTGGTGCCGGAGAAGGTGGCCTGGAAGCCCGGGTTCACGGACGCGTTCGTGCCCAGCGACGCGGCCCAGGAGGGGTTCCGCACGGTCACCGAGGTGCCGGACTGGCTGATCTCGCCGTTCCAGCCCTGGGTGACCTGCTGGTTGCCGGCCCAGGTCCAGGTGACGTTCCAGCCGCTGGTGATCGGGTCGCCGAGGTTGGTGACCGTCAGGTTGCCGGTGAAGCCGGTGCTCCACTGGTTCACGGAGTAGGTGACCCGGCAGCCCGCGGCCGCGCTGGCCTGCGAGGCGGCCACGACGATGCCGGTGGTGCCGAGCGCGAGCGCGGTGACGGCGGTCAGGCCGCGGCGCCATCGCTGCGAAGAACTCGTCATGCTGGTTTTCTCCTAGGTTGTCGCAGATAGCCGAGGGCGCACACTGATTTCCGCTCGGCACGGCATGACGTCCGCGACGGTGCGAGAGACCGCGGGAGACACGCCGGTTGACCTGCCCGACCGACCCGGACGGCGAGCAACACACGAAAGAGGGGTTCGGCCCGCCTCGCGATCGGTGAGACACCGCTCGCGTGCCCTTGGCGGCCGTGCGCATCGGCTCCGGATGCGACTGCGGTGAGTTTTGCATGGGAGGGCTCCCATGCACAAGAGATGACAAAACGATTACCGCATCGTTGCACGTCAACGCGTCGAAACAGACGGCCGTCCATTTCAACTGGTCAGCGAGCCGGAGTCACTGTGGACGGTTGATGTGCCAACCATCCGGCCACACCTTGTGACGGGGCGAAACCGTGCACTAACTTCGATGTCGGCCGGATCGTCGCCTCGGCACCAGAGCGCTCGGCACCGGGGAGTGACGTGCTTCCACTCGTGATACCGCCGGGCACCGTGCTGCGGCTGGCAAGGGACGAACAGCGCGCCGGCGTGTGGCCGATCTGGATCCGGATCGACCGGCTCGGCCTGCACGACGACGGCTGGCAGCTCGTCGAGGGCCATCAGCTCGCGGACGACGGCACGCCGATGGGCAGCGTGCAGGTCTGGGCCGCGCTGGACGCACTCCGGAAGGGACTCACATGACCACCACGCTGTACGGGCCCGTGTTCCGCGCCGACCCGCACGCGGTCTACCGGGCCATGCGCGACGAGGCGCCGGTGCACCGCGTCGAGCTGGCCGGCGGCCTGGAAGCGTGGCTGATCACGCGGCATGACGACGCGAAGACCGCGCTCACCGACCCGCGCCTGGTCAAGGGCGTGCTGCACCCGCCGAACCGGATCGGCATCCCGAAGGAGGTGCACTCCGCGATCACGCACCACATGCTCTCCGCGGACCCGCCGGACCACACCCGGCTGCGACGGCTGGTCTCGGCCACGTTCACGCCGCGCCGGATCGAGGCGCTGCGGCCGCGGATCACCGAGCTGACCGCGGAGCTGCTGGACGCGATGCACGGGCTCGGCGACGCCGACCTGATCGAGACGTTCGCGTTCCCGCTCCCGATCGCGGTCATCTCCGAGCTGCTCGGCGTGCCGGTGGAGGACCGCGACTCGTTCCGCGACTGGTCGAACCTGGTCACCTCGCCCGGCGACCGGCGGGAGGACTCGCCCCGGGCCGTGATCGCGCTGCACGGTTACGTCCAGGAGCTGATCGCCCGGAAGCGCCGCGCCCCCGGCGACGACCTGCTCTCCGGCATGCTCGCGGTGCGCGACGACGGCGACCGGCTGACCGAGGACGAGCTGGCCTCCACCGTGTTCCTGCTGCTCATCGCGGGGCACGAGACCACGGTCAACCTGATCGCGAACGGGGTCTACCGCCTGCTGGAGACGCGGGACCGCTGGGTGGAGCTGCGCGCGCGGCGCGAGTTGCTGCCGTCCGCGATCGAGGAGTTCCTGCGCTTCGACAGCCCGGTGCAGACCAGCACCACCCGGGTCAGCGCGGCACCGCTGACGATCGGCGGCGTGGACATCCCGGCCGGCGCGATGGTGCTGGTCAGCCTGCTCTCGGCGAACATGGACGGCGAGCGCTACCCCGACCCGGAACAGCTGCGGCTGTCCCGGACCGGCACGCCGCACCTGGCGTTCGGCCACGGCATCCACTACTGCCTGGGCGCGCCGCTGGCCCGGCTGGAGGCGCAGATCGCGTTCACCGGCCTGCTCGACCGCTTCCCGGACCTGCGGATGGCGGTCTCCCCCGCGGAGCTGACCTGGCGGCCCGGCTCGCTGATCCACGGCCTGGAGGCGCTGCCGGTGACCGGCCTCACGCCGCGTCACACCTGACCTTCGCAGTCCGTCCGGATGGCATGACTTCCTCGAAGAGTGTCCTGGTCGCCGGCGGCACTGGCGTGATCGGCCGCGCGGTGGTCGCGGAGCTGGACCGGCGCGGTCACACCGTCCGCGCGCTGAGCCGCGGCGGGGCCGGCCCGCGCGGCGACGTCACCACCGGCGCCGGCCTCGACGATGCGATGAGCGGCGTCGACGCGGTGGTCGACACCACCAACATCACCACCATGTCGGGTACGACTGCGGCGCGCTTCTTCCTGGCCGGCACCGCGCACCTGCTGGCCGCGGAGCGGCGCGCAGGCGTCGGCCACCACGTGCTGCTGTCGATCGTCGGCATCGACCGCGTGCCGATGCCGTACTACCGGGCCAAGCTGCGCCAGGAGGAGGCGGTGGCGGCCGGGGACGTGCCGTGGACGATCGTGCGCGCCACCCAGTTCCACGAGTTCGCCGCGCAGATGATCGGCCGCATGTCGTTCGGCCCGCTGGTCCTCGCACCGCACCTGCGGGTGCAGCCGGTCGCCGCCGCCGAGGTGGCCACCGCGCTGGCCGGCGCGGTCGAGCGCGGCCCGTCCGGCCGGGCCCCCGACGTCGGCGGCCCGGCGGAGGAGGACCTGGCCGACCTGATGCGCCGCGAGCTGCGCGCGCAGGGATCGCGGCGGCTGCTGGTGCCGTTCCGCATGCCCGGTTCGTACGGCCGGGCCGCGCGGGCCGGTGGCCAGCTCACGCCGGGCGGCAGCGGGCCGGACTTCGCGGAGTGGCTGGCCGGGCGGAGCGAATAATCCGGCGAGTCCCGCGCCGCACCCGGCAAACAATCTAGGGTGGATAGGCCGGGCGTAACAGAACGGCGACAAACGGTATATCGGGACGACACCTGCCCACGACAGCCTGAATCGCTCATTCCGTGGGCGGTGGGCGGACGGGAGCAGGGCGGGCGTGGATCTGAACACGATCTCCGAGGTCGTCACGGCGCGGGACGCGCCTGATCTCACCGCGCGGGACGCGCCTGATCTCTCCATGTGGCGGCTCGGCGACGCCTGGCTGGGCGGCGGCACCTGGCTCTTCTCCGAGCCCCAGCCGCACCTGCGCCGGCTGATCGACCTGCCGAGCCTGGGCTGGCCCGCGCTCACCGTCACGGACGAGGGTCTGGAGATCGCGGCGACCTGCACGCTCGCGGAGCTGCACGCGTTCGCCGCGCCGGCCGGCTGGCCCGCCGCGCAGCTCTTCGCGCGGGCCTGCCGCGCGCTGCTGGGCAGCTTCAAGATCTGGAACGCGGCCACGGTCGGCGGCAACCTCTGCCTCGCGCTGCCGGCCGGGCCGATGATCTCGCTGACCGCCGCGCTGGACGGCGTCTGCGAGATCTGGGGCGCGACCGGGCCGCGCACGCTGGGCGTCCGCGACTTCGTCACCGGCCCGCAGCGGAACGCGCTGCACCCCGGTGAGCTGCTGCGCTCGGTGCGGTTGCCGGCCGCGGCGCTGCGCACGCCGGCCGCGTTCCGGCAGGTCTCGCTGAGCCCGGTGGGCCGGTCCGCCGCGCTGCTGATCGGGCGGCGCACCGCCGGGCTGGAGCTGACCGTGACCGCGTCCGTGGTCCGGCCGCTGCGCCTGTCGTTCGCGACGCCGCCGGCCGTGGCCGAGCTGCGCGACGCGGTCGCCGCGATCCCGGCGGACACCTACCACGACGACGTGCACGGCTCGCCGGCCTGGCGGCGGCACATGACGTTCGAGCTGGCCGAGGAGATCCGTCATGAGCTATTCGATTGACGGCACCGAGACCACGGCGACGCCGCGCCCCGGTCAGTGCCTGCGCACATTCCTGCGCGAGCAGGGCGCGTTCGGCGTGCGCAAGGGCTGCGACGCGGGCGACTGCGGCGCCTGCACGGTGTGGCTGGACGGCACGCCGGTGCACAGCTGCGTGACGCCCGCGTTCCGGGCCCGGGGCCGCGACGTGACCACGGTGGCGGGCCTGGCCGACGGCGACGAGCTGCACCCGGTGCAGCGCGGGTTCCTGGCGGCGCAGGGCTTCCAGTGCGGGTTCTGCACCAGCGGCATGATCATGACGGCGGCCGCGCTGAGCGACGCGCAGCGTGCGGACCTGCCGCACGCGCTCAAGGGCAACCTGTGCCGGTGCACCGGATACCGCGCGATCGAGGACTCGATCAACGGCGTGGCGCACGTGGCGGAGCCGGAACCGGGCGCCGCGGCCGGCCACAACGCGCCGGCGCCGGACGCGCGCGCGATCGTCACCGGGACCGCGTTGTTCACGCTGGACCTGCCGCCGGCCGGGCTGCTGCACATGAAGCTGCTGCGCTCGCCGCACGCACACGCTTTGATCAAGGCGATCGACACCAGCGCGGCACTGGCCGTACCCGGCGTGCGCCTGGTCCTGACGCACGAGGACGCGCCGAAGCGCCTCTACTCCAGCGCGCGGCACGAGCACATGACGGACAACCCGGACGACACGCGCGTGCTGGACGACGTGGTCCGGCACGTCGGGCAGCGGGTGGCGGCCGTGGTCGCGGAGACCGTGGCCGCGGCCGAGGCGGGCGTGCGCGCGCTGGTCGTCGACTACGAGCTGCTGGACGCGGTCTTCGACCCCGAGCTGGCGATGCGGCCGGGCGCGCCGGTGATCCACGACAAGCCGGCCGAGGAGTCCCGGATCGCGTTCCCGGAGCGGAACACGGTCGCGGAGATCCACGGCAACCTGGGCGACGTCGCGGCCGGGTTCGACTCCGCCGACGTGGTCTACGAGCAGATCTTCCACACCCAGCGCGTGCAGCACGCCGCGCTGGAGACGCACGGCTGCGTGGCCTGGGTGGACGAGCACGGCGCGCTCACCGTGCGGACCAGCACGCAGGTGCCGTTCCTGACCCGGCAGGCGCTCTGCGCGGTGTTCAACCTGCCGCCGGAGCACGTGCGGGTGCTGACCGTGCGGGTCGGCGGCGGCTTCGGCGGCAAGCAGGAGATGCTGGTCGAGGACGTCGCCTCGCTGGCCGCGCTGCGGCTGGGCCGGCCGGTTCAGCTGGAGCTGACCCGCGAGGAGCAGTTCATCGGCACGACCAGCCGGCACCCCATGGCCATCTGGGTACGCGCCGGCGCACGCGAGGACGGCACGCTCACCGCGCTGCAGCTGCGCGTGGTCTCGGACACCGGGGCGTACGCCAACCACGCGGTCGGCGTGCTGCACCACGGCTGCGGCGAGTCGGTCGCGGTCTACCGCTGCGCGAACAAGAAGGTCGACGCCTACGCGGTCTACACGAACACGGTCCCGGCCGGCGCGTTCCGCGGCTACGGGCTGAGCCAGACCGTCTTCGCGATCGAGTCGACCATGGACGAGCTGGCCCGCCTGCTGCACATCGACCCGATCGCGTTCCGGGAGCGCAACGTGGTCCGGCCCGGCGACCCGATGGTCTCGGTCAGCAACGAGCTGGACGACGTGGAGTACGGCAGCTACGGCCTCGACCAGTGCCTGAGCCTGGTCCGGGACGCACTGGCGGACGCACCGGAGCCGGCACCGGGGCCGGGCTGGCTGACCGGCGACGGCGTGGCGCTCGCGCTGATCAACACGATTCCGCCGCGCGGGCACCACGCGGAGGCGGACGTGCGGCTGCTGGCGGACGGCACGTACCAGCTGATGGTCGGCACCACCGAGTTCGGCAACGGCACCTCGACCGTGCACGTCCAGCTGGCCGCGACCGCGCTGCACACCACGCCGGACCGGGTGGCGATCGCGCAGTCGGACACCGCGCTGGTCGCGCACGACACCGGCGCGTACGGCTCGACCGGCATCGTGGTGGCCGGCAAGGCGACGCTGCTGGCCGCGGAGGCGCTGCGGGAGCGGCTCCAGGCCGCGGCCGCGGTGCTGACCACGCTGGAGCCCGGGGAGTGCGAGCTGACCGCGGACGGCGTGGTCTGCGGCGACGGGATCGTGCTGGGTCTGCCGGAGCTGCACCGGCGCGCGGCCGAGGGCGGGCTGCCGGTGGCGGCGCACGCGGTCACCGACGGGTCACCGCGCTCGGTCGCGTTCAACGTGCACGGCTTCCGGGTCGCGGTGCGGCCGCGTACCGGCGAGATCAGGATCTTGAAGAGCGTGCAGGCCGCGGACGCGGGCGTGGTGCTGAACCCGATGCAGCTGGTCGGCCAGATCGAGGGCGGCGTGGCGCAGGCGATCGGCGCGGCGGTCTACGAGGAGATGCGGATCGACGCGGGCGGCCACGTGGTCAACCCGGCGCTGCGCGGCTATCACGTGCCGCAGTTCGCGGACGTGCCGCACACGCGGGTGCTGGTCGCGAAGACCGAGGACGCGCTCGGCCCGCTGGGCGCGAAGTCGATGAGCGAGAGCCCGTTCAACCCGGTCGCGCCCGCGCTGGCGAACGCGGTCCGGGACGCGACCGGCGTGCGGCTGACGTCGCTGCCGCTGGGCCGGGACCGGGTGTGGGAGGCGCTCGCGCTGGCCGGCGTGACCGCGGACGATCCGGCCGGTGGTCCGGCACATGCGGTCTCGGTGCTGGCCGGGCTGCCCGAGGAGACGGCGGTGGAGCGACGATGACGGATCAGCGGTTCCTGGACCTGGCGGTGGAGTCCGCGGTGGCGAACGTGCACACCGGCGGCGGCCCGTTCGGCGCGCTGGTGGTGCGCGACGGCGAGGTGGTCGCGACCGGCGTCAACGAGGTCACGACCACGCTCGACCCGACCGCGCACGCGGAGGTGGTGGCGATCCGGGCCGCCTGCCGCGCGCTCGGCACGTTCAAGCTGGACGGCTGTGTGCTGGTCAGCTCGTGCGAGCCGTGCCCGCTGTGCCTGGCCGCCGCGCTGTGGGCCCGGGTGGACCGGGTGGTCTACGCGGCGGACCGGCACGACGCGGCGGACGCGGGCTTCGACGACCGCGCGTTCTACGACCTGTTCGCCCAGCCGCGCGAGGAGTGGCAGGTCCCGGTGGTCCAGCTGGAAACGACCGACCGGGTCGCGCCGTTCACCGCCTGGGCGAACCGCCCGGACCGGGTCGAATACTGATTAGGGCGTGTCTGGCGGATCACGGCGAGCCGAGACGCGGTCCAGGTGTCGTCTGGGTGCGCGGCGCGGAAGCCCTCATACCGGTGTTGTATGTGGGCTTTTGCGACGTGCGGCCAGGCGGCGCCTGGGCCTCGTCGCAGGCCGTCGGGATCCGCCGAACACGCCCATGATCGAGGCGTCCCCCATGCTGTGCTCACAGCATGGGGGACGCCTCGATCATGGGCGTGCGGTGCCGGCGGCCGCGGTGACCGGGCGGGGCTTGGCCGGGTCACGGCGCAGCACCACGACGTATTCGCTGCGGGCCGCGTCGAGCCGGCCGAGGCTGAGCGCGCGGACCAGGCCGCGGACCAGCGACCAGCGCCACCCGGTGATGCGGAGCCTCCGGCGGAACCGGGCCTGCTTCTCGTCCTCGAAGTAGCCCTCGAAGACCGGGGCCAGGCCGTGCCGGGCGACCAGTGCGGCGATCGCGGCCGGCGCGATGGCGCGGCGCAGCGTGGTCGGGTACGGGCCGTAGCCGGGCTTGCCCGCGTTCGGGAAGCCGAGCACGCGACGGCGGAACCAGACGTGGAACGCGTGCGGCGTGAGCTTGGTGAACAGCGACTTCGGGCTCCACAGGTGCGGCACCGCGAGCACCACCAGCCCACCCGGTGCGATCATCCGGGCGAACCGGGCGATCAGCTCGTCCGGCCGTTCGACGTGCTCCAGCACGTACCAGCAGGTGATCAGGTCGAATGAGTCCGGCGGCGCGGCGTAGTCGTGCAGGTCGCCGACGACGCGCTCGTGCAGCCGTGGGTTCAGGTTCATCGCGGTGTCGTCGGTGTCCACACCGACGACATACGCGTCCTCGGGCACGTCGAGGCGGATGCGCTTGCCGGCACCGGCCTCGAGCGCGCGCAGCGGCGCCCCCGCGGGTGCCCGGAGCAGCGCCGTCACGCTGCTCCGCAGCGCGGCCGTCACCTCGTCGGGGGTGCCGAGGACTGGATCGGCACCCCAGTCGACCCGAGGCCTCTTGTCCGATTGTTCCGACATAGAGGCATTATTCAGATTGGGAGGGTAAGGACCGGTTAGCCGCGCCGGAGTGTCAGTCGAGCGGGCGCTTGAAGTGATAGCGGTGGACCTCGGTGGTGCCCTGCAGGTTGTTCACGTCCTCGGAAGCGGAGATCATTTCCCAGCCGGCCGCGCCCGCCTGGTTGAGCTGCGAGATCACGGCAGTGCCGTAGATCGTCACGTCCTGCACCGTGCCATCCGGCGCATACCACGCGAAGCTGATGACCCACTGCCCGCCGTCCGGAACGCGGCGGCGGATGAGCAAGGCGTACTCCCACTTGACCATGTGGACATTATTGCGGCCGGATCACCCGTTCGGTGTCCCGCGGCACGGGCCGGATGTCGCAAAACGAAAAGCTGAAGACGCCCGGCCGGGTGCCGAATGGGAGCATGACGGGTGCCTTCCCGGTGCCCGGACGACGTCCGCTGGAGGCACGGCCGTGAGGGTCCTGGTCGACGAGGTGCTCTACGAGAGCGAGCGCACCCTCGTGACGCGCCGGGCCGGCGGCGTGGTGCTCAAGCGGCTGCTCGGGCCCGGCGCGGAGGAGCGAGCCCGGCACGAGCGCGCGATGCTGGAGCGCGCGGCCGGCGTGCCCGGCGTGCCGGCGCTCGCCGAGGCCGGCGACGACGACATCCTGGCGCTGGTCGACCCCGAGGGTGGCCGGACGCTCGGCGCCGCGCTGGCGGACGGCCCGCTGCCGGTGGCGGACGCGCTCCGGCTCGCCACCGGGCTGGCCGGCACGCTGGCCGGGCTGCACCGGCGCGGGCTGCTGCACCGCGACATCACGCCGGCGAACGTGCTGCTCGGCCCGGACGGCACGCCCACGCTGATCGACTTCGGCCTGGCCACCGCGCAGGTGGACGGGCCGGACGCGGGCCGGCTGGTCGGCACGCTCGGCTACGTCGCGCCGGAGCAGACCGGGCGCACCGGCCGCGGCGTGGACCAGCGCGCCGACCTGTACGGGCTGGGCGCCACGCTCTATGCCGCGCTGACCGGCCGGGCACCGTTCGGCGGGGACACACCGGACCCCGACCCGTTGCGGCTGGTGCACGACATCCTGGTCGCGGTGCCGGAGGAACCGGCCGTGCTGAGCGAGGACGTGCCGATCGTGCTCTCCGCGATCGTGATGCGGCTGCTGGAGAAGGAGCCGGACCGCCGCTACCAGAGCGCGGAAGGGCTGGCGCACGACCTGGACCGGGTGGCCCGGCGCCGGCTGACCGGCTTCACGCTCGGCGAACGGGACTTTCCGGCGCGGCTGGTGGCACCTCCGCGCCCGGCCGGCCGGGCCGCGGAACTCGCGGCGCTGCGCACGGCCGTGACCACCGGCGTGCCGCTGGTCACGATCGGCGGGCCGCCCGGGATCGGGCGGACCAGCCTGCTGGCCGAGATCCGGTCGCTGGCCGAGGACGCGGGCGCGCGGTTCGTGAGCGGGCGCTGCGATCCGCGGCGGGCGGACGGGGACGCGGACGGGCTGCGCGAGGCGTTCCAGGCGCTCGGCGGACTGCTGCTGACCGAGCCGGAGACCGTGCTCTCCGCGACGCGGGACCGGCTGCGTGCGGCGATGGGCGAGAACGCGGAGCTGACCGCCGCGATCGTGCCGGAGCTCGGGCTGGTCCTGGGCCTCGAACCCGCGCCGGCGCCGGGGCCGCTGGACTCCGCGCAGGTGGAGAACCGGCTGGTGCAGGTGACGTCCGCGGTGCTGCGGGCGGTGGCCTCCCCCGCGTACCCGCTGGTGCTCGCGCTCGATGATTTTCACCTGGCGCCACAGATCGCGGCCCGGTCGATCGAGGCGGTCGCGGCCGCGGATCCGATCCCGGGCGTGACGCTGGTGGTCACGCACCGCGACCCGGTCCCGGTGCTGACCGAGACGGCCGGCGAGACGCTCCGGCTGCGCCTCGGCGGGCTGACGCTGGACGCGGTCGCGCAGCTGATCACGGAGGTGCTGCGCGCGCCGGTGGCGGACCCGGCCGGTCTCGCCGCCGCCGCGCACGAGCGCACCGGCGGTCACCCCGCGGAGACGCTGGCGCTGCTCAACGAGCTGCGCGCGACCGGGACGCTGTGGATCGGCGCGGACGGCTGGGCCTGGGACCCGGACGGGCTGCGCCGGCACCTCGGCGAGGGCGACGCGGGCGAGCGGCTGGCGGCCCGGATCCGCGCGCTGCCGGAACCCGCCCGCGCGCTGCTGACGGCGACCGCCTGCCTGGGCGGGGACGCCGCGCCGGAACTGTTGGGCGCCGCGTGCGGGCGGCCGGCCGGCGCGGTGCTGGACGCGCTGACGCCCGCGCTCGACGACGGGCTGGCCGCGTTCGCCGGCGAATGCGTGCGGATCACCCACGAGCGGGTACGCGACGCGCTGCGGCACGGCGCGGTCGCGGCCCGGGCCGGGATCGCGCGGCGGCTGGCGGCGGATCCCGCGTATCGCCGCGTCGCCGCCGAGCTGCTGCTCGAGGCGGAACCGCTGACCGGCGCGGACGACCGGGCGCTGGCCGGGCCGTTGTTCGCGGAGGCGGCTGACGCGCTCCGGATCCTCGACCCGGAGCGCACCGAGCGGTTCCTGTCCGCGGCGCTGCGCGTCGACGACGGCGCCGACCGGAACGCGCTGTTGCTGCTGCACGCGGAGCGGCACGCCACGCTCTGCCGGCTGGGACGGCTGGCCGAGGCGGACGAGGAGTACCGGTACATCGAGATCAACTGCCCGGATCCGATCGGCCGGGTGCCCAGCGCGTGCGTGCAGATCGGCTCGCTGAACAGCCGGGCCCGGTTCGCCGACGCGCTGGAGCTGGGCAGCGACCTGCTCACCCGGATCGGCGTGCCGTTCGTGCGGGCGCCTGCGGAGCTGCACGCGCTGGCCGAGGCCGGCATGCTGGGGCTGGCCGAGTGGGCGGCGGCGCTGCCGGAGGACGGCGACCCGCGCCCGGAGAACCAGGACCGCGCACACCAGGCACGGGCGCGGCTGGTCAACGCGCTGCTGCCGAACGCGCTGGTGGCCGGACCGCTGATCATGGGTTGGCTACAGACGACCGCGCACCGGCTGTGGGTGACGGACGGCCCGGCGGCGTGGCTGGCCGGGCCGGTCGCGGCGAGCGGATTCGGGCTGATCTCGGCGCGCGACGACTACCGCAGCGGGTACCGCATCGGCCGGCACCTGCTGGCCGAGTGCGAACGGCGCGGATGGGAGCGGTCCGCCGCCGAGCTGCGGTTCATCCTGGTGTCGTGGACCGGGCACTGGCACGAGCGGCTGGAGGACGTACTGCCGGTCGGGCGCACCGCGTTCACCGGGCTGATGCGCGCGGGCGTGACCACCCAGGCCGGGCTGACCTGCAGTGGACTGGCCGCCTACGTGCTCGACTCCGGCTCGCTCGGCGCGCTGGACGAGCAGGTCACGGCCGCGCTCCGGTACGCGCGACGCGTCGGGCACGCCCAGGCCGGACTGATCCAGGGCGCGTACCGGCAGTTCGTGCGTGCGATGCGCGGCGAGACGCGGTCGCCGGGCGCCTTCACCGACGACGTGTTCGACGAGGCCGCGCACCTGGCCACGGTCGGCGGGAACGCACCGGCCGCGCACACCGCGCACGCGCTGCGCGGGCTGGCCGCGCTGATCGCAGGCGACGGGGAGGCGGCCCGGGCCTCGACCGCGGCGGCCGCGGCGCTGATGCCCCGGAACCCGGGCTTCTACCTGGTCACCACGACCACCCTGCTGTGCGTGCTGACCGGCGTCGACCTCGACCGCGCCGCCGCGTGGCTGGCCGCCCGGGCCGAGGACGCACCCGGCAACTTCTCGCACCTTGCCTCGCTGGCCGAGGCGGAACGCGCCCGCCGGGACGGCGACCGGTGGACCGCGACCGTCGCCTACGACCGGGCGCTGCGCGAGGTGAGCGGCCGGCGGCGCCCCTGGCACTACGCGGTCATCGCGGAGCGGGCAGCCGAGTTCCAGCTGACCGAGGGAAACGAGTACGCCGGCGACGGGCTGCTGCGGCTGGCCCGGGACGGCTACGCCGCGTGGGGCGCGACCGCGAAGGTCCGCGCGCTGGAGACCGCACACCAGTGGCTGCGCGGCCGGCAGGTCGATCCCGGCGGGGTGCTCCGCACCGGCAGCCTGGACAACTCCGACATCGACCTGCTCGGCGTGCTGGACGCGACCCGCACACTCAGCTCGGAGACCCGCGTGCACGCGCTGCGCGAACGCGTCGACGAGGTGCTGCGCGCGCTGACCGGCGCGACCGGCGTGCTGCTGGTCGCGTCCGACACGGACGCCGGCCCGCGCTCGGTGATCCGCTACGTGCAGCGCACCCGCGCCGCCGTGGTGAGCGAGGACGCGGTGCGCGACGACCGGTTCGCCCGGGACGAGTACTTCGCGGGCGTGGCCCGGTGCGCGCTGCTCGCGCTGCCGGTGGTGGCGCGCGGCGAGGACCGCGCGGTGCTGATCCTGGAGAACCGCAGCAGCCGCAACGCGTTCACCGCGGACCGGCTGGACGCGGTCCGCCTGGTCACCGGTCAGCTCGCGGTGTCACTGGAGAACGCGCAGCTCTACGCGTCGCTGGAGGCGAAGATCGCGGACCGGACCCGGGAACTGGAGGAGGCGAACGCGCGGCTGGAGCAGCTCGCGGTCACCGATCCGCTGACCGGGCTGACGAACCGCCGCCGGCTGGACTCGCTGCTCGCGGCGGAGTGGCGGCGGGCGGCCCGGCCCCGGCACCCGCTCTCCGTCGCAATGATCGACATCGACCACTTCAAGGGGTACAACGACCACTACGGCCACCAGGGCGGCGACCGTTGCCTGGCGACGGTCGCCGCGACCGTGGCCGAGCACGTGCGCTCCACCGACCACGTGGCCCGCTACGGCGGCGAGGAGTTCTGCATCATCCTGCCGGAGACACCGCTCGCCGACGCACTGGTGGTGGCCGAACGCGTACGGTCCGCGGTCGAGGCGCTGCGCGAGCCGCATGCACTCTCCCCGCACGGCATCGTCACGGTCAGCATCGGGGTCGCGGCCGCGCTCCCCCACCCGGATCGCGACGTCGACTCGCTCGTGAAGCGGGCCGACGAATGTCTCTACGCCGCCAAGCGCGCCGGCCGGAACAGGATGTCCACCGGGTAAACCTGGCGACCGGCGGCGAAACGTTCAGTGACAGAGATCCGATAGTGGCGTCCGGGCCGGTCGCGGGCCTGTGTGACGAGGTTTGACGCACCGGGTATCAACTCACTGGTTTCGTCCGGGTACGGTCCACTTCGTGTCCGACACCCCGCAGCGCGAGATCGCCGGCCGCTATCGACTCCTCCGCCCCCTCGGCCAGGGCGCCATGGGCCGTGTCTGGCTGGCACGCGACGAGATGCTGCAACGCGACGTCGCGCTGAAGGAGATCGTGCCCCCGGCCGGGCTGACCGGCGACGAGGTGCAGGAGCTCCGGGAGCGCGCGCTGCGCGAGGCACGCGCGATCGCGAAGGTCAGCCAGAGCAACGTGGTCCGCATCTTCGACGTGCTCCGCACGGGCGAGGAACCGTGGATCGTGATGGAGTACGTGAACTCCTCCTCGCTGCAGAAGGAGATCGCGGCGAACGGGCCGATCACGCCGGCCCGGGCGGCCGAGATCGGCATCCGGGTGCTGGGCGCGCTGCGGGCCGCCCACGCGGTCGGCGTGCTGCACCGCGACATCAAGCCGGCCAACGTGCTGCTCGGCGCGGACGGCCGGATCGTGCTCACCGACTTCGGCCTGGCCACCGCGACCGACGACCCGGGCATGACGCGCACCGGCGTGGTGATGGGCTCCCCGGCCTACCTCGCGCCGGAGCGGGCCACCGGCGGGCAGGTCGGCGCGTCCGCGGACCTGTGGT
Source organism: Catenuloplanes nepalensis (assembly GCF_030811575.1). Lineage (GTDB taxonomy): Bacteria > Actinomycetota > Actinomycetes > Mycobacteriales > Micromonosporaceae > Catenuloplanes > Catenuloplanes nepalensis. The sequence goes on along the minus strand of NZ_JAUSRA010000001.1, from coordinate 9,440,958 downwards.
CGCTGGGCGCCTCGCTCTACGCGGCCGTGGAGGGGCGCGCGCCGTACACGCGGCCCTCCTCGATAGCCACGCTGGCCGCGCTCGCCACCGAGCTGCCGCCGATGCCACAGAACGCCGGGCCGCTGCTGCCCGCGCTGGAGGGCCTACTGCGCCGCGACCCGGCCCGCCGGGTGGACGCGTTCGAGGCGGAACGACTGCTGCGGCACGCGCTCTCCGGCGCACCCGCGCATGCCGGCGCCGGCATGCCCTCCGGCACCTGGGCCAACCCGGACGCGGCCGCGTCCGGCGGGATCAGCGCGGCGCACTCCGCGCACCAGCAGGCCGTGCCGGTCGGCACGCTGTCCCAGGCCCGGCACCGGCACGTGGCCGGCGGCCCGACCACGATGCTGCCGGCCGCGACCACCCGCCCGGACGGCGGGCCGACCGTGGAGATCCCGCCGGCGCCGTCCGTGCCGCTGCCGCCGTACGGTGGCCCGCCACCGCGCTCCCGCGGCGAGAACGGCTCGCTCTACCTGCTGGTCGGCGCGCTGGTGGTGGTGCTGGTGCTGGCGGTCGTGCTCGGCATACGCGTGTTCAACCCGTCGAACAGCGGCGGCAACATCACGAACGAGCCGGACTTCACGCTGCCGACCGTGACCACCACCGCGCCGCGCACCCCCTCGGCCGCGCCGTCACCCACGCCGTCCCGGACCCGGAACGCGCCCTCGCCGACCCCGGCCGCGCCCACGTCCGCCGCGCCGCAGGTGATCACGCCGGTCGCGGCCGACCGGTCGCTGGTCAACGCGGGCAGCAACCGGTGCTTCGCGGTCGCGGGCAGCAACCCGGCCGCGCCCGAGCCGATCCACATCTGGGACTGCGACGGTACGCCCGGCACGAAGTTCACGCTGCCCGGCACCGGCGCGCTACAGGTGCTCGGCAACTGCATACAGGCGGACAGCCCGAACATCGGCAGTCAGCTGCACATCGCGCCGTGCACCGGCGACCTCTCGCAGACGTTCGGCCTCAGCGCGGGCGGCGACCTGATCAGCATCCCGAGCGGCAAGTGCCTGGACGTGACCGGCGGCATCTTCGACAACGGCACGCCGGTACAGCTTTACGACTGCAACGGCACTCCCGCGCAGAAGTGGCTGCTCAGCTGAGCGGTTCGTCCGCTCGCCACCGCCGCTCGAAAACGATGCGGTGGCGGTCGCCGGGCAGCACGTTGACCGTGCACTGCACCGGGCGGTCGTCCGCGGTGTAACCGGTGTCGTAGTGCACCGCGACCGGCGTGCCCGGCCCGAGCCCGAGCCGCCGGATCTCGTCCGGCGCGGGCATGCGGACGAAGATCTCGTCGACCGCGCGCTCCTGCCGGTGACCGAGGTCCGCGAGCACCTCGTCCGTACCGCGCGGGATGTAGGCCGGCGACATGATCTCCGAGTCCTTGACCAGTTCGAGTGGGAAGTGCGAGTCGTTGATGTTGACCGGCTCGCCGTTGATGAAACGCACCCGCCGCCGGATCACCACGGTCGCGCCGGCCTCGACCCGCAGCCGCTCCGCCAGATCCGGCGCGGCCTGCACCAGCGCGACCTCGATGTGCATGCTGGGCACCCGGCCCTCGTCGCTGATCTGCTGCGAGAACCGGTCCATCGTGGACCGCGACGGCATCGGACGGGACTTCTCCTGCGGCCGGTAGAGCATCCGTTCCCACTCGCGCACGAAGTAGCCGTGCGGCCGCCGCGCCACGATCAGCCCCTCGGACACGAGCACGCCGAGCCCGCTCCGCACGGTCTGCCGCACCACGCCGAACTGCTCCGCGATCTCGTGCTCCGTGGGCAGCCGCACCCCCGGGCCCAGCTCCCCCGACGCGATCCTGTCCCGATAGGCGGCGGCGATCCGCCGATACGCCGGCTCCATGTGCCTCCTCAATCGTCTAGACAATCTAGGCACACCGTCGCTCGCAATGCCAGAAGACCCGAACCAAAGACCACAAAGTGGTTCTCCCGCTCCCGGCGTGGCTGAGTTCCGAGTGCTCCCGCGGGCACCGGTCAAATGCCACGTAGCCTAAGTTGATCATGCTCTTTGACCTGCGCGTTCGCACACCACGTGCCCGCCTCCAACTGTCCACCGCCGGATGCGGCGAAAGGATTTCCGCAGGCCGGCGCGCTGCTGCCGGGCCGGCCTCGGGTCAAACTCGACTTGGGCTAAGTGGCATCGGTCACCGGCCGGCCGCAGGCGGCCTCCCCGCAAAGTCCGCCGCCACTCCCGCAAACCCCCACAACCCGGGGCCTCGCCCCATCCACCGCGCACCCCGAGCGCCCCACGAGCCAGCCACCACGCAACCCGAACCCCCGCACCAGCCCCAGCGAGCTACCGGGCCCGAAGGTCCGCACCGGTGACCACGCGACCCCCGCCACCGCGCAAGCCCGGCACTCCACCAGCCGGCCACCGCGCCAGCCGGGCGCTGCGCCAGCCGGGCGCTGCGCCAGCCGGGCGCTGCGCCAGCCGGGCGCTGCGCCAGCCGGGCGCTGCGCCAGCCGGGCGCTGCGCGCCCGAAATGTCGCCATATTTTGTCGTGCCCGCGTGGCAGATCTCGGTGGACGGGCTCCCCACCAGCCCTGAGTGATCAATCAGTGGAGCAAAAGATAGGTCAACTAGCGAAGTTGACCTATCTTTTGCTCCACTGATTGATCACTCAGGCGCCGGTATCGGCCCGCTGAGCCGCGCGACGTAGGTGATGAGCATGCCGGTCGTTTTCTACGGAGTTTTCGAGCGCGAGGATGCCTACCGGTTCTACCGGGAGCGTGCCGGGTCTGGTTTGGGCCTGCGGGCTCTGGTGGGAGCGTTGGCTGGGCGGGGCTTGGCCGGGCTCGGGTTGTGGTGAGTGGGCTGGGACCTGCAGGGAGGCCGCCTGCGGCCGACCGGTGCCCGGCACCGGTCGTCGCTGGCGCTCCTCCCTGCAAGTCTCGCGGTGGTCCCGCACACCCCATCGGCGCCCCCAAGATCAGGGCGTCCCTCATGTTCCTAGAACGACATGGGGCCCCGATCACGCGCCGGGAAACACGCCACCCGGGCTGCGGCCGGGACGCGCGGCACCGCGCATCGCGTGGGTTTCGGTGACCAGCGTCGGCACCGGCTCCGACGCGGCGACCGGAGCGGCGACGGAGGCCGCCGCGAGCGTTGCCCGCGGGAGCGACTCCGTTGCCCATTCGGCATCGGAAGCCGCGAGCCCTACCCGGAGACCGGAAGCATCAGCCCGAAATTTCGGATTATTTCCGCCATAGCTCGGACAGCGTCGAGCGGAAGCCGGCGTGGTGGTCGTGCTGTCGCGACCACTCATGCCCGAAGGATCATTGACCGACACGAAAGAGAGGTCAACTTCAATATTCGACCTCTCTTTCGCGTCGGTCAATGATCCTTCGCGGCGAGCCGCCGCCGACTGGGCAACGGAGTCGGGAGCAACCGGGCCGCACCACGCCGGAAGCGGGAAGTCGCCTCTGAAGCTCTTGTCTTCGTCGGTGAATCTCCTTCTTGACGCATCAGTTTGTATAGGCACATCATATTGTCTAGTCAATTCAGGGAGGCGCGCGGTGGATGTACGGACCATGACGGACGATCTGGCCACGCTGGTGGCGGTGGAGTCGCCGTCGGCGGATGACGCGGCGCTGGCGATCAGTGCGCGGGTGGTCGCGGCGCTCGGGACCCGGCTGCTCGGGAGCGCCCCGGAACGGCACGGCCACCACCTGGTGTGGCGGCACGGGGCGACGCGGGTGCTGGTCGCCGGGCATCACGACACGGTGTGGCCGGTCGGCACGCTGGCGCGGTGGCCGTTCGCGATCGACGGCGACCGCGCCACCGGGCCGGGGTGCTTCGACATGAAGGCCGGGCTGGTGCAGCTGTTCCACGGCCTGGCGACGCTGCCGGCCCTGGACGGCGTCACGGTGATCGTCAACGCGGACGAGGAGATCGGCTCGACCGGATCGCGCGGGCTCATCGACGAGGCCGTGGCGGGCGCCCGGGCCGCGCTGATCTGCGAGCCGAGCGCGACCGGCGGCGCGCTGAAGACCGCGCGCAAGGGAATCGGGCGTTGGCGGGTGGAGGTCGCCGGGCGCGCGGCGCACGCCGGGCTGGAGCCGCACCTCGGGGTGAACGCCGCGGTCGAGCTGGCCCATCAGACGCTCGCGGTGGCCGCGCTCGGCCGCGGCGACACCACGGTCACGCCCACCCTGGCCGAGGCCGGGACCAGCGACAACACGGTGCCGGCGAGCGCGGCGCTGACGATCGACATGCGCGGCTTCGATCCGGCGGAGTTCACCCGGGTGGAGACGGCGCTGCGCGGGCTGCGGCCGGTGCTGCCGGGCGCGGCGATCACGGTGACCGGCGGCGTGTCCCGGCCGCCGATGCCGCCGAGCGCGTCCACGGGGCTGCACCGGCTGGCGCACGACGCGGCGGCGCGGCTCGGGCAGGCGGCGCCGCCGGGCGTGGCCGTCGGCGGCGCGTCGGACGGCAACCTGACGGCCGCGCGCGGCGTGCCGACGCTGGACGGGCTGGGCGCGGTCGGCGGGAACGCGCACGCGGAGGGCGAGTGGGTCGATCTCTCGGCGATGCCGGGCCGGGCCGCGCTCCTCGCCGCGCTGGTCTCCGAGATCTGACCATCCACTGTGTCGTTACTGTCACGTACCGTGGCGGCACATTCTTTTCGGTCGGGGATTGAACTAAGGCGCACCCGCATCCGTTTTCCTTGCGGATTCAGCCAGAGTCTGGGCGGATCAGGCCTAGAGAGGGTTCCCACGCTGTGCCTCAGATGAGCCTCCGGAAGCTGGCCGATGCCGGCCGCGGCGCCACCGGCATCGTCCTCACAGGACTGGCGATCGTCACACTGACCGCCGCCACCATCAGTTGGGGCGTCGCGATCGCCGCCGACGACGACCTCACCGGCGGCACGGTCGACGACCGGCAGCTCGCCGCCGTCCTCACCGCCGCGCACTCCTGCCCGATGCTCTCCTCGCACCGGCTCGCCGGGCAGCTGATGGCCGAGTCCGGGCTGAACCCGGCCGCCACCGCCACCGAGTCCGGTGGCTCCGGGCTGGCCGGCCTCGACGACGAGGACTGGAAGAAGTGGGCGCCGTGGCCCGGTGCCGCCCGCACCGACACGTATGCGTCCGTGCTCGCGATGGCACACAAGATGTGCTCGCTCAGCGGCGAGCTGCGGCAGGCCGGCCTCACCGGCGACGCGTGGCGGCTGTCGCTCGCGGCGTACCGGTCCGGCCAGGAGGCCGTCGTCGCCGCGAAGGACGTGCCCGAGGCGGCCGCCGGCTACGTCGACCGTGCCACCGGTTACGCGTCCTACTACGAGAAGCTCCCCCAGTTCGGCCGGGCCGGCGCACCGCTGGCCGAGGACGCCTCGAACGCACCCGAGGCCAAACCGCTCCCCGAGGCGTTCGTTCCGCTGGTCGCCACCGCGGGCAAGCGCTGCCCGGAGATCTCCGCCGCGACCGTGGCCGCCCAGCTGATGGCCGGCTCCGGGTTCGACCCGAACCACCTCGGTGCGGCCGGGCGCGAGGGCATCGCCCAGTTCCGCAGCGACGTCTGGGAGCGGTACGGTCCGCGTGGCTCCGTGTGGGACCCGGCCGTCGCCATCCCCGCGGTCGGCACCGCGCTCTGCATCCTGACCGCCGAGCTGCGCGGCGTCGAGGGCGACCCGCACATGCTCGCGCTCGCCGCGTTCAACTCCGGCCCGGACACGGTCCGCCGCGCCGGTGGCATCCCGGACGCGGTGACCCGCGCGCACCTGCAGAAGGTCACCGACTACACGTCGTACTACCGGCTCGACACCCGGATCGGTGGCACACCCGCGTCGGCCGGCCCGTCCGCGTCGGCATCGGCGTCCGCGTCTCCCACCCCGTCCGGTTCGGCGACGCCGGGCGCGTCCGGTTCCGCGTCCCCGTCCGCCGAGTCCTCGCCCGCTCCCGGCGCGGCCGCCCCGGCCCCGCAGGCCGCCGGACCGGTCAAGTTCAGCTACCCGAGTTTCAGCGGCACCGGCGGGCTGCGGCTCAACGGCGCCGCGAAGGTCAGCGGTGGCAAGCTGGCCCTGACCAGCGCCACCAACCAGGTCGGCAGTGCGTACTCGACCACCGCGATCGACCCGTCGAAGTCGTTCAGCACCTCGTTCACCGTGGTGATCAGCCAGCCCACCGACGGCATGGCGTTCCTGCTGCAGAGCGCGGGAGCGGGTGCGATCGCGGCCGGGACCGGCGAGTCCATGGGCTACAGCGGCATCAGCCCGAGCGTCGCGGTCGAGTTCGACACCTGGGACAACAGCGGCAGCGGCCACGGCGACCCGGCCGGGCAGCAGCACATCGGCATCATGGGCAACGGCAACCTCAAGAGCCACCTGGCCTGGGCCGATCCGCACTTCGACATGCGCTTCGGCCAGGCGTTCCACGTGTGGGTCGACTACGACGCCGGGGCGAAGCGGCTCTCCGTCTTCGCCAGCCAGAGCACCGGCAAGCCGGGGTCGGCGATGGTCAGCCACAACATCGACCTGGGCGCGAAGTTCGGCGGGGCCAAGGTCTACGCCGGGTTCGCCGGTGCGACCGGCAACACCAACCTGACCGACTCCAGCGAGTCGATCTCGAAGTGGACGTTCACCGGAAAGTAGGGCTGTGACCGGCCCGTCGGCGTGCCATCATCGTCGACGTGCCGGTCTCCCGCCGTACCCTCGTCAGATCTGCTCTTCTGGCGGGCGCGGCCGCCGGCTTCGGTGGCTGCGCCCGGCCGGACGCATCAGCATCCCCGGGCAGGTGGGTGGCCCCGTCCGCCGTCTCCCCCTCGGCCGTCCCGTCCGCCTCGTCCGCTGCGCCTCCGTCGCCGGTCCCCGCGGGCAGCGCCGCTCTCGAGGCGGTCCTGACCGCGCACCTCACCCCCAACAACGACAATCCACACCATCCGGGGTACGCCGGGGCGGTGGCGCTGGCCTGGCAGGACGGGCTGCCGCTGGCGACCGCCACGGTCGGTGACGCGCTGCGGTACGGCGCCGGCCCGGTGGAACTGCCCGCCGCCGAGCGCGTCCCGATGCGCCCCGACTCGATCTTCGACCTCGCGTCGATCACCAAGGTCTTCACCGCGGTCCTGACGTTACGCCTGGCCGACGCCGGCACGCTCGACCTGGACGCGCCGCTGAGCCGCTTCCTGCCGGAGTTCACCGCGCCCGGCGTGACCGCCGCGATGCTGCTCACGCACACCAGCGGCCTGCCGGTCTCGCCGTCGAGCCCGCGCGGCTTCCTGACGACGCCGCCGCTGGCCGCGCCCGGCACAGTGTTCCGCTACTCCGGCGTCGGCCCGATGGTGCTCGGCCGGCTGATCGAGAAGCAGACCGGGATGCGGCTGGACCGGGCGCTGCGCGAGCACGTCACCGGCCCGCTCGGCCTCACCGGCACCGGCTATCTGCCGCTCGACTGGGTCTCGGACGTCGACCGGATCGCGGCCACCGACGCGCGCACGTCCCGCGGTCTGCTGCGCGGCCGGGTCCACGACGACATCTGCGACACGCTCGGCGGCGTGACCGGCCACGCCGGCATCTTCGCCACCGCGGCCGACGTCGCCGTGCTCGGCCAGCTGCTGCTGGACGGCGGCACGTACCGCGGCACCCGGGTGCTCTCCACGTCGATCGTCTCCCGCATGCTGACCAACGCGAACGCGGGGTTGCCGCTCGCCCCCGGCGAGCGGCCCGGCCGGACCGCCGACTACGGCCTCGGCGTGGTGATGAACCAGCCGTGGTTCATGGGCGCGCTGTCGTCCCCCGGCACGTTCGGCCACACCGGCTTCAGCGGCACGTCCCTGCTGGTCGACCCGGTCCGGCGGCTGGTCGTCGTGCTGCTCACCAACCGCGCACACCCGAACTGGAACTGGGCCGAGCCCGACCCCTATCGCGTGGCCGTCCACGACGCGGTGGCCGCCCTGGTTTGAGCCGCTTCATCACGGGTACGAATATGCAGGTAGACAGATGAGCGTAGACGATGCCGGAGGAGTGACTTTTTCGATGGCAGGCAACGAGCACGACGTCAACCGCAGCACCAAGAGCGGCCGTTTCGTCAAGCAGAGCACGGCCGACCGTTCCCCCGACACGACGGTGACCGAGCACGTCGGCGGCTCCGACAGCGACGGTGACCGCGAGGTCAACCGCAGCGCCTCCACCGGCCGTTTCGTTCGCGAGACGACCGCGGAACTGCACCCCGCCACCACCGAGACCCAGCGAGTCTAGCTCCGCTCGGGAGCAGGGCGCGGGCCGAATCTCGGCCCGCGCCCTTCGCGTTCCCGGGCCGCTACAGCCACGACTCGCCAATTGAGCTCCGGTATGGAGCGCGCTATTCCATCACGGAAGCATCTGAATGCGGTGACGCAATCTGCTGTCTGGCAGTCTCGTTTCACCGGCCGAGTGAAACCATCATTCACGCCGGGAATCCACCGCTCTCCGCAACGGCACGCCATACTCAACACACGGTATGAGCTGGCGACTCCCTACGCCTGCAGATACCCGGCGCCGACCGGATGCTGCATGCGCTCGTCGTGTCAGGGAGGGCTTCAATGGCTGAGGGTAAGAGGTCGCCGAGTAAGAGATCCTTGCCGTCCACCAAAGCCACCCCTCCCTGATCACCTTCGCTGCACTTCTCACCACGATCGTCGTCATCTCCGGTCTGGGAATGGTGGCGATGCTCGGGCGCGGGCAGGACGCGCTGACCTGGGCACGATGGGGCGACGTCGGTGATGCCTTCGGCGTGGTCAACTCGGTCGCCTCCACCATGGCCGTCGCCGCGCTGGCGACCACCTGGATCCTTCAGACCCGAGACCTTCGCGATCAGCGGGCGGAGTCGGCTGTGCAGCGCACGATCCTTGAACGTGCCGAGTCTGCGTTGCAACGCAGCGCCGACATCGACCTTCGAAAGCTACACATGGATCTGATCCACATGGCGATCGACACGCCCCATCTCGCGAGGGTATGGCCGCACCAATCCGGCGTCAACGAGATGACACAGAGCCAGCACATGTATGCGAACCTGCTCATCCAGCACGCATGGCTGCAGCACACGACGAACATCGCGTCCAGGGAGGAGATGATCAGCAACGTCCGATATCTCTTCGCCAGCCCCGCGGTACGTGCTTTCTGGAAAGAAACGGTGGAGAGCCGTGAAAGCATCTATGAGGATTATTCAGCAGCCACTCTGAAAAAATGAGGCGCAACAGCGCAAGTGATCGTTTCCTCGAACGTCGGCTACGTCCGAGAAGGTCGAAAGCAACCTCGCGCCCCCGGAGATCATGGCGGCTCATCCCGCGCGTCGCCTTGCCGGCTGCTTTTGGCGCCGAGATCGATCCCGCATCGTGGAAGATCGGTTCCGATAGCCGGCCGATCTTCCGTATGACGGGAAATTGCCGCCAGAGTGTGGAAATGCCGAGCGGGCTGCGGGCGCGACGCCCGAAATATCGCCGTAAATACACCCGGCGGGCGCCCTCGCATCTGACTAGTGATACATGGCGCACCGTATGAGGCGCTCATACGGTGCGCCATGTATCACTAGTCGTTTCGCGCGATCAATCTCGCAGCCGGGAAGCACTGTTGACCTTCCAGCGCCGGGTGAGGGACGCTCCCCGCCCGGGACGCCCTGGCCTTTCAGCATCGACGCCAGGAGCACTCTCTAAGCGGATGCCGAATGCCGACATGTCGAGCGCGAGGCGCCCGGTGCCTTGCGATCGGGAAGCTGCTCGCGAAGTTCATCGGTTCGATCGGTGCCGATAATTGCGAAGTTCCCGTCGGCGAGCTCGAAGATGTCCGGGCAGGTATAGGCGGTCGCACTCCCGCGCGCAGACGGTGGCACACCCATCCGCCGCCTAATAGGCGAAGCAGGCTGGGCGCCCAAGGGCGCTTCCTTAGCGGCAAGATCCAGCCAAGATGATCTACATTCCCGCAGGTCGGCGAGGCATCGGGCGCCCAAAGGAAGCGCCATTGTTGTGTCCTGAACGCGAAAGGGTGGAGATATGTAGGAATTTCCTTCTTGTAGCGATGCTGTACGGAAGATGAAGGTTTGGCCCTTCGGAGTCGCCCTGCTGGGGGAGGCTTCAAACCACCTCATGCTGCATTAGCTGAAGACTGTTGTGGTGAACGATGAGGAAAAGGCATCCATTCGAGATTGTCAGGTGGGGGTCGGGAAGGCGAGCGAAAGCGAATCGCTGATGACGTGTCGAAAATTCTAGATGACATCGAAACCGGGGTGTCAATGGAATCCCGGGATGAGTCTGGCGGGGACCAGTTTACTGGCCAGGCGGTGTCCGGCATACAGGCGACGCGAGCCCGGCCTGCGGCTTTCGTACGGAACAGGAGAAGGCGCGTGAGGAAACTACCCGCCGCTCTTTGGCGAGTGAGAGGGAGCGTTCCGGGCGGCCCGAAGCCGTGAGGAACTGAGTACCGTTGCCGATCGCGCTGGCGGACCGACTCGTAGTAGCGACGAAGCCTTTGTAATGAAGGTGGAGCAAAGGGGTCGGGTCGTTCGTGACTGGTTTACTCGATCAACCAGCCTTGGCTGGGAGGAGTCGCGTGGATGAGTTGAAAGCACCGGGCAAGCCGTTCGTGATATCGAAGCGGGCTGTCTGGGAGGCGTACGAGAAGGTGAAAGCGAAAAAGGGTGCGCCGGGAGTGGACGCGGTGTCGCTGAAGGCATTCGACAAGGATCTGAAGAACAACCTTTACAAGATCTGGAATCGACTGTCGTCAGGGACCTATTTTCCACCGCCGGTGCGGGCCGTGGAGATCCCGAAGACCGGGGGAGGCGTCCGAGTTTTAGGCGTGCCCACGGTCGGCGACAGGATCGCTCAAACGGTGGCGGCGCGGGTCATCGAGGCGGAGGTCGAACCGATCTTCCACCCCGACTCGTACGGTTACCGGCCGGGGCGGTCCCCGGTCGACGCGGCAGCGGTGTGCCGTTCACGGTGCTGGAAGAACGACTGGGTGATCGATCTGGACATTCGGAAGTTCTTCGACACGGTCCCGTGGGATCTACTGTTGAAAGCGGTCGCCGCGCACACTGATAAGCTGTGGGTCCTGTTGTATGTGGAGCGTTGGTTGAAAGCGCCACTGCAACTACCCGACGGCACTCTGCAGGAACGAGATCGCGGAACCCCACAAGGATCCGCAGTTTCACCTGTTCTGGCTAATCTGTTTCTCCACTATGCGTTCGACATGTGGATGGCCCGCATGTTTCCGGCGGTTCGGTTCGAGCGCTATGTGGATGACGTGGTGGTGCATTGCGTCAGTGAACGCCAGGCTCGGTATGTGCTGGCGGAGATCACGAAACGGATGACCCAGGTAGGGCTGGAGTTGCATCCGGAGAAGACCCGGATAGTTTACTGCCAGGACGACAACCGGCGTGGCTCGTACGAACACACCGAATTTGTCTTCCTCGGCTACGGCTTCCGGCGACGCTCGGCGCGGTCAAGGGAAGGGGCGATGTTCTTGTCGTTCCTGCCGGCGATCAGTAAACAAGCCCTGAAGAGGATCAGTGCCGAGGTGCGGTCGTGGCGGCTGCACCATCGCACAAGCCTGACCGAGAAGGACCTCGCCGATTGGATAAACCCGATCGTCCGGGGTTGGATGAACCATTACGGGGCGTTCTATCGATCTGCCCTATATCCCCTCCTGGAACGCATCAACGCCTACCTGCTGCGGTGGGTCCGCCGGAAGTACAAACGGTTGCGGGGTAGCAGGAAAGCCCGGACGTCCTGGAACAATGCCGTCCGGAAACGACCGCGTGCCTTCGCCCACTGGGCGTGGGTCACGCACGCCCCTACGGTCTGGTGACCAGAGCGACAAGAGCCGTATAACGGGAGACTGTTACGTACGGTTCTGTGAGGGCCCGGGGGTGAGATTCCCCCGGGCTACTCGGCGGCAGGGCGCCACCTGAGCTCACGTAGGACACGGCCCCATCTAATCAGACCGTGACGATCATCGCCCAGGAAACCTCGGGCCGAGCCAGTGAAACGATACATGGCACTAACAAAGATGCCGATTCAGATAAACGAGTCTGAATCGGCATCTCAATGGTGCGCCGCGTAGGACTTGAACCTACAACCCGCGGATTAAGAGTCCGCTGCTCTGCCAGTTGAGCTAGCGGCGCTCGTTCGGCAACGGAGGGAACGTTAGCACGCCGCTTCGGTGCGGCTCCAATCGGTTTCGCCCTTGCGCCACGCGGCGTGCAGGGAGGAGCGCCAGCGACGACCGGTGCCCGCGGGAGCACGCCCAACTCGGCCCGCCGGAAGCGGGTATATGGGTCTGGGTATGAAAGGGCCCCGTCACGGATTCCGTGACGGGGCCCGTGGACTCAGAGGGCGCTGAGGGCCTTGAAGTCGTCGTAGCTCATGTTCCAGACGGTCCAGCCGTCGCCGTTGACCAGCGGGACGCCGGTGTTCTTGACGATCAGGGGGTCGCCGAGCTTGGTCTGCTCGAAGAGCCACTTGCCGGCGTCCTGGGAGACGTTGACGCAGCCGTGCGAGACGTTCTCCCGGCCCTGGGAGGCGTTGGACCACGGGGCCGCGTGGATGAACTGGCCGCCCCAGGTGACGCGCTGCGCGTACTCCACGTCGACGCGGTAGGCGTCGTCGTCGCTGAACTGGCCGTACGTGTCGAAGGTGGTCTTGCGGAGCTTCTCCATGATGAGCATGGTGCCGCTGACCGAGGGGAACTTCGGCTGGCCGAGGCTGACCGGGAAGTCCTTGACCTTCTTGCCGTCCTTGATGACGGTCATGTGTTTGGTCTTGTTGTCGACCTCCATGATGAGCTGGGAGCCGATCTTGACGTTGACCTCGTAGTCGGTCTTGCCGAACCAGCCCTTGCCCATCTCGACGCCCGCGTGGTCGACGCCGTAGGTGATCTCCGTGCCGGCCTTCCAGTACTCCGCGGGGCGGAACTGGATCGAGTCGGCGCTCAGCCAGCCCCAGGTGCCCTCCTGCGGCGGGTTGGAGACGACCGTGAGGTGCTTCTCGACCTCGGCGCGGTACTCCTCCGGGATCTCCCGGCTGAACGACAGCATCAGCGGCATGCCGACGCCGACGGTCGCGCCCTCGCCCATGAAGCTGACCGTGCGGACCGTGTTCTTCGGCTCGCCCATGGTGGTGAACGTGCCGGTCATCGAGCCGGTCTTGCCGGACGCGTCGGTGCCGGTGTATTCCGTCGTGTACTTCGTGCCGTACGCCAGTTTCTTGTCCGGCACCCAGGTTTTGCCGTCCTCGGACAGCTTGCCCGCGACCGGCTCGCCCTTCGCGTTCTTCACGACGACCGCGCCGGAGACCGCGTTGACCAGGTCGAACGAGATGTCCGTGGTGATCGGTGCATCCTTGCTGCCCTCGGCCGGCGACTTGAGCGTCGCGCCGATCGGCACCGGGCTCTCCGTCGTGGCCACCGGGCCCGCGGAGGCGCCCGCGTCGTTGCTCTGCCAGGTGGGCGACGAGTCGCCGCTGCAGGCGCTGCCGAAGCCTATGACTCCGGCCAGGACGAGCGCGCCCAGAGCGCGCCGTCGTATGCGTGAGCCGGGCACACCCCAAGGTGCCCGCTCGAAACGGGTAGCGTGCATTGTCCCCTAACCCCAGGTCTCGATCCCGACGCCACTTGCCACACGTGGAACGGCGGACCCTGGTTGCACTCCGCGCAGAGGAGACACGCGCAGGCGCCCGGGGCCCTTCGGGCGGCCGGAGTGCACAGTCGCACTGCCCGCCAGGCCAGTAACGGTACCCGGAGAGGACATGATCACACACAGCCGAAAGGACGAACCGATCGTCGTAACAGCAACTTAATGGCGGGGCGACCAGTTACACAATGTCATGATTGCTGGTCGCCCCGCCGGTGCTCAGGACGGGCTGTTCGCGGGGGACGGCGTGACGTTCTTCAGATTGTCCGGAATCGGCAGCGCGGAGCCCTTGGTGAACTGCTCCCAGCTGACGTTCCAGGCGGTCCAGCCGTTGCCGTCGTCCAGCTTCACCCCGGTGCCGGTCACGGTCACCGGGTCGCCGATCAGCGTCTTGCCGAACAGCCACTGGCCGCCGTCCTGGGACACGTTCACGCAGCCGTGCGAGACGTTCTCCCGGCCCTGCGACGCGTTCGACCAGGGTGCGGCGTGGATGAACTGGCCACTCCAGGTCAGGCGCTGCGCGAACTCCACGTCCACCCGGTAGCCCTCGACCGGCCCGAACTGCTCGAACGTGTCGAAGACGGTCGCTTCTTTCTTCTCCATCACGACCATCACGCCGCTGGCGGACGGCATCTTCGGCTTGCCGAGGCTCACCGGCAGCGTCTTGGTGAGCTTGCCGTCCTCGTACACCTTCATCTGCTTGTCGGAGTTGTCGACCTGCATCTCGAACTTGCGCCCGATCTCCGCGGCCGCGGTCCGGTCGGTGTTGCCGTAGGTACCCGGCGCGGTCTCCAGGCCGCCGATCCCTATCCGCACGGTCAGCTTCGTGCCGGGCTGCCAGTACTCCGGCGCGCGGTAGTACGCCTGGCTGCCGCCCTTGACCCAGGACCACACGCCCGGCTGCGGCGGATCGGTCTGCACGAACAGGCGCTTCTCCACCGCGGCCCGGTGACTCTCCGGCACGCCCGGGATGAACTCGACCACGACCGGCATCGCCACGCCGTACTCACGGTCGTCGAACAGGTAGAGCCCGGTGCCGGTCTCGTTGCCGGGCCTGCCCATCGTGGTGAAGCTCGTGGTCCGCGTGATCGACTCGCCCGCGTCGCTCTTCGCGGTCACGGTCGCGGTGTAGGGGGCGTTGAACGCGAGCGTCTTCGCCGGCACCCAGGACGTGCCGTCCGCCCGCATCGCACCGGCCACCTTCTTGCCGGCGCCGTCCACCAGCTTGACCGTGTCGACCGCGCCGCCGGCCACGGCCGTCCCGATCTCCACGCTCGCCGGCTGGTTCCTCGCCCTGTCCTTCGGCGTGATCTCCAGCGCCAGCGGCACGGCCGGCGCGGTCGACGTCGCGACCGGCGGCGGGGGCGCGGCGGACGGCAGCGCGGCCTCCGCCGCCGTCTCGTCGTCGCTCCCACACGCCGCGAGCGCCAGGGGCATCATGATCGCCAGCGCCGCCACCAACGCGGTACGCCTCATCCGACCCGTCCTTTATGCATATTTGTCCCGCCATGGGTGTGTCTCGGGGCGGTTGATCCGCTGACCTGCCGAGATACGCGCCCCATCCTGCCCGACGATCGCAATCCCCGCATCGCCGCCGCGGCCGGTCACGTTGCGTAGGCCACACCCCGCCAACCGATTGGAAGCGCGCCGGAGGACCGTGCTAGTGTTCTCCCCGTTGCCGAACGAGCGCCGCTAGCTCAACTGGCAGAGCAGCGGACTCTTAATCCGCGGGTTGTAGGTTCAAGTCCTACGCGGCGCACCATTCAATCCCCTGAGCTAACAGCTTGGGGGATTTGCTTTTTATAACCATTGATATGCCCGCTTCCGGCGAGGGCTCAGCGTTTACTCCGGCTTAGGGGTGAGGGCCGGGGCGGCAGCAGGGGTGTGCCCCGCGGGCAACGGTCGTCGCCGGCGATCCTCCCTGCACGATCCGAGGCCGCAAGGACACAACCACGCCTCCGCATTCGGAATCAGCGAATGACAGTGGGCGGCTGTCCGTGGTGCCTGTCGCCAGCCGCACTCGAACTCCGGCCGGACGGTGTCGACGGCCGTCCGAGCGGCATGGAACGGCATGGAACGCCCTCAGGTACAGACGCATCGCGCGTCATCGCGCCGGCGTGCGGTACGCCGGCCGGTCCACTGCCAGGAGGGCACATGAATCGGAAACACCCGCTCGCTCGGAAGGCCGCGGCCCTCGCGTCCGCGGCGTGCTTCGGCCTCGCCGTGACCATGTCGGTCGCCTCCCCGGCGCAGGCGGCCAGCTGCACGCTGTCCATCGGCCCGCAGGAGAACGGCCGCTACCCGGTCTACGTCTCCTGCGACACCGCCGTCAACGGGGTCTTCGGCCTGTACGGCTCGGATGCCGTGTTCGACGACTTCCGCGGCGGCCCCTTCTACAGCGGCGCCCAGGTGCTGCGCGGGGTCCTCAATGAGGACGACACCATCTTCGACCGCCGGGACGAGATCTACGCCATCGTGGATCCGGGCAACATCCGGACCAACACCGTGTCGTACAACTTCTGACGGTGCGGAGGCCGGTGGGCCGATCGGCTCACCGGTTTCCCGGCACTACGACGGCGCGAGGTAGCAGCAGCGGATCCCGGTGCTGACTGTGGCGCGCAGATGCGCCCCGATCACTGGATCCGCGGCGGTGACCCGCTCCACGGCCCGGCGGATGGCCTTGCCGACCGCGATCCTGGCCCGCTCCTCGTTGCCCGCGAAGCGCCGGATCCGGCCGCTGAGCCCGGTGGCGGTGGACAGCTCGGCGAGCAGCCAGTCACGTTCGTCCCGGGCCCGGTCGCCACGTGGCTGCCCGTCGGAGTCGGCGATCTCCTCCTGCAGCGCGGTGAGGCGCCGCCGGTACTCGCGGATCGCCGTGTCGTCCAGCACCGGCTGCCGCGACCCCGCATCGGTGACGGCGTGGTCGGCGCGACCGGCGGCCAGCTCGGCGGCCGAGATCTCCCGCCCGGGGTTGGCCAGTAGTTCCGACAGATAGAGCATGCCCAGGCTGTGCTCGACCCAGGCGCTGCGCAGGCCCAGCTCGATCTGCCAGAGTCGGCCCGGGCGACGGGCGGTGAGCGGGCTTGCCCGGACCGCGGGCGGCATCGCCGGTGACTCGGGCAGCACCATGGCCAGCGCAGCGGCCTCGCCGACGGCGGTCGTCGCCTCCCGCTGGGCTTCCGCGGCGTCGCCCGGCGTGGATCGGCGGGCCAGCGCCTGCGCGAGCCGCGAGCGGGACAGCGTAGCGGCCGGCCGGTGCCCGAGCGCGAGGTTCGCCGGTACGGCAGCCCGCAGGTGGCCGACGGCACGGTCCAGGTCGCCGACGGTCAGCATGGCCATGCCCAGGGCATGCTCGACCGACCCGAAGCACACCACGCCGAGGCTGGCCGTGGCCGGCAACCGGGCGAACGGGCTGAGCAGTTCGTACGCCGTCGCCGCGACGTCCGCCTCGGCGAGCACGTAGGCGCACTCGACGACGCCGAACAGGGTGGCCAGCCACGTGCTGGAGCGCGGCAGCCGGTCGAGGCCGGTGCCGGACAGCCGGGCCAGCGCGGCCGCCGCACGCTGCCGGTCGCCGGCAGCCGCGGCGGCCATCGCCAGCCCGGCGTACAGCGAGTTGTCCTGCACGCTCAACGTCGGCGAGTCGGCCAGGTCGCCGAGCATCGGCAGCAGGTCACCGATCCGGCCCGCGTACCACGCGATGGCGATGAGGTGTCCCGCGTACCACCCGTCGGCGTCGGCGTCGCCCGCGGCCCGGCCGGCCTCAAGACAGGCCTGCGCCTGCGCCCGTGCCGCGGTGAAGCGGCCGGCGCGGATCGCACGCATCACCTCGATCGCGGCCACGACGAACCCGACGGCCAGGTTCGGGCGCCGGACGAGCAGTTCCCGCAGCTCCGCAAGGCTGCGTTCGGCGTGCGGGTCCGCGCCGGTGAACATGTCGGCGGTGCGCCACAGCAGCCCCATCGGCAGGTCACCCGGACGGTGCGTCCGGACGGCCCAGCCGACGAGCTCCTCGGCGAGCTGCCTGCGGATTCGGCCGTGGTCCGGTCCGAGCAGGCAGTGGTGGGCGAGGCTGAGCGCGTCCGCGACCGCGACCGGCTCGCCGGAACGTCTCGCCTCGGCCAGCATGCCCAGGGCCGCGGCGTGCTCGCCCGCGCGGTAGTCGGCCTCGGCCGCCAGCCGGATCCGCAGCCGCAGCGCGAGAACGGTGCCGGGCGTGACCGCGTCGAGTGCCTGCCGGAGCCGGAGCCGCACCTGCTCCGCACCAGCGTAGGTGCGGTGCTCGTGAACCCACAGGCCGCCCAGCCCGAGCGCGGCGACGGCCATCGCGTCGCCGTCCGCGTCGCGCTGCGCCGCCCGGTACGCCGCCTCGAACCGATCCCGGCCGGTGCTCAGGTCACCGTCTGTCCACAGTGACCGGAGCGCGCCGTCCAGCCCGGCCCGGCCCGGTGGA
Organism: Catenuloplanes nepalensis; assembly: GCF_030811575.1. GTDB lineage: Bacteria > Actinomycetota > Actinomycetes > Mycobacteriales > Micromonosporaceae > Catenuloplanes > Catenuloplanes nepalensis. The sequence goes on along the minus strand of NZ_JAUSRA010000001.1, from coordinate 9,422,859 downwards.
ACCTCCGCCATGCCGCCGTCCCCCGCCCGCCGCCGGTCCCCGCACCTGCCGTGTGATCGTGCCGGGGCCGGGCGTACGGCCGGAAGGGTCCAGGCGGAAACCGGACATCCACCGCCGCCGCTACTTCAGATAGCCGTAGTTGTCGCAGGTGCGGCGCTGCTCGACGCAGTTCTTGGTGCGCTTGTTCATGGTGTCGACGTCCCACATCACGAACGCGTCGCCGTGCATGGAGGACGAGCTGCGGACGTCCTTGTCGGAGGCGAGGTAGTAGCCGGCCTGGCTGCCCTGGACGCCGTACTGGATGTCGAACGTGATCGCGGGGATCTTGACCGGGTGGCTGGCCGGGCAGGCGTTGTTCCAGCCGTACGCGACGTGGTCCTTGTGGTTGGGGCTGTCCAGGTGCCTGCCGTCCCAGCAGTCCGGGAACTGCAGGATGAAGTGCAGGTAGGCCTGCTTCTCGCAGATCGGCCAGTTGCCGTCGGTGCTGCGCGCGACGCCGTCCGCGTCGTGCCCGGGCTCCCAGTAGGCACAGTAGAACTGGCCGGTGGCACCGCGCGGCGTCGGCACCTTCTTCTTCGCGTCACCGGCGATCATGCGCAGGCCGTTCGGCATCGGCAGCTGCTTCGCGGAGTCGTTCATCAGCGAGCGGTAGTAAACCCGGAAGCCGGTCGGCTCGGCCGCCTTGTTCGTCCCGGCGTCGTAGAGCGTCGGCACCCAGTACGACGAGTGGTCCTGCTTCGGCTCGCACGTGGTGGCCGTGAACCGCACCAGGTCGTCCGCGACCGTACCCGCGTCGACGCCCTCGTTGCCGAAGAACGAGTGCATGTGCGAGGCGCCGGGCAGGCCGGGCGCGACGATCGGGTCGTCCGGCAGCGAGTGGCTGTACTCGCAGTCGGCCCGGAACTCCGGCAGGTTGCCGACGCTGGCCGGCGCCGGCTCGTACGACAGCGCCTGATACGCGTCGACCTGCGCCTTCCATGCCGCCGAATCGACCGCGATCCAGCCGGTCTTCGGGATCACCGGCTCCGGCGCGGCCTGCACGGGCTTCGCCGGCGCCACCGCGGACGGCGACGCGGACGCGGAGGCCGAGGCGGACGCGGACGGCGACGCACTCGGCGATCCGGTGGCACTGACCACGGTCGACGGCGAGGCCACGGTCGCGGCACCCGCCGGGTCCGGCTCGGCCGACGCGTCCGCCAGGGACACGGCAGCGGCCGCGACCGCGATCACCACGACGGCGACACCAGCACCGCTGGCGGCCAGGTTCCGCTTGTTCACGGCGAGCCGCCGCAGGAGGCCGGGACGCGGTGCAAGGTCAGACACGGATACTCCCACCGGAAGGACAGGACGAGCTGCCGCGGATGGTAGGCGTTTCCCGCCGGGACCCGTTAGGCCTTTAGACCCAGACGGCCCAGACGGCCCGGACGGTCCAGCCAGCCCGGCCAGCTCCCTCCGGCTCCCGTTGCCGGCCGCCGAAAATGGCGAAAGGCCCGACCGCTTTCGCGATCAGGCCTTTGACCTGCGTCTTACGTGGGGTGATCGACGGGACTTGAACCCGCGACCCCCGGGACCACAACCCGGTGCTCTACCAGCTGAGCTACGACCACCATGCTTTCCACCCGAACCATCGGCCCGTGTGGGGTGCTGACCAATGATAGCCACACCCCTCGGGCGGCCGTCGAGCGGGTTACCTCAAAGCTGTGCCGCGATGGCCTTGGCGGTCTCGACGTCCGGGCCGGGGGCCGGGACGAAGATCGCGCGGCGGTAGTACTCCAGCTCGCGGATGCTCTCCTTGATGTCGGAGAGCGCCCGGTGGGACAGGCCCTTGGCGGGCTGGCCGAAGTAGGTACGCGGGAACCAGCGGCGGGCCAGCTCCTTGATCGAGGAGACGTCGATCATGCGGTAGTGCAGGTGGGCGTCGAGGCGGCGCATGTCCCGGGCGAGGAAGCCGCGGTCGGTCGCGATCGAGTTGCCGCACAGCGGGGCGGAGCGCGGGTCCGGCACGAACTGCGTCACATACTCCATGATCAGGTCTTCGGCCTCGGCCATCGTGACCGTGGAGGCGCGGACCTCCTCGGTGAGGCCGGACTTCGCGTGCATGTCACGCACCACGTCCGGCATGCTGGCCAGCGCGGCGTCGTCGGCGTGGATCACCACGTCGACCCCCTCGCCGAGCACCTGAAGGTTGGGGTCGGTAACCAGGGCCGCCACCTCGATCAGGGCGTCCTTGCCCAGATCCAGCCCGGTCATCTCGCAGTCCACCCACACCAGAAGATCAGCCACGACGACAGCCTACGCGCAGCGCTGCGTCGTCGGCGCTGCGTGAGGCAGAGATTCCGGCTTCTCGGCCGGTGCTCGCGTTGTAGCAGATCATCATCCAGAGGGACATATCTGGTCGGATACCGCCCAAATCCCTAAACTGACTCTTAACACAGCAAGACCCCCGCGATGCCCCACCGTTCCCCCGGTGAAGCGGCCCTCCACCCGGAGTGGAGGGCCGCTCGACGTGCCGCCTAGCGCGCCTGCCGCACCTCACCGTCGACCGCCTTCCGGCGACGCCCGGCCCGCGGCGCGGGAGCCGCAACATCAAGATCAAGGGCACCATTCGCGGGTACGGCCGACGACTCCCCCGGCCCGGCCGCCTGAGTACTCGCCCCTCCACCGTCGCGGTCCGCGACTCCCCGGGCCACCGGCGTACCGCCGCCTCCCCGCCCTTCCACACTCCCGTCTCCGTCGGCGACGCCCGCCGCCGGTTCCTTCCGGCGCGGCTGACGCTTGACCGTCGCCACCTCGGCCGCCACCCCGCCGACCGCCACCCCGCCGGCCGGCGCTACCCCGGCTAGCGCTACCCCGGCCGCCGCCGCGAGGGCTGCCTCACCCGGTGCCGGCCCATCCGCCGGAACGTGCGGCACCGCACCGGCTGGTGCCGCAGGCGGTGCCGCAGGCGGTGCCGCCTCCGCGGTGGACTCGGGCATCCCCACCGCGTCCCTGCGACGCGGCGCGCGCCGCGTGTCCGATGTGCGCTTGACCGGCGTCCTCGCCGCCCCCACGGGCTGCGCCTTCGCTCGCTTTCGCGGCGCGGCGACGATCTCCGCGGTGTCCGGCTCCGCGGCCGCTCCCGGGTCCGCCCCGGCCTGCCCGGCCTGCCCGGCCTGCCCGGCCTGTGCGACCGTCGGCCGACCGGATGGGCCGGTCTGCCTGGTCATGCCGATGGTGGCGGGAATCGGCGGGCTGGTGCTCTCGGCTGTGTCGCGGGTCAGCGGTGGCCAGGTCAGCTGAGGCGAGACCGGCGGGCGGGGACCGGTCCAGCCCTTCGGCTCCGCCGCGGTACCGACCGCCCGGCCGGCGCTGGTGTCGCCCGGACCCGCGGGCACGGCGAGCGACGTGGTCACCTCGTCCCCGCTCTCCGCCGACGCCGCGTCCGCGAGCGTCGCCGGCCGCTGGGCGGCGTCCGTGTCCGTCATCACACCATCCACCGACAGGTTCCCGGCCGACACGACAGAACCGGCCGGCACCACAGCACCGGCGGACACGACAGAACCGGCTGGCACGACCGGATCGACCGACGCGACAGACCCGGCCCGCACGGCGGGACCCGCCGACACGACGGAACCGGCCGGTGCCGGCTGGGTCGAGGGTGTGGTGCGGGACCACAGGTCGGCGGTCTTGGCCGGGCGGCGGGGGCGGCCGGTGATCCGGGTGATGAGCAGGCCGTCGTCCGCGGCGTGGATGACGGAGGCGTGGGAACTGAGCCGGGCCGCGACGTCCGGGAGGCGGTCCGGCTCGACGACGTAGACCAGTTCGCGCGGGCGGGCCGGCCACGCCAGCACGACCATGCCCGCGATGATCAGCAGCAGGGCGCCGCCGAGGCCGCCCCAGGTCGCGGCCGTGAGCCAGCGGGGGCGCAGCTCCGCGGTGATCGAGACGGTTCCGGCCGGCCGGCCGTCCGTGGTCATGACGACCAGCGCGAGGCCGCGATCGCGGATCTCGTCGGCGGTCCAGCTCAGGTCGCCGACGCCGGAGCGGGTCCAGAAGGTCTGACGTCCGGGGTCCGCGGCGGGCCGCCGGGTACCGGCGACCGTGCCGGCCCGCACCGGCAGCGGGCCCCGGCTGAGCGCGAGCTGCTCGACCCGGGTGTGCCGCGCGGCCCGGAGGTATCCGGTGGCGTCCGCGGTGGGCGCGAGCCCGACGAACGCGGGCCCGCCGTCGGTCGCGGCGGCGATCCGGACCGCGGTGCCGCTCGCGCGGGCGAACGTGGCGTCGCGGCGGAGCAGCCCGTCGAGGTCCTCGATGATCAGTGCCTGGCCGGGTACGTCGAGTCGTTCCAGCTCGGCCCGGAACGCGCCGCCGGGGTCCCGATGCTGGCCGACGGTCCACAGCCCACCGGCGGCGAGCAGGATCGGCAGTCCCGCGGTGAGCAGCAGCATTCCGGCGATCATGCGGATGATGCGCATCGGCTTCCCCCTTTGCCCCGTTATCGGACCATACAAGGCGAAACACCCGCATCAGCCACATCGACACGGCTCAGATAGCGCCGAAAGCACGACGGCCCGACCCCGTCACCGGGAATCGGGCCGCCACCGACGGCGAGTCAGACGCTCTTCGTGCCGTCCGCCTGGGCAGAGGCCGCCGGGCCGGAGGCCGCCGGTGCCGGGCGCGGGCCGCTTCGGGTGAATGCCAGGCCGCCGAGCAGCAGCCCGAGCAGGCCGGCGATCAGCCCCGCGATCGCGATCCCCAGCGCCGGGCCGGAGTCCGCGGAGGACTCGGACGAGGCCACCGGCTCGGCCACCGGGGCCTCCGAAGCGGCCGCGGCCGTCAGCGTGAGCACCGGCGCCGGGCTCTCCGGCTCCTCGCCGCCCGCGACCGGCTCGTCGATCCAGCGCACGATCTCGCCGTCCGAGTACGTCTGCAGCGCCTTGAAGACCAGCTGCCCGGTCTCGGGCAGCGGGCCGAGCGAGACCGGGAACTCCTGGAACGTGCCGGGCGTGATCCGCGAGTTCTCGTCCGCGGCGGTCCAGGTGATCTTCTTGACCACCTCGGCGATCTCCGCGCCGTGCGCGGTCACCGGCGTGGCCGGCGCGCCCTTCTCGATCGCGACGGTCCAGCCCGGCACCGGCTTGGTGGAGACCGAACCGATCGGCGCGTCCTCCGGCAGGAAGATCTCGACCTTGGTGGTGGACTCGGTGTCGCTCTCGTTCGGCACCCGGAAGTCCACCTTGGCGTACCCGCCCTGGGTGGCCTCCCTGGGGTTGACCGTGACGTGCGCGGACGCCGGCCCGGCGAACGCGAGTACGCCGACGGCCGTGGCGCCGAGGCTGAGCAGTGCCGCGCGGGCGGCGGTACGGGGAGACATGGCTGTCCCTTCAGTCAGGAGGCGACATCCACCGTGACGGTGACGGTGGCCTGGTCGATCTCGGTGGTGCGGAGGGTGAACGTGAACTCCCAGGTGCCGGCCGCCGGCAGCTGGAACTCGCTGATCGCGTGGTTGTCGGCGACGCGGAGCATGGGCACGTCGATCGGCTCGATCCCGGCGGCCGGGAGCGCGGCGGTGGTGGTCCACTCCTCCGCCTTGAGCAGGTTCGTGGTGCCGGGCTCGTACGAGTACAGGTGCATCGAGTTGCTGCCGACCTTGGCCGGGTCCAGCTCGACCTGCAGCGTGTAGAGCGGGCTGTCGACCAGCACCGAGAAGTAGCCCTCGCCCGCCAGCACCGCGTTCTCCGACTCGGTGCGCGCCGGCGTCTGCTGGACCAGCACCGAGGTGACGCCGAGCACGACCACGGTGATCGCCAGCTCGGCCCAGACCGCGGTCCGTATCCGCCCCGGGTTCTCGGCCGTGACCCGCTTGCGGACCAGCGACCGGGAGTACGCGGCGACGCCCACCACGGCCGCGAACAACGCGGTCTTGGCGATGATGAACCGCCCGTAGGTGGTGCCGGTGAGCGCGTCGAGCGTGCCGATCTCGATGAGCGCGTTGACCACGCCGGCCAGCAGCAGCGCGCTGACCGCGAGCGCGGCCCACCGGGACCAGATCGGCAGGATCGCGCTCAGCTCGCGCTCGCCGGCCTGGCGCAGCAGGAAGCCGACCAGCATGACCAGGCCGCCGAGCCAGACCGCCATGCTGACCAGGTGGATCGCGTCGACCACGACGGAGACGGCCGCGACCGGTGAGGCGGACGGGTGGCCGGTGAGCGGCCAGGTGAAGACCGCGGCGGTGCCGAGCGCGGCGAGCACGATCAGGTCGACCATGTTCTCGCCGCTGCGGCCGCCGTCGCCGCGGCCGCCGTCGCCGCGCTCCGCGAGGATCGGCCGGAGCATGATCGCGATCGCGGCGAGCAGGCCCAGTCGGACCAGCAGCGCGGTGCCGAACGAGCTGGCGACCACGTCACCGAGCCCGCCCGCGTCGAGCAGATTGCCGCCGCCGGTGTAGGGCGCCTGAAGGTAGAGCGCGGCGAGCGTGCTGAACGCGATCAGGCCGAGGCCGGTGCGCACCAGCCGGGCCGGCGTCCGGCGGCTGAGCCGGGCCGGCCAGAGGAACAGCAGCACCAGGACCGGGCCGACGACCAGCACGAGCCCGGCGTACCCGATGAACTTCGCGACCGGGATCGTGTTCTTGACCACCGGGTCGGTGTCGTCGCCGTCCTCGGCGAGCACGGGCACCGCGGACGTGGCGCCGACCGAGAACGTGAACGCGCCGCTGACCGGATGGCTGTCCGCGGAGATCACCCGGTAGCTGACCAGGTACGTGCCGCGCTGGTCCGCGGTGACCGGGATGATCAGCGTCGAGCCCTCCGCGCGCGGGTCGCCGCCGACCCGGTCGCCGTTCGGCGCGATCACCTGGATCTTGCCGTTGACCGGGCTGACGCCCTCGGTGAACGTGAGCTTCACGTCCCCCGGCGGGGTCTGGACCACGGACTGGGCGGCGGGCGTGGTGCGCTGCAGGACGGCGTGCGCGCTGGCCGGGCTCGCCGGTCCGACGAACACCGCGAGCGCGCCCAGGACGAGCGCGGCGAGCACGGCCCAGCGGCGTCTTCTCTCGGCAGTCATGCCGGACATGCTCTCCCACGGATGTGGCGGTGATCGCTGGTGGTGGGCGTGGCGTGTTTCGCACCTACCGTTTCGACCCCAAATATGGGATCAAAAAGGACGAAACGCGAGGGGCGGGAGGGCATGCCCCGTTGGTCGGACGCGCGGCCCGGGAAGTTCCCGGCGATTTCGGGACCTTCGCCCGTACCTGTCGGGTCCACGTCCCGTCACCGTGAGCACGGAACCGGGCGACGGCCCGGCACGACCAAGGAAGGTGGACTCCTCTGTGTGGCATCGAGCCGGACCGTGGGCCGGGCTCGTCGCCCGGCTCGGTCTCGCGGCCGTCTGGCTCTACGCCGGCGGCTCCAAGGCCGGCGACCTGGCCGGATCGGCGCGCGCCGTCAACGCGTACCAGCTGCTGCCCTTCGACGTCGCCCAGGTGATCGGCGCGATGCTGCCGTTCGTCGAGGTGGCGGTCGGGCTGCTGCTGCTCGCCGGGCTCGCGACCCGGGTCTCGGCCGTGTTCTCCGCGCTGCTGCTGGTGGTCTTCATCGTCGGCATCGCCAGCGCGTGGGCCCGCGGCCTGCAGATCGACTGCGGCTGCTTCGGCAGCGGCGGGCAGCTCGCCGCCGGGGAGAGCCCGACCTACGGCTGGGAGATCACCCGGGACATCGGGTTCCTGCTCCTGGCCGGCTACCTGATCGTCCGTCCCGACTCCCGATTCTCCGTCGACCGCTTCCTGACGAGGTAACCAGGCCATGAGTTCTCGAAAAGATCAAAAGCAGGCGAATCGCATGGTACGCGAGCAGCTCGCCAAGGAGCGGCGCCGCAGAACCACGCTGTGGACCTCGGTGGTCGCCGCCGCCGTGCTGCTCGTGGCCGGCATCGCCGGGTACGGCATCTTCACCGCCCAGCGCTCCGGCGAGGTGTTCACCCCGGCCTCCGCGATCGCGGACGGCACCGGGTTCTCGGTCGGCACCGGCGCCGTCACGGTCGATGTCTACGAGGACTTCATGTGCCCGGCGTGCGGCCAGTTCGAGAGCGCGGCCGGCGCCACCATCGACGAGCTGGTCAAGGCGGGCAAGGTCACCGTGGTCTACCACCCGATCTCGATCCTCGACCGCTACTCCAACGGCACGCAGTACTCCACCCGCGCGTCCGGCGCCTCCGCGTGCGCGGCGGACGGCGGCAAGTTCACCGAATACCACAAGGCGCTCTTCGACAACCGGCCCGAGGAGGGCACGTCCGGCCTCGACGACGCCAAGCTGATCTCGCTCGGCACCACACTCGGTCTGGGGGATGACTTCACGCGGTGCGTCGAGGACGGAAGATACGAGACGTGGAGCGCACAGATCACGGACCGGGCGAGCGAGCGCGGGGTCACCGGCACGCCGACCGTCTACGTCGCCGGGACCGTGCTCGAGGACCGTTCCCCGGCCGGCCTGACCGCGGCGGTCGAGGCGGCCGTCAAGTAATCCGGCTGGTGGTCGCGGTCCTGGCCGGTGTGCTGCTCGCACCGGCCACGGCCGCGCCCGCGTTCGCGCACGGTGCGGACGCGCCGGCCGGCACGAACTACCGGGCCCGGCTCACCGGCGTCTCCCCGGACGTGCCCGGCGTCCGCCTGCGCGTCATCGAGGCCGGCGCCCGGCTCGAACTGACCAACACCGGTGGGCGCGAGATCGAGGTGCTCGGCTACGAGGGCGAGCCCTACCTGCGAGTCGGGCCGGACGGGGTCTGGGAGAACGTCAACTCCGCGGCGACGTACCTGAACGCCAGCATCGCCACGTCCACGAGAGTGCCGGTCACGGCCGGGCCCACGGTGCCGCCGTCCTGGCGCCGCATCTCGGACCGGCCGACCGCCCGTTGGCACGACCACCGCACGTACTGGATGAGCGAGGAGCGACCACCCGCGGTCGCCGCCGACCCCAACCGGCCCCAGCGGGTACGGAACTGGACCGTCGACCTCCGCGACGGCGTCACACCGATCACCGCGACCGGCACGCTCGACTGGGTGCCGCCGCCCTACGCCGGCGGCTGGTGGGCCGCGGTGGTCCTGGTCGCGGCCGCGGTCGCCGCGCTCGGTCTCCTCCGCGGCCGGATCGCGCTGTGGCTGCTGGCGGCGGCGTCCGCAGCGGCCGGGGTGGCCGCGCTCGCCTACACGGCCGGGCGCGAGATCGACGCGGGCAACGACACGCTCGGCACCGCGCTGCCCGCGCTGCTCTCCACTCAACTCTGGCCCGCGCTCACCGGCGTCGGCGCGCTCGCCGCCGCGGCCTTCGCCGTCACCCGCCGGCCGTCCGCGGACTTCGCGCTCGCGCTGGCCGGCGTCTGCACCGGCGTCTTCGTCGGCCTGGCGAACGCGGGAGCACTGGTCAACTCGGTCGTCCCCGCCCCCTGGCCCCCGGTCGCGGCCCGGGTGCTCGACGTGCTCGCGCTCGCGGCCGGCTTCGGCCTCACCGCCGCGGCCGTCCTCCGCATGCGCGCCACCGCGCTCGCCACCGCCGGCGACGCCCCTGTGTCCGGCGGCCCGGAGTCTCCCGGCGGCCCGGAGTCTCCCGGCGGCCCGGGGTCTCCCGGCGGCCCGGGGTCTTCCGGCAGCACGGCGGCGTCCGGTGAGGGCCGGGATCCGGCCCGCCCGCGTCCACGCCGCACGCCGCTCACGCTCAAGGCCGCGCTCGATGAGCGCCCCGAGGACGATTGACCCCGCCGAGAGGCATCTCAGAGGTTGTATGTCGGATCTTCGGCATCTCATTGTTTCGTCAGCAATTCTGCCGATTTCCGAGGTTTCTTTACGAATCTCTTAAAACCCTTAACAGTCAACGCCCCGACCAGTACGTTCGCCAAGATTCCGAACACTGAGGGGAACGATGATGCACGTTCGACGCTGGCAGGTCACCGGTGTGGCGGCCGCTGCCGTGCTCGCCGCCGGGATCGGCGTGGCGGTCATCGCGGACGCCGACGACTCGGCGCGGGATACGACGATCGCCGGCCTGCACGCTCCCATCGCGGTCCCGCCGTCGTCGCAGCCCGCGTCGCCGCCCGCCTCGCCGTCCGCGTCGGCCTCGCCGTCGTCACCGCCCGCCTCGCCGTCTGTGCCGGCCCCGCCGTCGTCACCGCCCGCGTCGTCGCCCGCGCCGGCCGGGCCGCTGGCGGAGACGTCCGGGTTCTTCGTGGACCCGAACTCCGAGCCGGCGAAGTGGGCCCTCGCGAACAGGAACGATCCTCGGGCCGCGCGGATCAGCGCGGAGATCGCGTCCCGGCCGATCGCCAAGTGGTTCGGCGAGTGGTTCACCGACATCGGCACCTCGGTCGACAGGTACGTCGACGCCGCCGCGGCGGCCGGGAAGCTGCCGGTCCTCGTCGCGTACACCCTGCCGGGCCGGGATGCGTGCAGCGGGCACTCCGGTGGCGGCCAGAAGACACCCGCCGAGTACAAGACGTGGATCTCGGCGTTCGCCGCCGCCATCGGCGACCGCCCCGCGATCGTCATCGTCGAACCCGACGCCCTCGGCGACGCCGAATGCATGACCGCCGAGCAGATCGCCGTCCGCAACGAACTGCTGAACTTCGCCACCGGCGAGCTGAGCACCAGGGCGCCGAAGGTCTGGGCCTACCTCGACGCCGGCAACGTCGGCTGGGGCGAACCCACCGAGATGGCGGCCCGCCTGCACGACGCCGGTGTCCGCAACGTGCGGGGCTTCGCCCTCAACGTGTCGAACTTCCACCCGACGGACAAGACCGTGGCGCACGCCGCGAAGATCAACGCCCAGCTCAAGAGCAAGGGCTACACCGCGGGCTTCGTCATCGACACCAGCCGCAACGGCAACGGCCACGCCGGATCATGGTGCAACCCCCCGCAGCGCAAGCTCGGCTCGGCACCGCAGCCCGGCGCCACCGGCGAGGACTACCGCCTCTGGATCAAGACCCCCGGAATCTCGGACGGCCCCTGCGGCACCGCACCGGGCGTCCCGTCCGGCACGTACAGCCCCGAACTCGCGATCGCCCTCATCGACGGTAGCTGAGCGGCAACCCGCCCGGGGTTCTCGCTGGTGACCACCCACTCGACCGGTGCCCGCGGGAGCATGCGGTCTGTACCCCGCCGGAAGCGGGAAATCATGATCTGGATCTAGGTTGCCGGCACTGAGAAGCCGTAGGGCAGCTCCAGCCGGTGGGCGGCCAGGAGTGCGGTGTCGGCGAGGAGCGTGCGGGTCGGTGCGTCCGCGGTTATGCGGCCCGCGTCGAGGATGACGGCGCGGTCGCAGAGTTCGAGCGCGTACGGCAGGTCGTGGGTGACCATCAGGACCGTGACCGGCAGGCCGCGCAGGATCTCGGCCAGCTCGCGGCGGGAGGCCGGGTCGAGGTTGGAGCTGGGCTCGTCGAGCACCAGGATCTCCGGGCGCATCGCGAGGACCGTGGCGACCGCGACTCGGCGGCGCTGGCCGAAGCTGAGGTGGTGCGGGATGCGGTCGCGGTGTTCGCGCATGCCGACCGCGTCCAGTGCCTCGTCGACGCGCTGCTCGAGCTCGGCGCCGCGCAGGCCGAGGTTGGCCGGGCCGAACGCGACGTCCTCCGCGACCGTCGGCAGGAACAGCTGGTCGTCCGGGTCCTGGAAGACGACGCCGACGCGACGGCGGATCTCGGTGAGCGTGGTGCGGTCCCGGGAGACCGTGAGTCCGGCGACCGTGACCGTGCCGGAACCGCCGCCGAGGATGCCGTTCAGGTGCAGGACCAGCGTGGTCTTGCCGGCGCCGTTCGGGCCGAGCAGCGCGACGCGCTCGCCGCGTGCGACCCGCAGCGTGACGCCGTCCAGCGCGCGGTGACCGTCGGGGTAGGCGAACGAGACGTCGCGGACGTCCAGGCTCGGTGCTTCGCTCATGTGAGGATCGTGGCGGTCACCGCGATCGCGGCCGCCACCAGGGGTACGGTCGCGGCCGCCGCCCACTGCGCCACGCCCGCGCCGGCGCCGCCGAGCTGCGGGAGACTGCCGGTGTAGCCACGGGACAGCATCGCCAGATAGACGCGCTCGCCCCGCTCGAACGCGCGCAGGAACAGCGCACCGATGCCGGACGCGAAGCCGCGCAGCTGCCACAGGAACCGGGGGTCGTCGCCGCGGGCCAGCCGGGCCGTGCGCATGCGCCGCGCCTCGTCCGCGAGCACGTCCAGGTAGCGGAGCATGAACGTGGCGATCTGGGTGAGCACCGGCGGGCAGCGCAGCCGGTCCAGGCCGACGATGATGTCCCGGGTGCTCGTGGTCGCGGCCAGCAGCAGCGCGACCAGCACCCCGAGCGTGCCCTTGACCAGCAGGTTGAAGCCGCCGTACAACCCCTCCACGGACAACCGCAGGCCCAGCCACTCGACGCGCTCGCCCACACCCACGAACGGCATCAGCACCGCCAGCAGCACGAACGGCACCTCCACCAGGCTGCGCCGCGCCAGCCACCCGGCTGGGACGCGTGCGACGGCCGCGAGCGCGACCACGATCAGCGCGTGAACCCCGAACGCCCACACCGCCTCGCGCGGCGTCGCCACCACCGCGATCGTGATCGCGACGGTCGCTGCGATCTTGACCTCGGGCGCGAGGCGGTGCACCGGGCTCACTTCCGGCTTCGCCTCAGCACCCAGAAGAGACCGCCCGCGACCGCGAAGACGAGCAGCACGCCCGCGATGCCGGAGAGGCCGGTCGAGAGATAGGCGTTGTCCACGCCCGCGATGCCGTAGTCGGCCAGCGGGCTGTCCGCCAGCTCGTGGTCCTTGGCACCCTGCGCCATGCAGGTGCCGCCGGTGATCTCACCGTCCGCGTTCGTCGTGCAGCCGCGCGTCGAGGCGGAGTCGAGGCCGTCCGGCGAGGACGACGCGAAGCTGCTCACCACGCCGGCCAGCAGCAGCGCGGTCAGGAGACCGGCCAGGATGAACCTCCTCATGCCGCGACTCCCGTCTTCAGTCCGCGCAGCGCGTAGACCAGGTCGGGGCGGACCCGGGCGACCGTGGCGACCGTGGCCGCGCTGATCAGGCCCTCACCGATGCCGATCAGCACGTGCGTGCCGGCCATCGCCGCGGCCACGCTCGTCAGTCCGACGCCGGTCAGCTCCGTCGAGCCACCCAGCGCGTACTGCAGGACGAAGCTCTGCGACGCCACCACCACGCTCACCACCGACGCCACGAAAACCGAGATCGACAACCCCGCGGGGGTACGAGGAAGCACGCGCAACAACAGCACGGTGACCCCGAACGCGACCGCGGTCGAGACCAGACCCATGTTCGTGATGTTCGGCCCCAGCGCCGTGATGCCGCCGTCCGCGAAGAACAGCGCCTGCGCCGTGATCACGATCGTCACGCACAGCGCGCCCACCCACGGCCCGACCAGGATCGCGGCGAGCGCGCCGCCGAGCAGGTGCCCGCTCACGCCCGGCAGCACCGGGAAGTTGAGCATCTGCACCGCGAAGATGAACGCCGCGACCAGGCCGGCCATCGGCACCAGCCGGTCCTCCAGATCACGGCGGCCGTTCACCAGGCACACCGCGATCGCGACGGCGGCGAGCACCGTGTAGGCGATCGAGACGGGCCCGTTGAGGACCCCGTTGGATATGTGCAGAGCCTCGAAGTCCATCGGCGCCGCTCCCTCTCTCAGGTGACGCTCAGACTATTGAGCCACCCGCCTTGTTGCCAAGGACTTGCAGCTGTGTGCTTCAACGCGCCGGTAGGGTTGGCCGCATGACCGAAGCGATCCGCCTCACCACCGGCGACCCCGCCCCCACCTTCACCCTGCCGACCGACACCGGCGACCAGCTCTCCCTGTCGGACCTGCGCGGACGCAAGGTCATCCTGTACGTCTACCCCAGCGCCATGACCCCCGGCTGCACGAAGCAGGCCTGCGACTTCCGCGACTCCCTGGCCTCGCTGACCGCCGCCGGCTACGACGTGGTCGGCATCTCCCCCGACACCCCCGCGAAGCTGGCCAAGTTCCGCGAACACGACGCGCTGACCTTCCCGCTCGTCTCCGACCAGGACAGGTCCGTGCTCACGGCCTACGGCGCCTACGGCGAGAAGAAGCTCTACGGCAAGACCGTGGTCGGCGTCATCCGCTCCACCTTCGTCATCGACGAGAAGGGCGCCATCCAGCAGGCGTTCTACAACGTCAAGGCCACCGGCCACGTCGCCAAGCTCCGCAAGGACCTGGGCCTGGACAACTGACCGAAAGTGTCGGAGGGACGGGCTAGCGTTCCGGCGTGGTCAAGTATCGATACACGCCGGAAGCCCTGGCCCAAGCTGCGGCGGCCTCACAGATTCCTCAACAATGAGGCGCGGAACCTCCGCTTCCTCTGCCCCGACTGCCACAGCCGGACCGCTACCTACGCCAACCGCAAACGCACCGGTCAACTATGATCCCGGGACAGCGTTGCGTCGGACAGGAAACCATGACCGATTTTTCGCTTTGAGGGGCCGTAGCCCAATTGGTAGCAGGCAAACGGTTTAGGTCCGTTCCAGTGCGGGTTCGAGTCCCGTCGGCCCCACACGAGTTGTCCTTCCACTCGTTCGAGTGGGCGCGCCGTTCGCGCTGGTCGTGAATCAGTAGCCTTATCGAGCGAACCGTCGGGTGAGGAGCTTGTCTTGGCGCGGTTGATCCTGACCGAGGACGAAGCGGCGATCTGTCAGGCCGTCGGCGTGAGATCCTTCACGGCGGCCCGCAAGGTGGTCGGCGAGGTCGTCGACGCTCGCTGGGCGGAGCCGATGCGGCGGGCCTCCGGCCGGATCCGGGGCGGGATGAGCCGGGTGCAGGCCACGCTGGTCATCGGCCCGGACGGCGCGGTGAAGAGCATCGACGGCGCCTGCGCGTGCAAGAGATCGCCGGAGTGCGATCACCCGGTGGCGCTGGTGCTGGCCGCCGGTTTCGAGGTCGCGGAGTCGCAGGCCGCCGCCCGCCCGTGGGAGTCCGCGCTCGCGTGGCTGACCGACGCCGAGCCGGCCGAGCCCGAGGCCCCCGAGATCGCGCTGCAGTTCGAGCTGGAGACGACCGGGACCACGCGAGTCCTGTTACGCCCCGTCCTGCCGGGCCGGAACGGCTGGGTGCGCACCGGCATCAACTGGCAGACGCTCGGCCACACGTTCTACAGCCGGTCCGGCCGGACCGCACGGCACCTGGCCCTGTTGCAGGAGCTGCGTGGCCAGACCGCGAGTTCCAGCCCTTACTCCTACTACAGTTCCTACGCCGACAGCCGGGTGATCAACCTCGGCGACTTCCCCGCCCGGCGGGTCTGGGATCTGCTGCTGGAGGCGCAGGACGAGGGTCTTCCGCTGGTGTCCGCGGGACGGGCCGCCGAGCCGGTGACGGTGCGGCCCGCGCCGGTCCGCTACTCGGTCCAGGTGGACCGCGACGGCGACGACCTGAGGTTGCGTCCCGCGCTCACCGACGGTCGCACGGTGCTCGATCCCCGGCGGACGCTCCTGGTCGGCGAGCCGGCGCACGGCGTCGCCTGGTGGGAGGACGGGCCGCGGGTGCTGCGGCTCGCGTCGCTGGCCCGGCCGGTGACCCGGGATGCCGCGGCCGCGCTGGCCTCGCCGTCGATCGTCGTCCCCGGTGCGGAGCAGCCGAGGTTCCTCCGGCAGTTCTATCCGGGTCTCGCGCGCCGCGCCGAGGTCGTGGTGCTCGACGAGTCGGTGCGGCTGCCGGACCTGAGCCGGGCGACGCTGACCCTGACCGGCCGCCGGCTGCCCGATCACCGGATGACTGTGTCGTGGTCGTGGGTGACCACGATCGGCGACGGCGAGCACCGGGAACCCCTCGACGACGTGGCGCTGACCCCCGCGCACGAACGGACGCTGGACTCGGTCACCGAGGTGGTCGCGGATCCGCGCTACGGGCTGACCGAGCCGTCGCCGGACGGCCCACGGCTGCTCGCCGGCGCGGTCGTCAGCGGGGACGCCATGCTGCACCTGATCCGCGACCTCACGCCCGCACTGACCGCGCTGCCGGACGTCGAGGTGGAGCTGCACACCGATCAGGACTACGTCGAGACGGTCGAGGCGCCGGTCATCTCGTTCGCAGAGACGGCGAACGGAGACTCCGACTGGTTCGATCTCGCGGTGGAGGTGACGGTCGGTGGCGAGCAGGTCGGTTTCCAGGACCTGTTCGTCGCGCTCGCGGCGGAGCAGGAGTTCCTGATCCTGCCGAGCGGCCGGTACTTCTCGCTGGACCGCACCGAGTTCCGCCAGCTGCGTGACCTGATCGCGGAGGCGCGGGCGTTGCAGGACGCGCCGCCCGGCACCGTGCGGGTCGGCCGTTTCCAGGCCGGGGTGTGGCAGGAACTCGCGGAGATCGGTGAGCTCAGCGGCCCGGCCGCCGCGTGGCAGGAGTCGATCCGGGCGCTGTCCGAGACCGGCACCGGACCGCGGGCCGCGCTGCCGGACGGCTTGAGTGCCACGCTGCGCGGTTACCAGGAGGAGGGCTTCCAGTGGCTGGCCGCGCTGCACCGGCACCGGCTCGGTGGCGTGCTCGCCGACGACATGGGGCTCGGTAAGACCGTACAGACGCTGGCTCTGATCTGTCATGCGGTGGAGGAGGGGACCGCCGACGCGCCGTTCCTGGTGGTCGCCCCGGCGAGCGTGGTCGGTAACTGGGTGAGCGAGGCGACCCGGTTCGCGCCCGGACTGGACGTGCGGGCGGTCCAGCAGACGCAGGCCCGCCGCCCCGGCACGCTGGCGGAGACGGTCGGCGGGGCGCACGTGGTGGTCACGTCGTACACGCTGTTCCGTCTGGAGCACGACGAGTACGCCGCGCTGCCGTGGGCCGGGCTGATCCTGGACGAGGCACAGTTCGTCAAGAACGCGGCGTCCCAGGCCTACCGCTGCGCGCGGCAACTGCCGGCACCGTTCAAACTCGCCATCACGGGTACGCCGATGGAGAACAACCTCGCCGAACTGTGGGCGCTGCTGTCCATCACCGCGCCCGGCCTGCTGTCCCGGCTGGACCGCTTCACGGAGTTCTACCGCCGGCCGATCGAGCGGGAGCAGGACCAGGAGCGGCTCGCCCACCTACGCCGCCGGATCCGGCCGCTGATGCTGCGCCGCCGCAAGGCCGAGGTGGTCGCGGACCTGCCGGCCAAACAGGAACAGACGGTCATGCTGGAGCTCAACCCGCGGCACCGCAAGATCTACCAGACCTATCTGCAGCGCGAACGGCAGAAGGTGCTCGGCCTGCTCGGCGACCTGCAGCAGAACCGTTTCGAGATCTTCCGGTCGCTGACGCTGCTCCGCCAGGCGAGCCTCGACCTCAGCCTGGTCGACGCGAAGCATCACGCCGTCCCGTCGACCAAGCTGGACGCGCTGGTCGAACGCGTCACCGACCTGGCCGCCGAGGGCCACCGGACCCTGGTCTTCAGCCAGTTCACCCGCTTCCTGACCGCGGCCCGCGAACGGCTGGAGAACGACGGCATCGAATGCCACTACCTGGACGGGAAGACCACCGACCGCGCCCGGGTGATCGACGCCTTCAAGTCCGGCACCGCACCGGTCTTCCTGATCAGCCTGAAGTCCGGCGGCTTCGGCCTGAACCTCACCGAGGCCGACTACTGCATCATGCTCGACCCGTGGTGGAACCCGGCGACCGAGGCACAGGCGGTCGACCGCATCCACCGCATCGGCCAGACCCGCAACGTCATGGTCTACCGCCTCGTCGCCAAGGACACCATCGAGGAGAAGGTCATGGCCCTCCAGGCCAAGAAGGCCGCCCTCTTCGGCAGCGTCCTCGACGGCGGCGACTTCGCCTCCACCACCCTCACCGCCGCCGACATCCAGACCCTCCTGGAGTGACGAGCCGATTCAGGAGAGCCGCCCACTTCTCCTCCCACCTGACCAGCGCGGCCTCCCACTCCAGCAGATCCGGCCGGGATCATGACGAAGCCGGACCGGGAGGGCGGTCGGGGACTTCATGAGCGAGTTCGTCCACGACTGGGGTGGCGAGGCGGCGGATGTCGCGGGGCCCGGGTCCTAGCCCTGGAAAGCCTTCAGGCGAGCACGCGCTCGATCTCCGGGGCCAGGAGTGAGGACTCGGGGCGGGGTGGGAGGACGAGCTTGTAGCCGACCTGGCGGACCGTGCCGATCATCGACTCGTATTCGGAGCCGAGTTTGGCGCGGAGGCGGCGGACGTGGACGTCGACGGTGCGGTGGCCGCCGAAGTAGTCGTAGCCCCAGACCTCGCGGAGCAGTTGGTCGCGGGTGAAGACGCGGCCGGGGTGCTGGGCGAGGAACTTGAGCAGCTCGAACTCCTTGTAGGTCAGGTCGAGCGGCGCGCCCTTGAGCTTCGCGGCGTAGGTGGCCGGGTCGATGAGCAGCTCGCCGGCGGTGATCATGCCGTTGGTGCCGGCGTTCTGCGCGGTGCGGCGGGCGGTGACGAGCCGGAGCCGGGCCTCGATCTCGGCGGGACCGGCCGTGACGAGCACCACGTCGTCGATGGCCCACTCAGCCGAGACGGCGGCGAGGCCGGCCTCGTCGACGACCGCGACCAGCGGGCTGGAGAGGCCGGTGGCGCGCAGCAGCCGGCAGGTGTCGCGGGCCTCGGCGAGGCCGGAGCGGCTGCCGAGCCCGTGGGCGCCGTCGACCAGCACGACGTCCGGGTTCGGGCCGGTGATCAGCGCGGACACGTCGCGCGGCGCGATCCGCAGCGTGTGCGGGAGCAGGTCGAGCCCGGGGAGGACGCGCCGGGCGCGCTCGCCGGCGATGGCGGTCATCAGAAGAATCTCCACGGTGCCCCTAACCCCCGAAAGTGTGATCGGAAAGGCCAGATTCCAGCAGATTTGTTTCCGGCCGGATTCCGGGTGGCGAACACCACGTTTACCGGGGGAGATCACATCTGAAGTGCGGATAGGTTGTAACCGAACCGATCAAGATCAAAATATTCGGTATGGCCGCTACCTGGGGTACGGTCCGGTAGTGAGAGTCGAATGCCACTGGTGGAACGGGAACCGCACCCCGAAGGGTCGTCGCGACGTCTACATCCGGACGGATGGTTCCCGCTGGGAGGTCGAGGCGCAGATCGGCGGCGCTTCCGGCAAATCCAAGGTCCAGGAGTGCCCCAGCCAGACCTCGGCCGTGATCCTCGCCAACGCCTGGCGGGGCTCCAACCCGAGTTGGTTGGAGGTGCCTCAGCCGCGCACCCCCGCGCACAGCTGAGACACCGGCGCCGTGGCAGCGGCGCCCGCAACCACATCCCTCAAAACCGGCGAAACAGCACGAATCAGGGCGTCATCGACCGCGTCGCAGCGGCGCGGTCGATGGCCTCCGACACGCGGTCCGCGAGCAGTCCGACCGCGCCGACCGCCCGGCCCATCGGGTCGTCCCCGGCCCCGCCGAGCGCGGCCTGCCGGAGGAACGCGGCCTTGACCTCTTCCCACCGCGCGGCCTGCTCCTCCGACATGAGGCCCCGCAGGGACGCGAGCTTCAGCAGGTTCGCCTCCGCACCGCCGGTGAGCGTCTGCGCCTCGCCGAGGTAGTGGTCGTCGAGCACCAGCTCCAGCTCCGCGTCGTTCATCACCGGCACGATCCGCTCCGCGATCTTGTTCATGTTGCGGTACGAGCCCTGCAGCCTGAACGGCGGTTCGGTGCGCGACTCCTCGGCCTGCGCCGCGGACGCGATGTAGGCGCGGTTGACCGTGAGCACGACCTCCTGCACCCGCAGTAGCTTGCGCAGCACCGCGAGGATGCCCTCCAGCTCGACCGCGGAGTACGGGTGGGCGAGCTTGTCCGCCTGCGCGGTCTCGTCGCCGCGGGCCAGCCGGACCAGCAGCTCGACGTCGCCGCGCTCCCGGGTGGACAGCGGCGCCAGCACCGCGTTCGAGGTGAGCGCGTTCTCGATGTACGACAGCGCGAAGAGATCGTCCCGCCCGGAGAGCACGTCGCCGAGGTTCCACACGTCCGCGCGGTTGGCCAGCATGTCCGGGATCCGGAAGCGGGTGCCGGTCTCGGTGTACGGGTTGCCGGCCATGCACACCGCGAACCGCTTGCCTCGCAGGTCGTACGTGCGGGTCTGCCCTTCCCAGACGCCCTCCATCCGCCGCTGCGCGTCACAGAGCGAGATGAACTTCTGCAGCAGCTCCGGGTTGGTGTGCTGGATGTCGTCCAGGTAGAGCAGCACGTTGTTGCCCATCTCCAGCGCGAACGAGATCTTCTCCACCTCCTGCCGCGCGGTCGCGTTCGGCGCCTCGGCCGGGTCCAGCGAGGTCACGCCGTGCCCGAGCGCCGGCCCGTTGACCTTGACGAAGACCAGGCCGAGCCGGCTGGCCACGTACTCCATGAGCGTGGTCTTGCCGTATCCGGGTGGCGAGATGAGCAGCAGCAGGCCCATCTGGTCGGTGCGTTTCGCGTCGCCGGCCGCGCCGAGCTGACGGGCCAGGTTGTCGCCGATCAGCGGCAGGTAGATCTCGTCGAGCAGCCGGTTGCGGACGAACGCGCTCATCACCCGCGGCGTGAACTCGTCCAGCCGCAGCCGGGCGCGTTCGGCGGCGGCGAGCGCGTTGCGCCGGCGCTGGTACTCGCGGTAGGCCGGCATGCGCTCCTCGCGGAACCGGCGGGTGCGCGGCAGGAACTCGTCCAGTCTCAGGGAAATAGAGCGATCGACGATCCGCGGGTGCGCGCCGAGCAGCCCGGTCACCTCGAGCGACAGCGCGGCGGACGAGTCGTGCCGGGGGAGATCCGCGGTCAGCAGCAGCGCGACCGCTTCCGCCAACTCCGGCGGCGCCGGCGAAGAGACCGAGGCCAGATACGCGCCGAGCCACGCGGACGCCAGCTGATGCCGGGCCGCGAGATCATCCAGGGCGCGCAGGTCCTCGTCGAAGTCGCGTCCCGAGGGCGCCGCGGCGCCGCCGAGCGCACGACGGAACCGGTCCAGCAGGGTACGCGCGTCGGCGCTGGTCACGAACCCGAACGGCTCGCCGCCCAGCTCCTCGACCAGGTACTCCCCCACCTGCTCCGGCTCCTCGACCGGCAGGCCGGCCTCACCGAGGAAGACCGTCGCGGAAGCCCCGAGCTCAGACGCGAGTTGCGAAACCGCAGGCCCGGCCGTGCCGAAAACCGCACGCGCGCGGATCAGCGACGACGCCCGCCGGGTCCAGACCGCCCGGTCGTCCTCGGAGACGCCGTAGGCCCAGAACAGCTGCGCGGCCGACCGCACCGCGGCCGGGTAGCGCAGCAGCCCCGCACCGGCGTGCAGGCGCAGCAGCGCGTCCAGGATGAGCGCCGCGTCGACGTCGTGGACGCCCCGTTCGTACCCCTCGTCGTATCGGGTCTCGGCTTCCCGGCGCACCAGATCGCGAAGGTCGGTGCCGTTGAGGCCGACGGAGAGCAGCGTGGCCGCGAGGTGCTCGGATCGGTAGACCTCCGGCGACTCGGAGACGAGCAGCTGCTCCCAGAACGGCTTGGTGGCGGCGAACCCGGGGTCGCGGACCGGCGAGCGGAAGTCGGTCGCGGTGACCGCGAACGTCATCTCCCCGTCGTGCGGCACCATGGTCAGGTCCACGGCCTGCGTGTTGACCGCGAACCGGTGCTTGCCGAGCCGGATCGTGCCGCCGCCGTCCGCGAACAGGTCGAGACGGTCCCGCAGCGATCGGCCGGCCTCCTGGCGCGCGGACTTGACCCGGCCGGCCAGTTCCTCCGCGCGCACGCTGTCGCCGAGCCCGCGCAGCTCCTCCGCGACCGAGTGCAGCTTCGCGACCATCGGGTCGGTGGCGAAGTACGTGTTGACGTCGTCGAGCGTGTCCAGCGTGGCGACCCGGCGGCCGACGCTGCCCAGGATGCGCTCGGCGGAGTCGACGAGCCGGTCCGCGCGCCGGGACCGGTCGTCCAGCAGCGCCTGCTTGCGCGACGAGAACGCCTCGTAGACGTCGGTGCGCCTGGTGGACAGCTGCGCCAGGAAGTCGTCGAAGTCGGAGAACCGGGACTCCAGGTTCTCCAACTGGAGCATCAGCCGGCCGAGCTGCTCGTCGCATCGCGCGGGCGTGTCCGCGGCCGCGAGCGCGCCGGTGATCGCCTGCCCGAGCAGCGCGAACTCGGCCGAGAACTCGGCGCGGCCCTCGCGGTCGAGCAGCTGCCTGCGGCGGCCCTCGAGCACGGCGCGGGCGCGGTTGAGCCCGCCGAGCACCTCGCCGACCCGTTCCAGGATGCCGACCCGGACCGTGGCGTCCGCGATGTCGAGCGAGCCGACCACCTCGGTGACGGTCTGCAGGCCGGTGGACTGCTCGTCGAGCTTCTCCAGCACGCCGGCCGAGGACGCCACCGTCTCGATCCTGCCGGCGTCAACTTCAAGATCAGCGACGACCGCGTGGTACGAGGAGAAGGCGTCCGCGTCGCTCAGATAGGTCACGGCCCGCTGCGCGAAGGCGGACGTCTCGGATTCCAGCGAGGACAGCAGCGAGTTCAGCGCGCCGAGATCCACGTAGCGCAGCTCGCGCAGTGACACGAGCCGTCCCTGCGCCGCCCGCAGCGCGGCCAGCCGGGTGATCCACTCCGGCGTGGACGTCGGCGTCTCGCCCTGCGACCGGCGGATCATCGCGGTGATCTCGGTGGACGCGGTGCCGAGCGCGGTCGCGGCCTGCGCCGTGAGCGCCTGCACCTTCTCGAACTCGTCGAGCACCTGCGACGCGGTCGCGCGCACCTCGGCCAGCGGCGTGGCCAGGTCGCCCAGCTCGTCCTCGCCGAGCCAGTGGTAGTGGTCGAACGCGCGCGTGCACGCGGAGATGAGGCCCTCGTAGACGGCCTGCGACGGGGACATCTCGCCGACCATCCGGGCCACCGAGACCGCCTCGGAGATGCCGCGGACCAGCTCCGCGTTGCCGATCCGGGCCAGCGTGCCCTCGCCGGCCGGCTGCGCGGCCGCGTACGTGTCGGACAGGAACGGCGTCTGCCACACCTGCACCGGGTGCACCCGGGTCGGCTCGTCGGTCGCGGACCGGAACACCACCAGCGTGCCGTCGTCGAACAGCGAGTACCCGTGGCAGGTGAACGGGTTCGCCACCTCCTTGCGGATCACGTTGTACGGCAGCAGCAGGTAGCGGCCCTCGGCGCGGGCATGGAAGACGTAGAGCACGTCCTCGCCGTTCGGCGACCGGATAACCCTCTCGAACTCCAGGTCGAGCACGTCCGTGTCGAACGTCTTGGTGACGCCGGTGTCCAGGTAGTAGCCGCCCGGGAAGATGATCCCCTGGTCCTCGGGCAGCCGCTGGCAGGCCTGGCCGATGCCGTCCAGCCGGGTGACGGTCCGGGTCCGGGTGTTGAACACCAGGTACCGGTACACGGTCTCCTTGTACGGCAGGATCTTGAGCAGCAGCAGCGTGCCGACCCGGGCGTAGGAGATCTCCGCGTCCGCGAGGCTCTGCAGCGGCTCGTCGACCGGCTCGCCGTAGATGCCCTCGCCGTCCTCGGTGTTGTTCTCCACCTTGATGGTGAGCGTGCCGCCGACCGTCTCGACGAAGACCTCGTCCTCGATCGAGACGTGCGGGTGCCGGCCGAGGACGTGCTGGTCGCGGGTGGTCTCGGTCCACTCGAAGTCGTGCGCGGCCGGGAAGACGTGCTCCCGGTCGCCGCGGCTGTCGAGATAGGAGACCGTGCCGTCCGGCGCGATCTGCCAGCGCAGCACGCGCAGATCGTCCGCGCGGGCGCCGGTCTGGAAGACGGCCAGCAGCCGCCCCTCCAGCCGGCGCAGCTGCAGCAGTCGCGCCTGCCGGTAGTACTTGTACAGCTCCGCGAACTCGCGCTGGAAGCGCTCGTCGTCGAGCAGGCCCGGCACCGGGCCGGGATCATCAAAGGAGAAGGTCTCGCCGGTACGGGTGAAACCGTGCAGCGCGAACACGTCCCCGACCGTCGTCTCCGACTTCAGGCCGATGAAGACGTTGTAGCCGAACAGCATCCGCCCGCCCACGGACACGATGTCGCGCGGCACGCAGTTGTTCTCGGTCCGGATCCGCTCGGTGCCGAGCAGGCGCAGCTCCGCACCGCCGAACGTCTCCGCACGCCGGGCGTTGAGACGTTCGGCGCGGCGGGCGAGCTCCGCGGCCTGCTCGGCGAGCCGGCCGCGGAGTACCTCGTAGGTGCCGGCGTCGACGCTCACTTGTTCGCCGGGGTCAGGTCGGCCACGGACTTGTCCGCGATACCGAGGCGACGCGCGCTCTCCAGCAGCTCACGCAGCTTGGCCTCGTCGGTGCCCGACGAGGACTTCATCTGCTGGATCAGGAATGCGGAGAGCGTCAGGTTGCTCACGTCGGCCGTGGAGATCGCGCCGAGCAGCTTGCCGAGGTCCGCGGGCAGGTTGCCGTTGCCGTTCACGTACGGGGCGACGAGCGACTGGGCCACGTCGGAGCCGGCCAGGAACCCGTCCACGCTCTTGCCGAGCGTGATCGAGCCGAGCAGCTTGTCGAAGAAGACGCTGTCCCCGCCGACGATGTCGATGTTGGCCTTCTCCAGGCCGGCCGCGACCACCATCGCCTGCGACTCCGCGACCTGCCGGTGCACGTCGATGCCGGCCAGCCGGATCTCCTTCTCGGCCTCCAGGCGCAGCCGGTACTCCTCGTGCTCGCGGGACGCGTCGGAGAGCGCGGCCATCGCGGCGGCCTTCTCGGTGAGACCCTCGGCCTCACCCTTCAGCTTCTCGCGCAGCGCGTCCGCACCCGCAAGCGCCTTCTCCCGGTCGACGATCGCCTCGGCGCGGCCGACCTTCTCGATCGCCTCCGCGCTGCGCTCCTTGACCTGAGCCTCGGCGAGACCCTCGGCGGCCGCGGTGGCCTGCTTGGCCTCGGCCAGCCGGATCTGGGCGCGGGTGTCCAGCTCCGCGGCCTGCTGCCGGGCCTCGGCCAGCGTCAGCTGCTCGCGGGCCTTGAACTTCGCGGCCTGCTCCGCGGCCTCGGCGGCCTTGATGTTCTTGACCAGCACCTCCTGCGCCTCGGCCTCGGCGTTGATGATCACGGCCTGGCGGGTGCGCTCGGCCTCCTCGACCACGCGCAGCCGCTTGATGTTCTCCTCCTGCTCGGCAACGGTCTTCTCGACCGCGATCCGCTCACGGACGACCTCGGCGATGGCCCGCTTCTCGGCCTCCACCTCCTTGTCCTTCGCGATGGTGGAGAGCTCGGTCTCGCGCTGCCGGCCGATGACCTCCAGCATGCGGTCCTTCTCGATGCGCTCGGTCTCGATCGCGATGACCCGCTCGCGGTTCTTCGCCGCGACCGCGATCTCCCGGGCCTGGTTCTCCGACTGGATGCCCAGCTGCTCCTCGGTGCGCAGGTCGGCGGTGCGGGAGCGCAGGCGCTCCTCGGCGTACACCTTGGCGGTCTCGGCCTCCTCGCGGGCGCGCATGGTCTCGATCTCGCGCTTCTGCCGGATCTCCGCCTCGGCCTGGCGACGCTGCAACTCGAGGATGGCCTCACGGGCGTCGACGTTCTGCCGCGTGATCTCCTTCTCCTCGTTGCGGGTGAACTCGTTCGTCTTCACGGCCTCGACCGCGGTCAGCTCGGTGATCTTCCGGATGCCCTGTGCGTCCAGGATGTTCTTCGGGTCGAGCCGGTGCAGCGGCGTCTGCTCCAGGAAGTCGATCGCCGCGTCCTCCAGGCTGTAGCCGTTGAGGTCGGTGCCGATCACCGCGATGATCTGGTCGCGGAACTCGTCGCGCTTGGTGTAGAGGTCGACGAAGTCGAGCTGCTTGCCGACCGTCTTCAGCGCCTCGGAGAACTTCGCGTTGAACAGCTCCTGAAGCGTCTCCTGGTCGCTGGCGCGCGCGGTGCCGATCGCCTGCGCCACCTTGATGACGTCCTCGATGGTCTTGTTGACCCGCACGAAGAACGTGATCCGGATGTCCGCCCGGATGTTGTCCCGGCAGATCAGGCCCTCGTTGCCGGTGCGCTCGATCTCGATCGTCTTCACCGAGATGTCCATGATCTCGGCCTTGTGCAGCACCGGCATCACCACGGCACCGGTGAACGTGACGTCCACCTTCTTGACCTTCGAGATGATCAGGGCCTTACCCTGCTCCACCTTCCGGAAGAGCCGGCTGACCAGGAAGGCCAGGCCCAGCAGGACGAGCAGGACGACGGCGAGCAGCACGCCGAGACCCGTGGTGATCACATCCATCGACGATCCCTTTTCGTGGGGTTGGGGATATCAGAAGCGCGTCTGTTCACGCGGAGAGACCGGGGACCGCGTCCACCGGCATGATCCAGAAGAATTCGCCGTCGGCGTCGAAGTCGTAGATCACGGCCTTGGAGCCGGCCCGGAACGGTTCGGCACCCGGCTGGCGGACCTGAACGATCGCGGAGGAGCCGTCCTTCGCGTGGACCTCGGCCTGGCCGAACGTGGCGGTCACCGAACCGGTCCGGACCACGCAGGTGGCGCCCATGAAGTCGCCGCGCGACGGCTGCGGGCCGACCGGCATCAGGTGGGACAGCAGCAGGGCCAGCACGCGCGTGATGCCGAACGCGAGGACCAGCGCGACCGCGATCACCAGAAGCGACAGCACGATCATGACGCCACCGTTCAGGTCGGTGGTGCCGAGCACCACGGTCCCGGCCAGGCTCGCGAACCAGGCGAACGCCACCATCAGCGACAGGATGACCGTGACCGGCACGCCGCCGAGCCCGAGCCAGGCGAAGAACCCGTTGAGGCCGCCGGCGTCACCCGCGTCGCCGTCCAGGCCGTCCACGTCCGCGCCGCCGATGAGGACCAGGAGCCAGTAGCCGACCACGACGACGAGCAGGAAACTGAACAACACCGCCGGAAAGCCCAGCGCGGCATCGATGAATCCGCCCATCGTGGCAGCAGCCTCCCCGTGGCCCGTTATCACGCGCTGTCACCGGCCAAACGGCCACGACCTGCGCTTTTCGACAAAGATGATGATGGCATAGCGGGTCAAGGTCATGATCGGCCGTTCAGCCCGGATACGACGGTGGCATCCGGATGATCGCCACTTTCCGTCGGCGCGGGGCGGCTCCGTCACGTACCCGCGCGGCGTTCTTCTCGGTTCGTCATGAGACGCCGGTCCCACTTCGGGCACGGCGTAGCGAGACAGTGGCTCTCGGCTATGAAGATAGTGGGATGAACGTGGCATGGCGGGTGGATCCGGAGCTGGACACGCGGCTCCAGGAGGAGATCGTCGACCTGTGGCACGCGGCGTCCGAAGCCGGTGGCGCGGTCGGTTTCGTGCCGCCGGTCGAGCGGGACGCGGTCGCCGCACTCGCGCGCGCGACGTTCGCCAGCGTGCTGGACGGCGAGGACCGCCTGCTCGTCGGCCACGAGGACGGCCGCCTGGTCGGCCTGCTGTTCTTCGCCGGCAACCGGTCCCTGCTGCGGCTGCACTGGTGCACGCTCAAGCGCGTGATGGTCCACCCCGAGACCCAGGGCCGGGGGTACGGTCGCGCGCTGCTCGCCGCGGCCGAACGGGTGGCCCGCGATTCGGGCTGGGAGGCCCTGCACCTGACCGTCCGGGCCGGCAACAACACCGAGCGGTTCTACCAGCGGGCCGGCTACAAGGAGGTCGGCCGCCTGCCCGGCGCGATCCGCGTCGCGCCCGGCGACGACCGCGACGAGATCCACATGTGGCTCCCGCTGCGCTGACCGCCCACTTCTCGTGATCGAGGCGTCATTGACGTCGTTCTGACGACGTGAACGACGCCTCGATCACGGCACCGGGGCCGCGGCAGCGAAGCCGGCGGTGGAGACGCGCGGCGGGGCTGCCGTGGGTGGTCAGCCGCAGGCGGTCTTCTGGACGTCGAAGGTGGCGGCGGCCAGCGGCTGCACGTCGAGCGCGTCGTCGACGCCGGCCGTGGCGGACGCGGACGGCGAGGCGGAGGCCGACGGGGACGCGGACGCGGAGACCGAGGGGGACGGTGAGGCCGGCTTCGGCGCGGCCTCGGCCGGGGCCGGGGCGGCCTGCGCGGCCGGAGCCGCTCCCGAGTCGGAGCCTGCGGCCGAGCCGGTGTTCGCACCCGCGCCGTACATCTTCACGCCGCTTTTCTGGGTGCTGCCCGGCGCGAGCTTCACGCCGTCCACGGTGGCGGTGTTGCCCTGGGCGTCCGTGGCCCTGATCGTGAACGGGCCGGGGCCGAGGCCGCTGTCGGCCTGCCAGTAGTTGTAGTCGTACTTCTTCAGCGTCACGAAGCTGCCGCCCGCGGTCTTCGCCTGCACGGAGCGCAGCGCGTTGCCGGTGTTGTCGATCCGCACCGCGAACCAGAACTGCGACGCGCCCTCCTTGACCCGGAACGTGAGCGGGCCGGGCAGCGGCGGGTTCGCGACCGTACTGTAGGAGACCGGGATGATGCCGTCGACCGGGTTGCCGATCTTGGCGAACGCCTCCTTGCTGAGGTCGATGTGCCCCTGCGCGCACTCCGGGCACTGGTCCACGACCTTGACCCGGACCGAGCCCTTCGGACCGGTCACATTCAGGTAGCCACCGCAGGCGGCCGCGTCCGCGTATTCTCCCGGGCCCATCGCCACGTGCATCATGTCGGCCGGCGGGCCGTCGTAGGAGCAGTTGCCGCCGCCACCGGCGATGTCGTAGAACGTGGCCTTGCCGCTCAGCGCGGCCGCGCACGCGGCGGATGAGCCGGTCTGCAGCATCAGCGCCAGGCCGGTCACCCCGGCGAGCGCGGCGACCCCGGCGGCGGCCAGCCAGGTGACCATGGATCTCGGTCGGCGGCGCTTGCCGGGGAGCGTGGACAGCAGAGTCGTCTCGTCATGCACGTCCGGGATGCTTCCGCACGGTGTGTAGCGGAGGCCAGGGTTCTAATCAAGACCTAAGGCAAACTCCCCCGAACGCGGTCACCCGAACATTGAACTTTGAATAGTTTCATGCATACGATCTGGCCATGAATGAGAAGGGCGCAGACCGGGTGCTCGCGCTCTTCGCCGGCGCCCGGCTCACGCCGACCCAGCGGCGGATCGCGCACACGCTGGTCCAGCACGCCGGCGCGGCCGCGTGGCTGTCCGCGGCCGAGGTCGCGGATCTGGCCGGCGTGAGTCAGCCGTCCGTGACCCGGTTCGCGATGGCGCTCGGCCACGACGGCTACCCGGCGCTGCGGCAGCTGCTGCGCGAGGCCGCGGCCGCGACACCGGCCGATGACCATGAGCACAAACCCAATGAGGTGCAGCACGCGGTACGGCAGGAGTGCGCGAACCTGGGCCGGCTCGCCGACGACCTCGCCGACGCCGGGCGGCTCACCACCGCGGCCACGCTGCTGGCCGGGAGCCGCCCACTGCCGGTGCTCGGGCTGCGGGCCGCCGCGCCGCTCGCGGCGTACTTCGGGTTCTTCGCCGCGAAGGTGCTGCCGGACGTGCGGGTCCTCGACTCCGGCGGCACGCTGCTGACCGATCGGCTGGAACAGGCGCGCGCCGCCGGTGCGACCGCCATGCTGGCGATCGTGCTGCCCCGATACCCGCGCGAGGCGCTGGACGCGCTGGCCGAGGCGCGCGCGCTCGGCCTGCGCACGGTCGTGATCACGGACTCGCCGATGAGTCCCGCGGCGGAGGCCGCCGAGTGCGCGCTGACCGCGCGGGTCGGGGCCGGGCTGGTCTTCGACCTGCACACCGCGCCGATGACGCTCGCCATGGTGCTGTTGCAGGCGATCTGCGACGCGGTGCCGGACGAGACACAGCGGCGCCTGGAGGAGTTCGAGTCGTCCGCCGTACGCCGGCAGATCTTCGTTCCCTGAGGTTTTGAGGTTCTTGAGGTTCTTGAGGTTCTTGAGGTTCCGGACGCTGGAGGTTGAGCAGGATGCCGATCAGAGCGCCACGTGGCAGCACGCGCACCGCGAAGGGCTGGCCGCAGGAGGCCGCGATGCGGATGCTGATGAACAACCTCGACCCGGACGTGGCCGAGCGCCCGGACGACCTGGTCGTCTACGGCGGCACCGGCCGGGCCGCGCGGGACTGGCCCTCCTATCACGCGATCGTGCGTGAGCTGGGCGAGCTGGCCGACGACGAGACGCTGCTGGTGCAGTCCGGGCGGCCGGTCGGCGTGTTCCGCACGCACGAGTGGGCGCCGCGCGTGCTGCTGGCCAACTCGAACCTGGTCGGCGACTGGGCGACCTGGCCGGAGTTCCGCCGGCTGGAGAACCTGGGCCTGACGATGTACGGGCAGATGACGGCCGGTTCGTGGATCTACATCGGCACGCAGGGCATCCTGCAGGGCACCTACGAGACGTTCGCGGCCGTGGCGGCGAAGCGGTTCGGCGGCTCCCTGGACGGCACGCTCACGTTGACCGCGGGCTGCGGTGGCATGGGTGGCGCACAGCCACTGGCCGTGACCATGAACGGCGGCGTGTGCCTGATCGTGGACGTGGACCCGGCACGGCTGCGCCGGCGCGTGCAGACCCGCTACCTCGATCAGGTCGCATCCGGCCTGGACGAGGCCGTGACGCTGGCACTCGCCGCGAAGAAGGAGCGGCGGGCCGTGTCGATCGGCGTCGTGGGGAACGCCGCAGCCGTCTTCCCGGAGCTGCTGCGGCGCGGCATCGAGATCGACATCGTGACCGATCAGACCTCGGCGCACGATCCGCTCTCGTACGTACCCCTGGGCGACGATCTCGATGGGTTGTCTCCGGAGGAGCACACCGAGCGGGCGCGCGCGTCGATGGCCGCGCACGTGGAGGCGATGGTCGGGTTCCTGGACGCGGGCGCGGAGGTCTTCGACTACGGCAACTCGATCCGGGGTGAGGCGCAGCTCGGCGGTTACGACCGGGCGTTCGCGTTCCCCGGGTTCGTGCCCGCCTACGTCCGGCCGCTGTTCTGCGAGGGCAGGGGGCCGTTCCGGTGGGCCGCGCTCTCCGGCGACCCGGCCGACATCGCGGCCACCGACCGCGCGGTGCTGGACCTCTTCCCGGAGAACGAGTCGCTCGCGCGGTGGATGAGGCTGGCCGGCGAGCGGGTGGCGTTCCAGGGGTTGCCGGCCCGCATCTGCTGGCTCGGGTACGGCGAGCGCGACGTCGCCGGCGTGCGCTTCAACGAGATGGTCGCGTCCGGTGAGCTGTCCGCGCCGGTGGTGATCGGCCGCGACCACCTGGACTGCGGTTCGGTGGCCTCGCCCTACCGGGAGACCGAGGCGATGCGCGACGGCTCGGACGCGATCGCGGACTGGCCGCTGCTGAACGCGCTGCTCAACACCGCGAGCGGCGCCAGCTGGGTGTCCCTGCACCACGGCGGCGGCGTGGGCATCGGGCGGTCGCTGCACGCCGGGCAGGTGTGCGTGGCGGACGGGACCGCGCTGGCCGGCGAGAAGATCCGGCGGACGCTGACGAACGACCCGGGGATGGGCGTGATCCGGCACGTCGACGCGGGCTATCCGGAGGCGGCCGAGGTGGCGTCCGAGCGCGGCGTGAAGATCCCGATGGCGGCGTCGTGAGCTCCTTCACCGACCTCTGGCGGGAGATCTCGGACATCGGCGGGTCGCCTTCCGAGGGGTATGTCCGGTTCGCCTGGACAGCGGTGGAGTGGGAGCTGCGCACCTGGTTCCGCGCTCAGGCGAAGGCACGTGATCTGGAGTTCGAGGTCGACGGCAACACCACGATGTGGGCCACCTGGAATCCGGGCGGCGTCCCCGGACCGGCCGTCGTCACCGGCAGCCACCTCGACTCGGTGCCGCACGGCGGCGGCTACGACGGGCCGCTCGGCGTGGTCTCCGCGTTCCTCGCGGTCGACGAGCTCCGGCGGCGCGGCGTGGTCCCGGCCCGGCCGATCCGGATCGCCGCGTTCGCGGAGGAGGAGGGCTCCCGGTTCGGCGTCGCCTGCCTCGGCTCCCGGCTGATGACCGGCGCGTTCGACCCGGAGCGGGCGCGCACGCTCACCGACTCGGACGGCGTCACGCTCGCGGAGGCGCTGGCCGGCTACGACTTCGACCCGGCCCGGCTCGGCCCGGCGCCGCTTTCCGACGTGGCCGCGTTCGTGGAGCTGCACGTCGAGCAGGGACGGGCCCTGACCGTACCGGTGGGGATCGGCTCGTCGATCTGGCCGCACGGGCGCTGGCGGATGGACTTCACCGGCGAGGGCAACCACGCCGGCACCACGCTGATGGGCGACCGGCACGACCCGATGCTCACCTACGCGTTCGCGGTGCTGGCCGCGAACAAGGAGGCGCGGACGCACGGCGCGCACGCCACGGTCGGCCGGGTCGCGGTGCACCCGAACGCGACGAACGCGATCCCGTCCCGGGTGACCGGCTGGCTGGACGCGCGCGCGGCCTCCGCGTCGACGTTGGATGATCTGCTGTCCGGCCTGAGCGCCAAGATCGCGACGCGTGCCGGTAAGGACGGCACCACGGTCACGATCACGGCCGAGTCGACGACCGGGGAGATCGGCTTCTCGGACGCGCTGATCGAGCGCTGCCTGACCACGCTCGGCGAGAAGACGCCGGTGCTGCCGACCGGCGCCGGGCACGACGCGGGCGTGCTGTCCGCGTTCGTGCCGACGGTCATGCTGTTCGTCCGCAATCCGGCCGGTGTCTCGCACGCGCCCGCCGAGCGCGCCGACGACGAGGACTGCGAGGCCGGCGTCGAGGCACTCGCGGACGTGCTGGCGGAGCTGGCATGCCGCTGACCTGGCACGCCGACCTCGCCTGGCTGGGCGACGCGCCGGTCGCGGACGTGCTGATCACCGCGGACGGTGGGCGGTTCACGTCGGTGACGCCGGGCGTGCCCCGGCCGCCGGACGCGGAACGGCTGCGCGGGCTCACGCTGCCGGGGCTGGCGAACGCGCACTCGCACGCGTTCCACCGGGCGCTGCGCGGGCGCACGCACGCGGGCCGGGGCACGTTCTGGACCTGGCGGGAGCAGATGTACGCGGTCGCGGCGCGCCTGACCCCGGAGTCCTACCTTCGGCTGGCGCGGGCGGTGTTCGCGGAGATGGCGCTGGCCGGGATCACGTGCGTGGGCGAGTTCCACTACCTGCACCACGGGCCGGGCGGACGGCGTTACGACGACCCGAACGAGATGGGCGCGGCGCTGATCGATGCGGCGGCGCAGGCCGGCATCCGGATCACGCTGCTGGACACGTGTTACCTGACGGCATCGGTGGCGGGTGATCCACTGGCGGGAGCGGCGCTGCGGTTCGGTGACGGAACGGCTGCGGCGTGGGCTGATCGAGTCGGCGCCCTGAAAGATGGACAAACCTCCCGGATCGGTGCCGCGATCCACTCCGTCCGTGCGGTGCCGCGAGACCAGATGTCCGAGGTGGTCGCCTGGGCCACTGGAAAACCGCTGCACGTCCACCTCTCCGAGCAACGCGCCGAGAACGACGCCGCGCGCGCGGTGCACGGCCGCACCCCCACCGAACTGTTGGCCGGCGCGGGCGCGCTCGGCCCGCGCACCACGGTGGTGCACGCCACCCACCTCACCGACGCCGACGTGGCGGCGCTCGGCGCATCCCGTACCCGCGCATGCCTGTGCCCCACCACGGAACGTGACCTCGGCGACGGGCTCGGGCCCGCCGCGGCACTCGCCGCCGCCGGGTCACCGCTGTGCACCGGCAGCGACAGTCACGCCGTCATCGACCCACTGGAGGAGGCACGCGCCGTGGAGCTGCACGAACGCCTGCGCACCGAAGACCGTGGACACTTCACCACCGCCGCGCTGATACGCGCCGCGACCGCCGGCGGGCACGCGTCGCTCGGCTGGGACGACGCCGGAACCATCACCGTGGGTGCCCGCGCCGACCTGGTGACGGTCACGCTGGACAGCCCGCGCACGGCCGGGATCGACCCGTCGGGGATCGTCTTCGCCGCGACCGCCTCGGACGTGACCGACGTGGTCGTGGACGGAGTGCCGATCGTGCGGGACGGGCGGCACCTCCGCATCGACGTGGCCGCCTCGCTGCGGGAGGCGCTCGCATGAGTCTCCTGATCGACCGGATCGGCGAGCTGGTCACGAACGACGACGGCAACTGCGGCTGCGCGCGCGGTCATCTCACCACGCTCGCCGACGCGGCCGTCCTGATCGAGGAGGACCGGATCGTCTGGGTCGGCCGGTCGAAGGACGCGCCCGCGGCGGACCACCGCCTCGGCGCGGACGGGCGCGCGGTGCTGCCCGGCTTCGTCGACAGCCACTCCCACCTGGTCTTCGCCGGGGACCGGGCGCCGGAGTTCGCGGCCCGGATGGCCGGCAACCCCTACACCGGCGGCGGCATCCGGACCACCGTGGCCGCCACCCGCGCCGCGACCGACGACGAGCTGCGCGAGTCCGCGACCCGGCTGCGCGACGAGGCACTGCGGCAGGGCACCACCACGATCGAGATCAAGAGTGGGTACGGGTTGTCCGTCGCCGACGAGACCCGGTCGCTGCGGATCGCCCGCGAGCTGAGCGCGGAGACCACGTTCCTCGGCGCGCACGTGGTCCCGCCGGAGTACGCCGGGCGCGTCGACGACTACGTGTCGCTGGTCTGCGGGCCGATGCTGCACGCGGCCACGCCGTACGCGCGGTGGATCGACGTGTTCTGCGAGACCGGCGCGTTCGACGAAGATCACGCGCGGGCGATCCTGACCGTGGGCAGGGCGGCCGGGCTCGGCGTCCGGGTGCACGCGAACCAGCTCGGGCACGGGCCCGGCGTCCAGCTCGCGGTGGAGCTCGACGCGGCCAGCGCGGACCACTGCACGCACCTGACCGACCGGGACGTGGAGGCGCTGGCCGGCATGTGGACCGTGGCGACGCTGCTGCCGGGCGCGGAGTTCTCCACCCGGTCGCCGTACCCGGACGCGCGCCGGCTGCTCGACGCGGGCGCCACGGTCGCGTTGGCCACGGACTGCAACCCCGGATCGTCGTACACGTCCTCGATGGCGTTCTGCATCGCGCTCGCGGTCCGGGAGATGCGGATGACCCCGGCGGAGGCGGTCTGGGCCGCGACCGCCGGCGGGGCCCGCGCGCTGCGCCGCGACGACGTCGGCGTGATCGCGCCGGGCAAGCGCGCCGATCTGATCGTCCTGGACGCCCCCTCCTACCTGCACCTGGCCTACCGGCCCGGCGTGCAACTGGTCAGCGAAGTCGTGCACAACGGAGTGAAGCTATGACCGTCATCGTCACCCCGCTCGGGGTCTCCGCCAGCGACGTGATCGCGGTGGCCCGCGACTCCGCCACGGTCACCATCTCGTCGGAGGCGCGGGACAGCATGGCCCGCAGCCGGGACATCGTCGACCGCATCGAGGCCGGTGGCCGCCCGGTCTACGGCGTGTCCACCGGCTTCGGCGCGCTGGCGAACACGTTCATCGACCCGTCGCGCCGGGCCGAGCTGCAGCACGCGCTGATCCGGTCGCACGCCGCGGGCGTCGGCGCACCGATGCCGCGTGAGGTGGTCCGGGCGATGATGCTGCTGCGCGTACGGTCGCTGGCGCTCGGTCATTCGGGTGTCCGCCCGCTGCTCGCCCAGGCCCTGGTCGATCTGCTCAACCACGACATCACACCGTGGGTGCCGGAACACGGATCGCTCGGCGCGTCCGGCGATCTCGCCCCGCTGGCCCACTGCGCGCTCGTGCTGCTCGGCGAGGGGTGGGTGCTCGGCAAGGACGGGGCGCGGCTCGATGCTTCCTTCGTCCTCGCCCAGGCCGGTTTGTCCCCGATCAGCCTCGACTCCAAGGAAGGGCTCGCGCTGATCAACGGCACCGACGGCATGCTCGGCATGCTGCTGCTCGCGATCGAGGACGCCCGGCACCTGTTCACCATGGCGGACGTGACCGCGGCGCTCGCGGTCGAGGCGATGCTCGGCTCGGAGCGGCCGTTCCTGCCGGAGCTGCACACCATCCGCCCGCACCCGGGCCAGGCCACGTCCGCGGCGAACATCCACCGGCTGCTACAGGGCTCGGCGATCATGGACTCGCACCGGGACGACCTGGCGCACGCGGTGCAGGACGCCTACTCGATGCGGTGCGCGCCGCAGGTGGCCGGCGCGGCCCGGGACACGCTCGGCTTCGTCACCACCACCGCGGCCCGCGAGCTGGTCTCCGTGGTCGACAACCCGGTGGTACTGCCGGACGGCCGCGTCGAGTCGACCGGCAACTTCCACGGCGCGCCGCTCGGCTTCGCGGCCGACTTCCTGGCGATCGCGGCCGCGGAGGTGGGCGCGATCGCGGAACGCCGCGTCGACCGGCTGCTCGACGTCACCCGCAACCGCGACCTGCCGCCGTTCCTGTCCCCGGACGCGGGCGTCAACTCCGGGCTGATGATCGCGCAGTACACGGCCGCGGGCATCGTCGCGGAGAACCGCCGGCTCGCGGCGCCGGCCTCGGTCGACTCGCTGCCGACCAGCGGCATGCAGGAGGACCACGTGTCGATGGGGTGGGCCGCGACCAAGAAGCTGCGCACCGTGCTGGACAACCTGACCAGCATCCTCGCGGTCGAGCTGCTCAGCGCGGTCCGCGGCATCCAGCTCCGGGCGCCGCTCACCCCGTCCCCTGCCGGGCGGCTCGCGGTCTCCGTCGTCTCGGCGTTCGCCGGCGAGCCCGGCCCGGACATCTTCCTGGCCCCGGCGATGGAGGCGGCCCGCGCGGCGGTCGCCGGACCGGCGCTGCGGGCCGCGATCGAGGAGACCGCCGGCCAACTCGCGTAGCGCGCGTGCGACCCCCGCGGGGCACGGAGAGGTCAGGGGGAACGTGAGACAGGACAGAGGCTCGGGACGATCCGAGCGCGACGAGCAGTCGCATGCTTTCGTGGCCGGCCGGCGCGGACAACTGCTCCGCACCACCTCGGCGTGCAGGGTGTCTTGATCTGTTCGGTCCCGACCTCGGCCTACAGCTTTCCGGCCGGGAGGCGGCATCCCCGCGCACCGGTGGAGCTGTCGCCTCCCGGCCGGAGCCGCCCGGGCAGCGGGCGCCTCCGGCCGGCGGGGTCAGTAGGCGTACGGCCAGGCGGCGGCGTCCCAGGCCAGGAGGTTGATGCCGAGGCGGGCGTCGCCGGCCGGGGTGTTGGTGTAGGGCAGCGTCCTTCTCAGGTCGCGATGCGGTGGATGTGGCGCATCTTGTTCATCGCGTCGAGCGCCGCGACCTTGTAGCTCTCGGCCAGCGTCGGGTAGTTGAAGACCGCGTCGACCAGGTAGTCGACGGTGCCGTTGCAGCCCATCACGGTCTGGCCGATGTGGACCAGCTCGGTGGCGCCGGTGCCGAAGACGTGCACGCCGAGCAGCTTGCCGTCGTCCGGTGAGACCAGAAGCTTGAGCATGCCGTACGAGTCGCCGATGATCTGCCCACGGGCCAGCTCGCGGTAGCGGGCGATGCCGACCTCGAACGGGATGCGCGCCTCGGTCAGCTCGTCCTCGGTGCGGCCGACGAAGCTGATCTCCGGAATCGTGTAGATGCCGATCGGCTGGAGTTTCTGCATGTCGCGCGTGGGCTCGCCGCAGGCGTGGTGCGCCGCGAGCCGGCCCTGCTCCATCGAGGTGGAGGCGAGCGCCGGGAAGCCGATGATGTCGCCGACCGCGTAGATGTGGTCGACCGTGGTCTGGTAGCTCTCGCTGACCGCGATCCGGCCGCGGTTGTCCGCCTCCAGCCCGGCGTTCTCCAGGTGGAGGTCGCTGCCGAGGCCCTGGCGACCGGCCGAGTACATCACCGTGTCGGCGGCGATCCGCTTGCCGGACTCGAGCAGCGCGATCGCGCCGCGCGGGTGCCGCTCGACCGAGGCGACGGTCTCGCCGAACCGGAACGTGACGGCCAGGTCCCGCAGGTGGTACTTCAGGCTCTCGATGATCTCCAGGTCGCAGAACTCGAGCATCCGGTCGCGGCGCTCGACCACGGTGACCTTCGTGCCGAGCGCGGCGAACATCGACGCGTACTCGATACCGATGACGCCGGCGCCGACCACGATCATCGAGTTCGGCACGTGTTCGAGGTTGATGATGCCGTCGGAGTCTATGATCGTCCGGTCGTCGAAGTCGACGGTGGACGGCCGGGCCGGCCTGGTGCCCACGGCCACGATGATCTTCTCGGCGGTCACCTTGGTCTCGCGGCCGCTGTCGTCGTCGACCGAGACCGTGTGCGCGTCGAAGAACGAGCCGCTGCCGGTCAGCAGCCGGACGCGGTTGCGCTGCAGCTGACTGCGGATCACCTCGACCTCGCGGCCGATCACGTGCGACGTGCGCGCGCTGAGGTCGCCGACCGTGATGTCGTCCTTGACCCGGTAATCGCGACCGTACATCTCGCGCTGGTTGAGGCCGGTCAGGTAGACGACGGCCTCACGCAGCGTCTTGGACGGAATGGTGCCCGTGTTGATGCACACGCCACCGATCATGTTGCGCCGTTCGACGATGGCGACCCGTCGATCCAGCTTCGCCGCGGCGATCGCGGCCTTCTGCCCGCTCGGGCCCGATCCCAGCACCAGCACGTCGAAGTCGTACACGAGACTCATCATGCCCTGAATGCGTTACCAGCGGGGTTCGGGCGAGAAATCAGATGAGTTCCTTCGCGATGACCTTCGCCAGCGCGCGGAACGCCTTGCCGCGGTGGCTGATCGCGTTCTTCTCCGCCGGGGTCAGCTCCGCGTTCGTCTTCTGCTGCCCGTCGGCGATGAAGACCGGGTCGTAGCCGAAGCCGCCGTCGCCGCGCGGCGCGCGCAGCAGCCGGCCGGTCATCCGCCCGTCGACCAGGTGTTCCTTGCCGCCGGGCAGGACCAGCGCGGCAGCGCAGACGAACGCGGCACCCCGGTGCTGCTCCGGCACGTCCGCGGTCTGGGCGAGCACCAGGTCGGTGTTGGCCTTGTCGTCGCCGTGCCGGCCGGACCAGCGCGCGCTGAACACGCCGGGCATGCCGGAGAGCGCGTCCACGGCCAGGCCGGAGTCGTCCGCGACCGTGGGCAGGCCGGTGTGCCGAACGCCCTCGCGCGCCTTGATCAGCGCGTTCTCGCCGAACGTCAGTCCGGTCTCCGGCACCTCGAGGTATTCCGCGACCGCGTCCAGGCCGACCAGCTGGATGCGACTGGCGCCGAGCGCGTTGTCGAGGATGCTCTGCAGCTCGGTGAGCTTCTTCTCGTTCCGCGTGGCCAGGAGCAGTTTCGTCATGCCGAGAGCGCCTTCCGCTGAGCCTCCGCCAGGTCGGCGCAGCCGGCCACGCCGAGGTCGAGCAGCGCGTCGAGCTGGGCGCGCCCGAAGACGGTCGCCTCGCCGGTGCCCTGGACCTCGACGAAGTCGCCCTCGCCGGTACAGACGATGTTCATGTCCACATCGGCCGCCACATCCTCGGTGTAGCACAGATCGAGGCGCGGCTCACCGCCGATGAGGCCGACGCTGACCGCGGAGACGGACCGGTGCATGACCTTCTCGACCGTACGGCTGCCGATCATCTTCTTCTCGGACATCCAGGAGACCGCGTCGTGCAGCGCCACGTAGGCACCGGTGATCGCGGCGGTCCGGGTGCCGCCGTCCGCGTTGAGCACGTCGCAGTCGAGCACGATCGAGTTCTCGCCGAGCGCCCGCAGGTCGATGCAGGCCCGCAGGCTGCGGCCGATCAGGCGGGAGATCTCGTGGGTGCGGCCGCCGATCCGCCCCTTCACGCTCTCCCGGTCGGACCGGGAGTTGGTGGCGCGGGGCAGCATCGCGTATTCAGAAGTCACCCAGCCGAGGCCGGAGCCCTTGCGCCAGCGCGGCACCCCCTCGGTGACGCTGGCGGTGCAGAGCACCCGGGTCGCGCCGAACTCGACCAGCACCGACCCTTCCGGATTGGGACTCCACCGCCGGGCGATGGTCACCGGTCGGAGCTGATCGGGCGTTCTGCCATCGGGACGAGCCATGGCGGAAGCCTATGCGCTGGCCTTCGCGCGTCGCTCGCGGGTCCTCACGCGCTCGGTGCCGCCTTCTCCCGCGGGGTGGACGCCGCGTCGTGCGCCTTCAGGAAACCCTCGATCGCCGCGGGCCAGCCGAACTCCTCGGCGCGGGCCCGGGCCGCCACCCGGCGCTCGTCCTCCGGGCGGGCCAGCAGCGTCTTCACGCCCTCGGCGAACGCCCCGCCGGTGCCGGCCACCGCCATTCCGGCGTCACCGACCACCTCGGGCAGCGCGCTGGCCGCGTTGACCACCACGGGCGTGCCGCAGGCGAGCGCCTCCAGCGCGGCGAGGCCGAACGTCTCCACCGGTCCGGGCGCGATCGCCACGTCCGCGCTGGCCAGCAGCCCGGCGACGGTGGCACGGTCGTTGATGAAGCCGGCGAACCGGACCGGCAGCCGGGCCGCCTTGTAGGCCAACGCGGCGCGGCGCGGGCCGTCGCCGACCACCACCAGCGACGCCTTGACGCCGGACGCCAGCAACGCGGCGAGCGCGTCGATCGCGAGCTCGGGCCGCTTCTCCGGGGAGAGCCGGCTGCAGTGCACGAGCAGCGCCTCGTCGTCCCGGGCGAAGCGGGCCCGGATCGCCGGGTCGTGATGCTTCGGGGTGAACGCGTCGAGATCCACCCCGAGGGGGACCTCGACCAGGTTCGGCGTGCCGATCCGCTTGAACTCCGCGGCCGCCCACGCGGTGGTGCAGAGGATCGTGTCGAACTGGCGGGCGGTCCGCGCGTTCAGCACGTCCGCCACGCGCCCGCCGGCGCCGGCCGGCACTCCCCACACGGTCAGCAGGCCGGCCAGGCTCTCGTGGGACACCATCATCGACGGTACGCCGTGCGCCTTCGCCCAGTCGCCGGTCCAGCGCAGCGTGCTCCGGTCGGAGACCTCCAGCCGGTCCGGCCGCAGATCCTCCAGCACCTTGGAGAGCCGGCGGCGGCCGAGCATCAGCCGGTAGCCGCCGGTCCGCGGGACCATGGTGCCGGGCAGCGTGATGACCCGCCCGTAGGACGTCATCTCGTCGCCGGCCTTCTTGCCGGGGACGACCAGGATCGACTCGTGCCCGGCGTCCTGATAACCCTCGCCGAGGTTGCGCAGCGCGGTGCGCAATCCCCCGGAGCGGGACATGACGAAGTTCGCCAG
Source organism: Catenuloplanes nepalensis (assembly GCF_030811575.1). GTDB lineage: Bacteria > Actinomycetota > Actinomycetes > Mycobacteriales > Micromonosporaceae > Catenuloplanes > Catenuloplanes nepalensis. The sequence goes on along the minus strand of NZ_JAUSRA010000001.1, from coordinate 9,381,956 downwards.
CCGGACGATGCGCAGGCCGCCCGGCGGCGTCATGGGTTCCGACGACGCGCGCTGGCCGGGGATCGACACCGGGAGAACCTCCTGGTCAGGGCTGACGTGCAAGATGGACACGGCCGTCAGGCCGCCATCTGCACGGGCGCCGGCACACCGGGACCGGCGACCACGGCAGCGTAATGCCCGAGGAGTTCGTCGCCAACGGCCGCCCAGCTTCGGCGGGCCACGGTGGCCCGCGCGGCCCGTCCGAACTCGGCCCGCCGCTCGTCGTCCGCGACCAGGCCGGCGACCGCGTCGGCCAGCGCGGACGCGTCCTCCGGCGGCACCAGCTCGCCGGTCACCCCCGGCTTGACCAGGTCGACCGGGCCGCCGACCGCGGGCGCGACGACCGGCAGCCCGGACGCCATCGCCTCCTGCACGGTCTGGCCGAACGTCTCGTACGGCCCGGTGTGCGCGAAGATGTCCATGCTGGCGTAGAGCCGGGCGAGCTGCTCGCCGTGCCGGGCGCCGAGGAACAGCGCGTCCGGCACCGCCTTCTCCAGTTCCTTGCGCGCGGGACCGTCGCCCACGATGACGACCTTCACACCCGGCAGGCGGCTGGTCTTCGCCAGCAGGTCGACGCGCTTCTCGACGGCGAGCCGGCCGACGTAGCCGACGATCAGCTCACCGTTCGGCGCGAGCGCGCGGCGGACCAGCTCGGAGCGGTGGTCCGGGCGGAACCGCTCGACGTCCACGCCGCGCCGCCAGAGCCAGACGCGCGAGACGCCGTGCGCGATCAGCGCCTCGGCGGACGCGGTGGAGGGCGCCAGCGTACGGTCGGCGGTGTTGTGGATCTGCCTGATCCACTTCCAGGCCGTGGCCTCGCCCCAGCCGAGCTTGTAGAGACGTGCGTACGCGGCCACGTCGGTCTGGTAGACCGCGACGGTCGGCAGGCCGCGCTGGGCGGCGAGCACCGAGCCGCGGCCACCCAGGAAGAACGGGCTGGCCAGGTGGACCACGTCGGGTCGATGCGCATCGAGCGCCTCGGCAATCTTGGGCACCGGGAGTCCGAGGCGGAAATCCTTGTACCCCAGCATCGGGAAGCTCGCCACCCGGACCACCGGATAGTCGGTGACCGGCAGCACGCGGCGGGTCGTCATCGACGGGTTGGGTGCGATGACGAGCGGCTCGTGCCCCTTGCTGACGAGGTGCTCCGCGACGCGCACGACGGAGTGCGCGACGCCGTTGACGTCCGGCAGGAACGACTCCGTGATGATCGCGATACGCATGGGCTCACCGTGCGGTTTCGGCCGGTGCGGCAGCTGAAAGCAGGTTGTCCATACGGCGAACTCTGGCACAAGAAACGCCATCATGGTCGATGGCTGATGTCAGATCTCGTAACGCGCGCCCGGGCGCACGATCTCGACCGGGCCGTTGAACGCCGCCTGCGCCGCGTCCTCGGTGAGCGCCTCGCTCCCCCACGCCGCGACCAGATGGGTCAGCAGCAGCCGGCCGACCGCGGCCTTGTCCGCGATCTCGCCCGCCTCCCGGCCGGTGAGGTGCAGGTCGGGCGGGTTGTCGACGCCGTCGAGGTAGCTGGCCTCGCAGAGGAACACGTCCGCGCCCTGAGCCAGCCGCAGCAGCGAGTCGCAGGGCGCGGTGTCGGACGAGTAGGCGAGCACCCGGCCCTCGTGCTCGACACGGACGCCGTACGTTTCTATCGGATGGTTGACCCGGTCGACCGTGACCGAGAACGGGCCGATCGGGAACGTGCCGGGCTGCAGACTGTAGAACGTGTAGACGTCGTCGACCGGGCCCTCGTCGAGGCTGTAGGCGGTCGCGATGCGGTCCGGCGCACCGTCCGGTGCATAGACCGGCAGCGGCGGCAGCGGGCCGTCCGGCGCATACCGCCGGGCCACCACGTAGGTGCAGGCGTCGAGGACGTGATCGCAGTGCAGGTGGCTGATCAGGATCGCGTTGACCGAGTGCAGCCCGGCGTAGCGCTGCAACGCGCTCATCGAGCCGGAACCGAAATCGATCAGCAGGTTGAAGCCGTCGACCGAGAGCAGGTACGCGGAGCAGGCCGACTCGGGACCGGGAAAACTGCCGGCACAGCCAAGCACGGTCAATCGCATTCTGCTACCCCGTTGTCACGCTGCGCTGTCGACGGCCGGTCGTTCCCACACACAAGCCCGCACGGACCCTCACCGGAGATCGTCCGTCGAGAATCCACCACGCTGCGCAGCCTACGCCGTGACCAGCGCGGCACATAAAGGTCTGATCGAACTTGTCACGAAGGTGACAACGGATTGCGATAAGCGTTCCGGACACTCGCGAGCCAGTGATCGTTACGCGGCGTGCGCATGCGGCGTTGCACAGGGTGAGGAGTTCTCCCCCCGGCGCGGCAACAGCTCCATTCCGAGATCGGAGTAACGACGTGCCCGACGCCCCCACCACCGGCTGGCTCCCGATGTTCACGGAGACCACCGATCTGCCTGATCAGCGGCGCGCACCGGTCACCGGCCCGGCGTTCCGCATGCCCGCGGAGACCGACCCGGAACCGTCCACCCGCCGCCTGCTCACGCTCTCCTGCTGGGCCGGAACGCTCGCGCTGCTCGGACTCGCGGTCGCGGTCCGCGGTCTCGCCGCGCTCCTCACCGACACGGCCGGTGGCTGGCACGAGCCCGCGACGGTCGCCTGTGGTGTGACCGGGATCGCATTCCCGGTCGCCGCCTTCCTGTCCGTCCACCGCCGCCGGCTGCCCTGGATCATGCTGGCCACCGCGACGACCGCTCTCCTGGCGTCCACACTGCTGTGAACGGACCGGGAAGATCCGGATCCGCACTGCCGTAGACGGAGCGAAAGATCCAGATCTTGGTTTTCCCGCTTCCGGCGTGGTCGATTTCGTTTGCTCCCGCGGGCACCGGTCGGCCGCAGGCGGCCTCCCTGTCAGTTTCCGGGTGGTCCGGAAGATCAACATTCAATGTCGAGGCGTGCTCCGAGCCGTTGGAACGGCTCGGAGCACGCCTCGATCATGAGTCGGTGATCAGGCCCAGAGCTGGCCTTCGAGGGACTCCTCGGCCTCGGCGAGGGTGCCGCCGTAGGCGCCGGTGGAGAGGTACTTCCAGCCGCCGTCCGCGACCAGGAAAGCGACGTCCGCGCGCCGGCCCGCCTTCACGGCCTCGTGCGCGACGTTGAGCGCCGCGTGCAGCACCGCGCCGGTGGAGAACCCGGCGAACAGGCCCTCGACCTCGACGAGCTGCCGCGTGCGCAGCACCGAGTCGCGGGTGCCGACGGAGAACCGGCGAGTGAGGACGGTGGCGTCGTAGAGCTCCGGCACGTAACCCTCGTCGAGGTTGCGCAGCCCGTAGACCAGCTCGCCGTAGCGCGGCTCGGCGGCGACGATCTCGATGCCCTCGACCTTCTCCCGCAGGTAGCGGCCGGTGCCCATCAGCGTGCCGGTGGTGCCGAGGCCGGCCACGAAGTGCGTGATCGACGGCAGGTCGCGCAGCAGCTCCGGGCCGGTGGTCTCGTAGTGTGCGCGGGCGTTCGCCTCGTTGCCGTACTGGTAGAGCATCACCCAGTCGGGGTGCTCGGCCGCGATCTGCTTCGCGGTGGCGACGGCCTGGTTCGAGCCGCCGGCCGCGGGCGAGAAGATGATCTCCGCGCCGTACATCCGGAGCAGCTGGATGCGCTCGGCCGAGACGTTCTCCGGCATCACGCAGACAAGGCGGTAACCGCGCAGTTTCGCCACCATGGCCAGCGAGATGCCGGTGTTGCCGCTGGTGGGCTCCAGGATCGTGTCGCCCGGCCGGATCCGGCCGGCCTCCTCGGCCGCCCGGATCATGAACGCGGCGGCGCGGTCCTTCACGCTGCCGGTGGGGTTGCGATCCTCGAGCTTCGCCCACAGGCGGACCGGTGGCGCCCCCTCGGGCACCACCGGCGACAGGCGTGGCAGTCCGATCAGTGGCGTGTCGCCACCGAGGTCGAGCAGGCTGTCGTACCGCGCCATGGTTCTTATCGGCCGTTGTGGCCGAGCAGCGCGGCCGCGGCGGCGAAGCCGAACGCCCCACCGGCGACGGCCGGGAGCACGGTCACCGACGCGCCGTCGGAGAGCTTGGCCTCGAGGCCGCCGAGGAAGCGCACGTCCTCGTCGTTGACGTAGATGTTCACGAACCGGTGCAGCGTGCCCTCCGGCGTGACCAGGCGGCCACGGATGCCGGAGTGGCGCGAGTCGAGGTCGGTGAGCAGGTCGGCGAGCGTGTCGCCGGAGCCCTCGACGACCTTCGCGCCGCCGGTGTAGGAGCGCAGGATGGTGGGGATGCGAACTTCGATGGCCATGATGGCGTACTCCTGAAGGAAGAATCGACAGACGACGATAGAGGGAAGACGATTACGGTTGTGGGGCGCGCGGGATCAGCGCCGACACTCGTAATCGACCGTCGTCGGACTCTGGCCGAACATGAACGTCTGGACGGCGTGGGGATCAGGCACCATGGGGCATCAGCTCCATGGATTCAATGGTGCCATCCCGCACCTCGACCGGCTCCTCGGTCACCTCACCGTCCACGATGCGGAACGACCGGATCTCCTCGGAGCCCGGCTCGCGCGTCGAGACCAGCAGGTAGTGCGCGCCGGGCTCGCCGGCGAAGGAGACGTCGGTGCGGGACGGGAACGCCTCGGTGGCGGTGTGCGAGTGGTAGATGACCACCGGCTCCTCGTCACGGTCGTCCATCTCGCGCCAGACCCGCAGCTGCTCCATCGAGTCGAACTCGTAGAACGTCATCGACCGGGCCGCGTTGTCCATCGGGATGTGCCGCACCGGGCGGTCGCTACCGGCCGGGCCGGCGACCACGCCGCACGCCTCGTCCGGGTGGTCCCGGCGGGCGTGCGCGACGATCGCGTCGAGGATCGCCCGGTCAATGGTCAGCACGCCCGCCACTTTACCCTGGCTCGCGGCACGCCCGGCGGTCCCGTGGCGCCCGTCACCCCTCGATCAGCGCGTGCAGCAGCGACTCCTGCAGGTACCCCAGGTACGCGTAGACCGACAGCTGGAAGACCCGGGTCGAGGTGGGGTCGTGCAGCACCGCGTCGTCGAGTTCCTCGCCGAGGTCGGTCTCCGGCCGGATCTCCAGCCGGATGCCCATCGCCAGCCGCGCGTCGTTGATCGCGCGCAGCCAGGCCTCGGCCTCCTCCGCGTCCAGCGACACGTCACCGGCGCCCTCGGAGGGCAGCCCGGCGAGGATCGCGCCGGCCTGGTCGATCTTCGCGGTCTTGAGGTCTCCCTCGGTGTATCGCCGGACCTCCTCGCTCTCCGCGGGCTGATCCGGGTAGATCGCCGGGAAGAGCCGGTCGACGACCGGGTCGTCGTGGTCGAAGCCGTCCGTGAGCAGGCCCACGACCTCGCTCGCGACCTTGCGCAGCACGCGCACCTCGTCCTGGGCGAAACTGGCCACGCACTGCGTGCCCTGGCGCCGGAACATGCTCACCGTCCTCCCGTCACTGCCGGTCCACCGTCGCCCACAAACCATAGGCATGCAGTTGGGAGGCGTCGTGCTCCATCCTCTCCCGGGCGCCGGTCGAGACCACCGCCCGGCCCTTGTGATGGACCGCCAGCATCAGCTCCTCGGCCTTCTCCCGGCTGTATCCGAACAGCTTCTGGAAAACCCAGGTCACATAGGTCATGAGATTGACCGGATCATCCCAGACGATCGTCACCCACGGACGGTCCTCGACCGGGAGCTCTTCGATGTCTGGCGTTTCGACCGGTGCGATCTGCGGCGCCGCCATGTCCCCATCGTGCCACCGAGTCCGCTGTGGTGAGGAACCGACCGAACGACGAGTCGCTCAACTCAGCAGAATGCCGTGGTCGACGGCGTCCGACAGGACCGCGCTGAGCGAGCGCTGCACGGCCTCGAACCGCCGGCTGATCTCCCGGAGCAGCTCCAGCTCAACGCCGCGAATGGCCAGCTGCAGCCACGAGCGGGCGCGGTTGTTGTCCCGGTTCGCCGGATGCCGCCAGTACGTGTAGCAGGCGCCCGACAGCCCGATGCCGAGCCCGGGCAGCGGACGCGGGATCCCGGGCGTCTGGTAGGCCGCCAGCGCCGCCACCGCGCCCTCGCCGGCCACCGTCGCCACCCCGCCGGTGTTCGTCACCAGCAGCACCCGCTCGAGGTCGCGGGCGGACCGGTCGTCGGCGAACCCGTCCCGGACGGCCGCGATCACCCGGCGGCGGGCCGCCTCGGTGGCCGGCTCGGCCAGCACCAGTTCCAGCAGGTCGTCGATGATCTTCTCGGCCGCGGCGTCGCACTCGGCCACCGCGGAGAGCGACAGCGCGGCCATCTCCCGGTCGAGCGCGCCGGGCAGCCCGGGACAGCCGCCGCCGAAGACGATCTCCTGCACGCAGCGCAGGTGGATGTTGGCGATCTCGATCGCCAGCCGCTGGCGGACCAGGGACGTGTTCGTCCGGGTCAGGTCGTCCAGGCGCTCGGACCAGCCGGAGCGCTCCGCGTCGGAGGCGACCCGGACGGTGCGGCCGGAGCCGGGCGGCACCGGCGGATTGAAGCTGGCCCGCTCCAGGCCCTCCAGCCCGGACCACTCGATCAGCGCGCGGCGCAGGAACGCGGTGTCGGCCACGGCCGGGTCGACCGTGTGCCAGCCGGCGTCCACGGCGGCCGGGACGGCCGCGATCACGGCGTCCCGCGCGTCGTTGATCGCGGTCTCGATCGCGCCGTCACCCCAGGTGCCGTCCGCGGCCGGGGTGAGCGCGAAGAACAGCTCGACGCCGGCCCGGTGCAGCTGGGTGAGGAGCGTGGCCTCGGCCGGGAGCAGCTCGTGGCCGGCCGAGACGACGTAGAGCACGGCGCCGCCGCGGGTGGCCGCGTCGAGCAGGATCCGGGTGCCGGCGGCGGAGAGGCGCTCCGCGTCCGGCGTGTCGACCAGTGCGAAGTGACGCAGCAGCGGGTTCGGCAGGGTCAGCTCGATGCGGCGTGGCGGCCGGGCGCCGGACTCCTCGCCCGGCGGTGGCGGCGTGAACGGCTGCGGCTGGCGGTTGCCGGGCACGTAGGCGCAGATGTCCCGGCTGTGCCCGTACGTCACGACCAGGTAGCTGTCGTCCGGCCGGTCGAGCAGCGGCCCGGCCGAGTCGAGCAGCGCGCCGAGCACGCCGCCGCGGCCGCTGTCCCGGGCGCCGAGGATCATCAGCGCGATCGGCTCGTCCGGGACCGGGTCGGTGTGCGCGGCCCGCGGGCGTGACGCCTTTCCCTGCTTCGGTCCCACCGGCACGCTGCTCTGCGCCTGGGTCGGCTTCCGCTGCTTCGGCGCCGGTGGCACGGTGTTCTGCGCCTGGGTCGGCCCGCTCTGCTGCATGGTGCGGCTCCTCAACGGATGTTCGCCGGATTCAGGCCGCGGCATGGTGAGCCTCGCGGCAGGCCGCGGCACGGTCGGTGCGGCAGGCCGCGGGACGGTGCGCCCCGCGGCTGGGAGAGACGCTACGTGAAGGCGCGCTCACGCCACAGGTCCCGCGATACTCAATGGACTCGTGGATCATTACTCAATTCCGCCATTACGGTAACTGTGCGGAGCCATGCCCGGTCTATATGCTGCTCGGGTGCGTCCGTGGAGCTTCGTCGGCCGGACCCAGGAGTTGCAGCGCCTCGTCGCCGCCGCCACCAGCGGAAGCGAACGCGGCCTCATTTTCAGCGGTAGCGCCGGTATTGGCAAGAGTCGACTTCTCCGAGAGGGGGTCGACGTCCTTCCCCGCGACGATTACGCGACGTGGTACGCGTCAGCGAACATCGCCACCGCGGGCCTGCCCTTCGGAGGTCTGGCACAGGTTCTCCCCGCCGACCAGCCGGTCGGTCTCTCACCGGCCGGGCTGCTGCGGTGGGCGATGGACTCCCTGGTGGAGCGCGCGGTCGGCCGTCGGATCGTGCTCGCGATCGATGACGCGCACCTGCTCGATCCCACCTCGGCCGCGCTGGTCTACCTGATCGCCCGCTCCGGTCACGCCACCGTGCTCGGCACGCTGCGGAGCGGGGAGCCGGTGCCGCTGCCCATTCGGGCTCTGTGGACCGACGATCTGGTGGACCACGCGGAACTGTCGCCGCTGACCATCGCGGACACCACGCACATGCTGGGCGAGATGCTCGGCGGCGAGATCGAGTCCGCGTCCGCGGAGCGGCTGTGGCGGATGTGCCTGGGCAACGCGCTCTTCCTGCGCGAGCTGGTGATCGCGGCACAGACCGGCGACGAGATGACCGAGCACTTCGGCGTGTGGCGGTGGACCGGCAAGCTGGAGCTGGCGCCGGACCTGACCGACCTGATCGACACCCGGATCGGCCGGCTCAGCCCGGACGTGCGGACCGCGGTGGAGCTGGTCGCGCTCGGCGAGCCGCTCGGCCTGGACCTGCTCACGAAGATAATCCGGCCCGCCGAGGTGGAGATCGCCGAGGAGCGCGGCCTGATCCGGGTCACCTCCGACGACCGGCGGCACAACGTGCGCCTGGCCCACCCGCTGTACGGCGAGGTGGTGCGCCGCCGCTGCCCGGTCAGCCGCAGCCGCCGGCTCACCGCGCAGCTCGCGGACGCGGTCGAGGGCGTGGGCGCGCGCCGCCGCGACGACCTGCTCCGGGTCGCGGTGTGGCGCCTCGACTCCGGCACCGCGAAGGACCCGGCGTTGCTGCTCGGCGCCGGCATGCAGGCGTACAGCCGGTTCGACGTGCCGCTCGCGCTGCGCCTGTCCAAGGCCGCGGTGGACGCGGGCGGCGGGTTCCCGGCCGCGGAGCTGCTGGCCACACTGCTGATGTTCGCCGACCAGCCGGATGACGCGGTGGAGGTGATCGAGTCGGTCTGGGACGAGGCGCACACCGACGAGCGCAAGACCCGGTGGTACTCGGCGCGTGCCCTGATCTGCTTCTGGGGGCTGAGCCGGGAGAAGACGATCACGGAGATCTCCGAGGCGGTCGGCGGGCTGAGAGACGCCAACCACCGCTCCCGGCTGCGCGCGTTCGAGTCGATGATGCGCTTCCACCAGATGGAGCACGAGGACGCGCTGAACATCGGCCGGGCCGTGCTGGACCGCCCGGCCACCGACGGGATCAGCCGCGCGCTGGTCTACAGCATGCTCACCCACCTGCGGGCCGCACGCGGCGAGCTGGCCGACAGCGACCGCGCCGCGTCCCGGGTGATCGCCGACCTGGCGTCCTGGCAGACCGAGATGCCGTACATCAAGGTCGCGATGGAGCTCGGCCGCGGCACCCGGCTGATCCTCGGCGGCGACCTGCGCAGCATCGACGAGATCGTGGCGGACGAGTTCGCGGACCTGGCCGACGCGGGCGAGTTCCGGCTCGGCTCCGGTTACGTCTCGGTGCTGCGCGCCCAGGCGGCCCGGCTGCGCGGGCGGACCGGCGACGCGCTGCGGCACAGCCTGCAGGCCTGCGCGATGCTGGCGGCCAGCAAGGTCTTCGCCGGGCTCGCGCACGCGGAGCGCGCGATGGCGGCGGCGCTGCGCGGCGAGGCGGCTCTCGCGGCCGAGGCGATGGCGGACTCCGACCGTACCCACGGCACCAACATGATCATCCTGTATCCGTGGCGGGAACAGGCCCGGGCGTGGACGCTCGCGTCCGCCGGTGACCTGGCCGGGGCGGTGGACACGCTGCGGCGGCTGTCCGAGCGGCTGCGCGAGGACGCGATGGCGGGTCACGAGCTGTACGCGCTGCACGACCTGGTCCGGCTCGGCTTCCCAGCGCTGCCGCTGTCCGTGCCGAAGGGGACCACGACCACAGCCCCGGAGGTCGTCAGCGTCACGGTCGCGGAGCGGCTCGCGGAGCTGGCCCGGCAGGTTGGCGGCCCGATGCCGTCGCTGTTCTCCCGGCACGCGCGGGCCGCGGCCGGCGAGTCCGAGGCCGAACTGCTCTGGGTCGCGGATCAGTTCGCCCGGCAGGACTTCCTGCTCTACGCGGCGGAGGCGACCGCGACCGCGGCCCGGCTGCTGCGCGACCAGCGCTCGCCGCAGACCCAGCTGGTCAACACGCGGCTGGCCGAGCTGAAGCAGCGCTGTCAGCTGATCGACACGCCCGCGCTGCGCGTCGACCGGGTGCGGCTGACCGAGCGCGAGCGGCAGGTGGCGGAGCTGGCCTCGACGGGCACGCCCAGCAAGGAGATCGCGGAGCAGCTGTTCCTCTCCGCCCGCACGGTGGAGAACCATTTGCAGCGCGTGTACGTGAAGCTCGGTGTGACCGGCCGCGCCGAACTACCGGTCGCGCTTCAATCCATCTCAGAATGAGTTAGACTCCTCACAGCGCTAACCGCGTCCGGTGGCATACGCTGGACCACGTGACTGCTACCACCTCGCTGCTGACCGACCACTACGAGCTGACGATGATCAGCGCGGCCCTGAGCGACGGCACCGCCGACCGTCAGTGCGTGTTCGAGGTCTTCGCGAGGCGGTTACCGACCGGCCGCCGCTACGGCGTGGTCGCCGGCACCACCCGCCTGATCGAGATGATCAAGGACTTCCGCTTCGATCCGGCCGAGATCGAGTTCCTGCGCCGCACGAACGTGGTCGACGAGCCGACCGCCTCCTGGCTCGCGGCCTACGAGTTCAAGGGCGACATCGACGGGTACGCGGAGGGAGAGCTCTTCTTCCCCGGCTCGCCGATCCTGACCGTGGCCGGCACGTTCGCCGAGTGCGTGGTGCTGGAGACGCTGATCCTCTCCGTGCTCAACCACGACTGCGCGATCGCGGCCGCGGCCACCCGCATGGTCACGGCGGCCCGCGGCCGGAGCGTGATCGAGATGGGCTCGCGGCGCACCCACGAGGAGGCGGCCACCGCGGCGGCCCGCGCGGCATACCTGGCCGGCTTCACCGCCACCTCCAACCTCGCGGCCGGGCTGCGCTACGGCGTGCCGACCGCGGGCACCTCCGCGCACGCGTTCACGCTGCTGCACGACGACGAGCCGGCCGCGTTCGCGTCGCAGGTCAAGGCGCTCGGCACCGGCACCACGCTGCTCGTCGACACGTACGACATCAGTCAGGGCATCCGCAACGCGATCGCGGCGGCCGGCACCGAGCTGCGCGCGATCCGGATCGACTCCGGCGACCTGTCCGTGCTCGCCCAGCAGTCCCGCGAGCTGCTCGACTCGCTCGGCGCCACGGAGACCAAGATCGTCGTCTCCGGCGACCTGGACGAGTACGCGATCGCCGCGCTCGCGGCCGAGCCGGTCGACATCTACGGCGCCGGCACCTCCGTCGTCACCGGCTCCGGCGCGCCCACCGCCGGGCTGGTCTACAAGCTGGTCGAGGTCGAGGGCCGCCCGGTCGTGAAGCGCTCGGAGAACAAGCGCACGGTCGGCGGCCGCAAGACCGCGGTGCGCCGGCACAAGCCGACCGGCACCGCGACCGAGGAGATCGTGGTCTCCCAGGGCGTGCCGGACCACCTGCCCAACGACCGCCTGCTGCAGCACTCCTACGTGGCGAACGGCGAGTTCCTGGCGGCGCCGACGCTGGCCGACGCGCGCGAGCATCTCCGCCAGTGCCTGATCTCCATCCCGTGGGAGGGCCTCAAGCTCTCGGCCGGCGATCCCGCGATCCCGGTCGTCATGGTCTCCGCAAGCTGAAAGGCACCGCCGTGACTCGTGCTCTGATCATCGTCGACGTGCAGAACGACTTCTGCGAGGGTGGCTCGCTCGCCGTGAACGGCGGCGCCGGGGTGGCCGCGGCCATATCCGAGGCGCTGACCGGCGGCGGCTGGGACCACGTGGTGGCGACCAAGGACTACCACATCGACCCGGGCGCGCACTTCTCCGCGAACCCGGACTTCGTCGACTCGTGGCCGGCCCACTGCGTGGCCGGCACGGACGGTTCCGAGTTCCACCCGGCGCTGGACACCTCGCGCATCGAGGCGGTCTTCCACAAGGGCCGGCACGCCGCGGCGTACTCCGGCTTCGAGGGCGCCACGCCCGACGGCGCGCGGCTCGCCGAGTGGCTCCGCGAGCGGGACGTGACCGCGGTCGACGTGGTCGGCATCGCCACCGACCACTGCGTGCGGGCCACCGCGCTGGACGCCTCCGCGGCCGGTTTCGACACCACCGTGCTGCTCGGCCTGACCGCGGGCGTAGCACCCGCGACCACGGAGAGCGCGCTGGCTCAGCTCGCCGAGGCGTCCGTCACGATGAACGGTAAACCAGTGGTACTTCCGGCGTAACAGACGCGAGCATGGCCGCATGGGTCTTCGGGCGTACGGCAGTGTGTTGCGACTGCGCGGCGTGGCCGCGCTGCTGCTGATCGGTTTCCTCGCCCGGATCCCGATCACCGCGACCTCGATGGCGCTGACCCTGCACGTCGTCGACGAGCAGGGCCGGGGCTACGCCGCGGCAGGCCTGGTCGGCACCGCGATGACCGTGGGCAGCGCGATCGGCGCGCCGTGGCTCGGCCGCTGGGCCGATCGCGTCGGCATGCGCCCGGTCATCGTGCTCACCGGCGTGGCCGGCAGCGCGTTCTGGCTGCTGTCACCGCGGCTGCCGTTCGGCTGGCTGCTCGCCACCGCGGCCCTGGGCGGCCTGCTGATGCTGCCCGCGTTCTCGATCGTCCGGCAGGCGCTGACCGCGATGGTGCCGGAGGAGCACCGGCGGCAGGCGTTCTCGCTGGACGCGATGACGATCGAGCTGTCCTCCATGACCGGCCCGGCCGGAGCGGTGCTGCTGGCCACCACGGTCTCGGCGACCGCGGCCATGATCGCGATCGGCGGCGGGCTGGCCGTTTCCGCCGTGCTGCTGGTGCTGCTGAACCCGCCGGTCCGCGCCGCGCACGAGACGCCCGCGGATGCCTCACCGCCCGTCGCGCGGCGCGCCTGGCTGCGTCCGCCGCTGCTGATGGCGTACGCGATCGCGGCCGCCTCCACGCTGGTGCTGGCCGGCACGGACCTGGCGGTCGTGGCGGTGCTCCGCGACGGCGGCGAGGCTCACTGGACCGGACTGGTGCTCGGGGTCTGGGCCGCGGCGTCGCTGGCCGGCGGCTTCGTCTACGGCACGCTGCCCCGCCCGGCCGGCGCGATCGCCCTGCTCGCCGGGCTCGCGCTGCTCACCATCCCGGTCGGCCTGGCCGGCGGCGACTGGTGGCTGCTGGCGCTCGCACTGATCCCGGCCGGCGCGCTCTGCGCGCCCACGCTCACCGCCACCACGGAGCAGGTCAGCGCGCTCGCCCCGGCCTCGGCCCGCGGCGAGGCGCTCGGCCTGCACGGATCGTCGCTGACCGTCGGCATGGCGATCGGCGCGCCGCTGACCGGCGCGGTCATCGACTCCTTCGGCGGCGGCTGGGGCTTCGCCGCGGTCGGCCTCGCCGGCCTGCTGATCGCGCTGGCCGCGCTCCCGGTCGTGCGCCGCACCCGCGCACCCCTGCCGCACGGGCACACCGAGATCGCCCCGGCCCCACTCCCCACCAAGGCGTAACCACCGCACCGGCCGCCTGCTCTCGGGTAAGCAGAGCGCGCACCGGTCCAGCTCTCGCCCCCAGATCAGGGCGTCCTCCATGTCGTCAGAACGACATGGAGGACGCCCTGATCACGGTTTGCCTGGCCACGGCGGAACCAGCAGGGAGGCCGCCGCCCGCGGCCGGCCGGTGCCGCAATGCCACTCAGCCTGTTTCGATCTTGAAGTAGTGCGGTCGGCCGCACTCCTCTGGCCAGCAGGAATACTGTCGGTTCGATCCAGGTTCCGAGGTCACCTGTGCTGTCGGTGCGCATCGCGCACGGCCGCCGGCGCCGCAACACCGCCGGCGGCGGGCATAGCCGTACCCCCTCCGATGCGCCCCCGGCGCCTGATGCCCGAAATCTCCTAATAGGGCGGCCGAGCGCCTGCCTGGCGACGCCACGAATTCCCTGATGACCTTGGGCCTGACGCCTGAGTGATCAATCAGTGGAGCAAAAGAGCGATCAACTTCGATTTTTGATCTATCTTTTGCTCCACTGATTGATCACTCAGGTCGCGGCGGCGACACCTCGCGGGCGGGTAGTCCGCGCCGGAGGGTCGGATGTCGCGATATTTCGCGCGCGGGGCGCCTGGTTGCCGCGCGCGGGGCGCCTGGTTGCCGCGCGCGGGGCGCCTGGTTGCCGCGCGCGGGCTTGGGTGGGCCCGCGCTCCCGGCCCGAAGGGACGGGCAACGGAATCCGTCCGAGGGATGGGCGACCGCGCAGCACCAGCGGCCAGTCCCGCCAGCTCTCCAGCCAGGCGCAGAGGTGGACCGGCGGCGTCGCGCGGATCCCGGCGAGGTGCTTACGAAAGCGTAGGTCGACGCCCCTGATCAACTTAACCCAGGTGGCATTGGACCGGTGCCCGCAGGAGCACTCGGAACGCGCCAACGCCGGGAGCGGGAAGAAGGGCTTGATGGCAAAAACCCGGCAGCCAGCCGGGCGGAGAACCGGCACCCGGCAGGACATGAGCCCGGCTGCCAGTCGGGCCGGCAGAAGGCTGGCAGTGGGCCGCCGTCAGGTGCGCGGCTGTGCGGCGACGCGCTCGCGCTCGCGCACGGCCGGCTGGCGCGGCACCGTGGTCGTCGCCGGGATCGGCACCGGGGTGACGGCGGCCGGGCGCGCGAGGCGGCGGCGTATCAGCAGGGCGGCGGTGCCGAGCACGACGGCCGCGATGGCGTAGCCGCCGATCATCGCGGTCACGCCGCCGGTGAGCGGCGGCAGGGCCACCGCGATCAGCGCGCTGACCCCGGCCACCCGGAGACGGCTGCGGCGGGTGCGGGCCGCGACGGCGAGCGGAAGGACGGCCCACAACACGTACCACGGCTGGACGACGGCGCCGCAGAGCAGCGCGGCCGTGAAGATCAGGCCGAGGCCGCGGATCGGCTCCAGGCGGCGGCGGAACATGGCGACCAGCAGGCCGATCACCACCGGGACGCAGACGACGAGACCGATCGCGTTCGCCACGGTCACCGCGACAGGGGTGACACCGGTGCCGGCGACCGCGCCGATGAGCAGGCCGGTGGCGGTGGTCGGCGCCATCCAGCTGTAGACGGAGAGCGAGCCCAGCGGGCCCGTGATCCAGCCGAAGCCGGCGATCATGGAGAGCGCGCCGGTGCCGAGGACCGCGCCGGTCACCACGCCGGTCATCAGCGGGGCGGGCCGGTCGAGACGGTGCGCGATCGCGACCAGCACGACGCAGAACGCGGCGCCGGCCACGAACTTGATGTCCGCCGCGAGCGTCAGCAGCACCGCGCCGGCCGCCAGCCGCAGGTGCGCGACCAGGCGATCCGACTCGCCGCCCGCGTGGATCCGGTCGACGGCGGCGAGCGCCAGCTCCAGGCCGGTCAGCATCAGGCCGAGCATCAGCGCGTCGTTGTGCACGCCCGCGACCAGGTGCCACAGCACCAGCGGATTGAGCAGGCCGAGCCAGACCGCGACGCCCGGGGACCCGCCGGCGCGCACCGCGAGCCGCGGCAGCGCCCACGCGATCAGCACCACGCCCGCCAGCGCGACCAACCGGTACGCCAGGACGCCCGCGCCCAGGTTCTCGCCGGTCAGCAGCGCCACGCCGCGCGACAGCAGCATCCAGGCCGGGCCGTAGGGCGCGGGCGTGTCCGCCCAGTAGTGGCTCACCTGCGCGGTGAAGACCGAGTCGGCGCCGAGCGCGGAGGCCGGCCCCGACCGGTACGGGTCGAGGCCGAGCGCGGCGGTCGCACCCTGCGCCAGGTAACTCCACACGTCGCCGCTGAACAGCGGGCGCGCGAGCAGCAGCGGCGCGGCCCAGGCGGCAGCCACCGCGTAGAGCGTGCGCGGCGTCAGGTGGGCCGCGCGGCGCCCGGCGAGGAACCAGGCGCCGACCACCGCCCCCATGGCGACCAGGCCGACCGCTATCGTGATCGCGGACGGCCGGTAGACACCGGCCGTGACGACGGCGAGCGTCGCGGTGGCCGCCGACCCGGTCACCGCCAGCAGGCCGATCGAGGCTGGCACGGTCTGCGTTACCCGCGGCGGCGCACCGGGCAGCGACATCTGCTGAATCGCGTTCTGCCTGCTCATAGCGTTACACCCTCCGTGTATACACGCAGTGTAGTCCTAGATCCAAGGTTGCCCTATTCCGCGTCGGGAAACCTCTGTCCGGAGGAGGGGAAGCGGGCCGATCACATCGGCCGAAAGTCATAGCCGGTCACGCAGTGCAGGCGCGAATCGCGTCCTCCAGGATGTCCAGCCCGGCGTGCAGCTCGCCGTCGGTGATGGTCAGCGGCGGCGCGATCCGGAAGATTCCGCCCATCCCGGGCAGCTGGACGATGTTCATGTGCAGTCCCCGCTCCAGGCAGGCGGACGTGACGGCCGCGCCCAGCGCCTCGGCCGGCTCCCTGCTCTGCTTGTCCCGGACCAGCTCGATGCCCTGCAACAGCCCTCGGCCGCGCACGTCGCCGACCACCTCGCAGGCGTCGCGCAACGCCAGCAGCCGCGCGGTCAGCTGCCCGCCGAGCGCGGCCGCGCGCGCGACCAGGCCGTCCCGCTCGACCACGTCGAGCACGGTCAGCGCGACCGCGGCGGCGAGCGGGTCGGAGACGTGCGTGGTGTAGAAGAGGAAGCCGCGCTCGTGGCAGGCCGTCTCTACCGCGGCGCTCGCGACCACCGCGGCCACCGGCAGTCCGGCGCCGAGCGTCTTGGAGAGCGTCAGCACGTCCGGGACGACGCCGTCGCGCTCGAACGCGTACATCGTGCCGGTTCGCCCGATCCCGGTCTGCGCCTCGTCCAGGATCAGCAGCATGCCGCGCTCGTCGCACAGCTCGCGGAGCCGGCGCAGGTAACCGGCCGGCAGCTCGATGATCCCGCCGGACGACAGGATCGGCTCGACCAGGCAGGCCGCGAGACTGCCGGCGGACTGCTGGTCGACGAGCGCGAATCCGTAGTCGAGCTCGGCCGCCCAGTCGTACGTGCCGTCCGGGTTCCGAAACGGCGACCGGTAGGCGTTCGGCGTCGGCAGCACCAGGTTGCCCGGCGCGGCCGGCCCGTAGCCCCGCCGGCCGGCGGAGAACGTCGCGGACGCGGCACCGTGCGTCATGCCGTGCCAGGACCGGTCGAAGGAGACGATCTCGTACCGGCCGGTGGCGAGCTTGGCCATCTTGAGCGCGGCCTCGTTCGCCTCCGCGCCCGTGCTGAGCAGCAGCATCCGGTCCAGCCCGGCCGGGAGCGTGCCGACCAGGCGGGCCGCTAGGTCGACCACCGGGCGGCTGAGCATGCCGCTGTAGAGGTGGTCCAGCGACGCGACCGAGGAGGCGACCGTGGCCACCACGTCCGGGTGCGCGTGGCCGAGGATCGCGCTCATCTGCCCGGACGTGAAGTCGAGGATCGCGCGGCCCTCGCTGTCATAGACGTAGGCGCCCTCGGCACGCTCGATGATCCGCGGCGTGAACGTCGCGCCGTAGCGGATCAGCAGCCGGTCCGCGTCAGCCCAGAAGGTCGTCATCCCTCATTCTTGATCGACACGACCGGTGCCACAAGCAGACGAAAACCCTGACCGCGCAGCGGCCACGCCGGAAAGCGGGAAAGGCAAAAGCCCCCACCCGCGGGGTACGCGCGTGGGGGCCGGGAAGCAGCGGGAGAGTTACTTGTCGCTGTCGAGCGTGTGGTCCTTGTTCTCCTGGTACGTCGCGCCGCCGTCGGACTCGGCGCTGAGCGGCTTGGCGCCGCCCTCGGGCGGGCCGGCCACGGACTGGTGCCCGGCGGCCAGCTCCGGGAACTTCGCGTCGAAGGCCGGCCGCTCGGAGCGGATGCGCGGCATGCGGTCGAAGTTGCGCAGCGGCGGCGGGCTGGACGTGGCCCACTCGAGGCTGTTGCCGTGACCCCACGGGTCGTCCACCGTGACCAGCTTGCCGGCCTTGTAGGACTTCCAGCAGTTGTAGAGGAACGGCAGCGTGGAGAGGCCGGTGATGAACGCGCCGACCGTCGAGATCATGTTGAGCTCGGTCCAGCCGTCGTTGACCTGGTAGTCGGCGTAGCGGCGCGGCATGCCCTCGTTGCCGAGCCAGTGCTGCACCAGGAACGTGGTGTGGAAGCCGATGAACGTCAGCCAGAAGTGCAGCTTGCCGAGGCGCTCGTCCAGCATCCGGCCGAACATCTTCGGGAACCAGAAGTAGATGCCGCCGTAGACGGCGAACACGATGGTGCCGAAGAGCACGTAGTGGAAGTGGGCGATCACGAAGTACGAGTCGGAGACGTGGAAGTCGATCGGCGGGCTGGCGAGCAGCACGCCGGACAGGCCGCCGAAGAGGAACGTCGTGAGGAAGCCGATCGCGAACAGCATCGGGGTCTCGAAGCTGATCTGGCCGCGCCACATCGTGCCGATCCAGTTGAAGAACTTCATGCCGGTCGGGACCGCGATCAGGAAGCTCAGGAAGCTGAAGAACGGCAGCAGGACCTGGCCGGTGGCGAACATGTGGTGCGCCCACACGGACATCGACAGCGCGGCGATCAGCAGCGTGGCCGCGACGAGGCCCTTGTAGCCGAAGATCGGCTTGCGGCTGAAGACCGGGATGATCTCCGAGATGATGCCGAAGAACGGCAGCGCGATGATGTACACCTCGGGGTGTCCGAAGAACCAGAAGAGGTGCTGCCAGAGCATCGGCCCGCCGGTCTCCGGGTTGAAGACCTGGGCGCCGAGGATGCGGTCCGCGGCCAGCGCGAAGAGCGCGGCGGCCAGGAACGGGAAGACCATCACCACGAGCAGGCTGGTGACCAGCATGTTCCACGTGAAGATCGGCATCCGGAACATGGTCATGCCGGGCGCGCGCAGCGTCAGGATCGTCGTGATCAGGTTGACCGCGCCGAGGATGGTGCCGAGGCCGGACAGCGCGAGACCGACGACCCACATGTTCGCGCCGACGCCCGGGCTGTGGATGCCGTCGGACAGCGGCGTGTAGGCGAACCAGCCGAAGTCGGCGGCGCCACCGGGCGTGAGGAAACCGCCCATGGTGATCGTGCCGCCGAATAGGTACAGCCAGTACGCGAACGCGTTGAGCCGCGGGAACGACACGTCCGGCGCGCCGATCTGGATCGGCACGATGTAGTTGCCGAACGCGAACACGATCGGCGTCGCGAAGAACAGCAGCATGATCGTGCCGTGCATCGTGAACATCTGGTTGTACTGCTCAGGCGACAGGAACTGCAGCCCCGGCGCGGCGAGCTCGGCGCGGATCAGCAGCGCCATCAGACCGCCGAGCAGGAAGAACACGAAGGACGTGATCAAGTACATGATCCCGATCTGCTTCGCGTCCGTCGTGCGCAGGATGCGCGCCAGCGCCGATCCCTTGACGGGTTTATGCACCGGCCAGGGCCGGGTGACGATCGGCTTCGGTGCGACGGTGGTCACGAGCAGCCTCCGGTCTTCGAGCTCACCACGTGGGCACGACGCACAGTTGATCTGCAGACGTACCTCTCGGGCAGAATAATCCTTCCGGATGCCCCTGTAGGCACGGGGTGACCAAACGCGCCGTTGACGGCGTGTGCTTCCTCTACGCTGGATCGCGCAGGGGTGCGTAGTAATCGCGGAAGATGCGGTCGCCTCGCTTACGCAGCAACGGGTCGCGCGTGTCGGGCGCGACGTCGCCGGTGCGGTCCCGATCGCGGGTGCGGTCCAGAACCCAGCGGGTGCGCGGGCGGCGGCGCTTCTCGTAGGAGGCGAGCGCGGCGGGCAGATCGCCGGCGTGCGTGCGCAGCACCTCGGCCAGCACTATCGCGTCTTCGAGCGCCATCGCGGCACCCTGCGAGAGCGTGGGCGAGGTGGAGTGCGCGGCGTCGCCGACCAGCAGCACGCGGCCGCGGGACCAGCCGGCGACCTCGACCTCCTCGGGCGCGGCGAGCTGCACCTTCTCCAGAGCGTCGAGCACGGCGGGGACGGGCCCGCCGTACCCGCCGAAGACCTCGCGGACCCGGCCGAGCCCGTCGTCCGGCAGCGTCGCGTGCTCCGGGACCGTCTCGTGTGCGTAGCAGTACAGCCGGCGGTCGCCCATCGGCATCACCACGAAGCTGGAGTGCGCTCCGAGCAGGCCGGTCCAGTCCGCGAGCGGCGGGCCGCCGTGCACGACGCTGCGGTAGACGAACTGGCCGGTGCGACGGGCCGTGCCGCCGAGGCCGGCCAGCGCGCGAATCGTGGAGCGGCGGCCGTCCGCACCGATGACCAGGTCGTACTCCGTGCGGGTGCCGTCCGCGAAGTCCACCTTGACCGGGCCGCCCTCGTCGAGTTCCAGGCCGGTGACCGCGGTGTTGTGACGAACGACTCCGCCGACCGCGGTGACGAGCACCCGCTGGAGGTCGGCGCGGGGCAGCGCGCGGGACTCGCCGACGCCGTCCCAGAGTGCGCCGAGGTCCAGCTCGCAGAGCGGCTCACCGGCGGAGTCGCGGATGGACTGACGGTGGATGACCGCGCCGAGCGGACGCAGCGGGCCGGTGAGTCCGAGCCCGGCGAGCGCGCGGGTGGCGTTACCGGGGAGGAATATCGCGGCGCCGGGGCCGGCCGAGGGCGGCTCGCGATCGACGACGTCGGGCCGGAGACCGGCCAAACGCAGGGCCCGGGCGACCCCGAGGCCGGCGATGCCGGCGCCGACGATCAGGATCCGCAGGGTGGTACCGGCCATGTGAGCGACGCCTCCGAGGGGTGGGCACGCGTTGAAGCCAAGAGATTACTCGCCGCGAACGGCACCATGGTAGAGGCCCATGACCGGTCCTGCCGTCGGGTGACCACGGGTTCGCATATTTGCGCAGCTCAACACGCGGCCACCAGACGTGGAAGTTCTATCGCTGGACCCGCGCGCCCCTGCCCCCGACCAGCGCCTCGACCTCACGCAGCGAGGCCGTCGACGTGTCACCGGGCGTGGTCATGGCCAGCGCGCCGTGCGCGGCGCCGTACTCCACGGCCTTTTCGATGCCGAAGCCCTCGAGCAGCCCGTAGATCAGGCCGGACGCGAAGCTGTCGCCGCCGCCGACCCGGTCCATGATCTCCAGTCCGGGACGGTGCGTGGCCTCGGCGAACGTGCCGTCCTGCCAGGCAATCGCACCCCAGTCGTTGACCGTGGCGGTCTTCACGGTGCGCAGCGTCGTCGCGACGACCTGGAAGTTCGGGTAGTCCTTCACGGCCGCCTCGATCATGGAGCGGAACGCGGCGGTCTCCAGGTTGTCCAGGTTCTCCGAGACGCCGTGCACCTCGAAGCCGAGACTCGCGGTGAAGTCCTCCTCGTTGCCGATCATCACGTCGACGTACCGTGCGAGGTGGCGGTTGACCTCCTGCGCGCGGTCCTTCCCGCCGATCGCCTGCCAGAGGCTGGGCCGGTAGTTCAGGTCGTAGGAGACGATCGTGCCGTGCCGGTGCGCGGCCTCCATCGCGGCCTCGATCACGTCCGGCGTGGTCTCGGACAGCGCGGCGTAGATGCCGCCGGTGTGCAGCCACCGGACGCCGAGCGTGCCGAACAGGTGCTCCCAGTCCACGTCGGACGCCTTGAGCTGGGACGCGGCGGTCAGGCCACGGTCGGAGACGCCGACCGCCCCGCGAACGCCGAAGCCACGCTCGGTGAAGTTGAGGCCGTTCCGCACGGTCCGGCCGATGCCGTCGTACTTCGCCCAGTGCACGAACGACGTGTCCACGCCGCCCTGCAGCACCAGGTCCTCCAGCAGCCGGCCGACCTCGTTGTCCGCGAACGCGGTGACCACGGCGGTGCGCTTGCCGAACGCGCGGCGCAGGCCACGGGCCACGTTGTACTCCCCGCCGCCCTCCCAGGCCCGGAACGAGCGCGCCGTCTTGATCCGGCCCTCGCCCGGGTCGAGACGGAGCATGATCTCGCCGAGGCTGACCGCGTCGAACGCGGCGTTCTCCCTGATCGTCAGCATGCGGCGGCCTCCTTGAGCGCGGCGGCGGTGCGGGCGGCGACCTCGGCCCAGTCCTGGGCGGCGAGCAGGTCGGGGGCGACCATCCAGGTGCCGCCGACCGCGAGCACGGACTTCAGGCCCAGGTAGTCGGCGAGGTTCTTCGTGGTCACGCCGCCGGTCGGGATGAACCGAACATTGGCGAACGGCGCGGAGAGCGCCTTGATCATCGGCGCGCCGCCGAGCTGCTCGGCCGGGAAGAACTTGACCGTGGTCAGGCCCGCGTCCAGCGCCATCTGGATCTCGGTGCCGGTGGCGATGCCCGGGAAGATCGGGACGCCGAGGGTCTTGCAGCGCTCAACCACTCGCGAAGAAAAACCCGGGCTGACCACGAACTTCGCGCCGGCCTCCACGGCCTGGTCGACCTGTTCGACGCGGGTCACCGTCCCGGCGCCGACCAGCAGCTCCTCGCGGCGGGCCATGGCCCGGATCGCGTCGGCGGCGGCGTCGGTGCGGAACGTCACCTCGACGCTGCGCAGGCCGCCCGCGAGCAGCGCGTCGGCGAGCCCGTCGGCCGCGGAGGCGTCGTGGAGCACGACCACCGGCAGGATGCGCCCGGCCTCGATCGTCTGTTCAAGATGGCGAACGTCAGTCACGTATGTGACCATAGCCCTCGGACCGCGCCCTGTGTCAAGGCTGGCGACAATGGGCCTGTGCAGGAGGGAAGCGCCGTGACAGACGAGTGGCAGCCGGTGAAGTCCGCGGACCGGACGCTGGAGATCCTGGAGCGGCTCGCCGCCCACCCCGGCCGCTCATTGGTCGAGCTGGCCCGCGACCTGGACATCCCGAAGAGCTCGCTGCACGGCATCCTGCGCACCATGGCGCGGCGCGGCTGGGTGACGACCGACCCGACCGGCACCCGATTCGGCCTCGGCATGCGCGCGCTGCAGGTCGGTGCCGCCTACATCGAGGCGGACGACGCGGTCGGCCTGCTCGCCACCGTGCTGGACCGGCTGTCCGAGGAACTGGGCGAGACCGTGCACCTCGGCCGGCTGGACGGTCCGAACGTGGTCTACATGGCCAAGCGCGAGTCGATCCACCCGCTGCGGCTCTACAGCGCGATCGGCCGGCACCTGCCCGCGCACGCGACCGCGCTCGGCAAGGCACTGCTCGCCGGACTGCCGGCCGGCGAGGTCGACGCGCTGCTCCCCCGGCCGCTGCCGGCACTGACCGCGCACACGATCACGGACCCGGGCGCGCTGCGCACGGAACTGAGCGCGATCGCGGCGCGGGGATGGTCGGTGGACCGGCAGGAGAACACGGACGGGATCGTCTGCTTCGCGATGACGGTGCCGCTGCGGGCGCCGGCCACGGACGCGATCAGCATCTCTATCCCGGCAGCGCGGGTGAACGGGACCACCGAGGAGCGCGTGCTGGATGCGCTACGGCGCGGGCTCGCGGGAGTGCGGGCGGCGCGGGCGCTGCTCTCGTAGCCCCGCGCGGCGTCAAGCCCGCGCGGGGAACTGGACTTAAGAAGAAGAAAAGGCGCCTGTGGGTTGCCTGGGGTTTTCGGGCGTGTAAATCTGTGAGGGCCCCTGGGAGCGCTCCCGGTGCTGGTCGCCCAGCCTGCGCCGGTTCAACAGGCGCTGCACCGTTTCAACGGCTCGTCACATCGACGGGCGTTCGAACCCCGGGGTGCGAACGGACCCCACCATCCGGCTCCACGGACACCTTCGTGAGGACTCTACCCATGAAACGACCGATCCGCGCCATCGCGGCGGCCGCGCTGCTACTGGCGGGCACCGCCACCGCGTTCGTGATCAACAGTGCCGCCAACGCGGCCACCGAGATCTGCGCGCAGTACGGCTCCACCACGATCCAGAACCGGTATGTCGTGCAGAACAACCGCTGGGGCACCTCGGCGGAGCAGTGCATCAACGTGACCGACAACGGCTTCTCGATCACGCGGCAGCAGGGCGTCGGCAACACCAGCGGCGCGCCGGTGTCGTACCCGTCGGTCTTCCTCGGCTGCCACTACACGAACTGCTCGCCGGGCACGAACCTGCCGATCCAGGTGAGCGCGATCAACAACGCGCGTAGCTCGATCGACTACACGTTCGTCAACGGCGCCACCTACAACGCGTCGTACGACATCTGGCTCGACCCGTCGCCGAAACGAGACGGCGTCAACCAGATGGAGATCATGATCTGGTTCAACCGGCAGGGGAACATCCAGCCGATCGGCTCGCCGGTCGGCAGCGCCACGGTCGGCGGCCGGACCTGGGAGGTCTGGCAGGGCAGCAACGGGTCGAACAACGTCATCTCGTACCTGGCGCCGTCCGCGATCACGTCCTGGGACTTCAGCGTGCTGGACTTCATCAACGACATCCGCAACCGGGGCGCGATCACCAACTCGTGGTACCTGACCAGCATCCAGGCCGGCTTCGAGCCGTGGATCGGCGGCGCGGGCCTGGCGGTCAACTCGTTCTCGGCCTCGGTCAACGGTCCGGGCACGAATCCGACAACGGTGCCGCCCACCAGTTCGTCCCCGACGCCGCCCAGCACGACCTCGCCGCCGCCCGGTCCGGCCGGGGGATGCACGATCGCCTATGAGACGAACGCCTGGAACAGCGGCTTCACCGCGAACGTGACCGTGCGGAACACCGGCACCGCCGCGATCAACGGCTGGGACCTCGGATTCACGCTTCCGTCCGGGCAGCAGATCGGAAATTCTTGGAATGCCACCGTTACGCAGAACGGGCAGACTGTCTCTGCGAAGAACATCGCCTGGAACGGCGTGATCGCCGCCGGTGGCTCCGCGACGTTCGGGTTCCAGGCCAGCTCGACGAGCGCGTTCACGGAACCGGGCGCGTTCACTTTGAACGGCACAGCCTGCGCGGTCGCCTAACCCCCGCGCAGTTCCCACAGGGGAGGGGCCGGCCCGCACCGGCCCCTCTCCGCTAGCTCCGGGGGCGACCCCCGGACTCCCCACGGTCTGGTGGGCGCTTTGCGTGGCCGGGTTGCGGGCCGTGGTTGGTTGCTTTCGTCTGCTGACGCCGGGGCGCGATGCGCTGCCGGGCCGGGAGTATGGCCGTGCCTCCCGTCTGCTGACGCCGGGGCGCGATGCGCTGCCGGGCCGAGAGTATGGCCGTGCCTCCCGTCTGCTGACGCCGGGGCGCGGTGCGTTGTCCGGTGTGGGTCGTCCTGCATATGCGGGCAAATTTCGGGTAGGTCGGTTCGGTGGGTGACGTGACCGTTGTCGTGGCCAGCCGGAATCGGCGTGAGCAGCTGCTGCGCTATCTGCCGAGGCATGAGGCGCCGGTGATCCTGGTGGACAACGGGTCGGAGGACGGGACGGCGGACGCGGTCTCGGAGGCGCTGCCGCATGTGCACGTGGTGCGGTCGGCCACGAATCTGGGTGCGGCCGGGCGCAATGCCGGTGTGGAGCTGGCGGAGACGCCCTATGTGGCGTTCGCGGACGACGACTCGTACTGGGAGTCGGGGTCGCTGGGTAAGGCGGCCGCGCTGCTGGACACGCATCCGCGTGCGGCCCTGCTGACCGGGCAGGTGCTGGTCGGGGCGGACGGACGCGGCGATCCGATCTCCGCGGCGATGGAGGCGGCGCCGCTCGGCACGCCCACGGATCTGCCCGGGCCGGAGGTGCTCGGCTTTCTCGCGTGCGCGGCCGTGGTGCGCAGGGACGCGTTCCTCGCGGCCGGTGGATTCAACCCCACGCTGCACGTGTACGGCGAGGAGGCGCTCCTCGCCATGGACCTCGCGGCGGCGGGGTGGGGGCTGGCGTACGTACCGGCGCTGACGGTCCGGCACCTGCCGCTCCCGGCGGGACGTGACGTCGAGAGCCGCCGGCGCCGGCAGGCCCGCAACGATCTGCTCACCTCGTGGCTGCGCCGCCCGCTGCCGGTCGCGGCCTCGGCGGCCCGGTCGGCCTGGCGCGCCGGCGGTGCCGCCCGTGCCGGGCTGGCCGACGCGGTGCGGTTGCTGCCGTGGGTGCTCCGGCACCGCCGGCCGCTCCCGGCGCACGTCGAAGCCGCGGTCCGCATGCTCGCCGCGGCCGATCCCGGCCGCGCGTAAGAGCCCGGCCGCGCGTAAGAGCCCGGCCGCGCGTAAGAGCCCGGCGCACCGGCGTTCAGCTGGACCGCCGCGCTCACGCTGGATCCGCTGAGCGAGCGGCGGTCAGCCGTGTGTGCAGATCAGCGCGACCGTGGCGCCGGTGGCGACCATCAGGGCGAGCGTGACCGCGGCGTATCGCAGGCGGTGCAGGAACAGCAGGCGGCGGTCGTGGAGGCGGCGATCGGGGCAGGGCTCCGACGGCGTGGCGGCGAGCGGTGCGGCCGGCATCGGCCCGGCGGACACCGGTGACGGGCGCGGACTCGGGGTGACGTTGCGGCCGGGGGCGCCACGGTATCGGCGCGAGGCCTGGTTGATCGAGGGGCGCGGGGGTGGATCGGTCGGCGGCGGCTGGCTCGTCACCGAAGCATTTTCGAGTGCGGGACGCGGCATTGACAACATAAAATGCCGATTCGCACATGTCCCGTTTCGGACGCCTTGGAAGAAGCGTTTCACGCAATTCCCATGTTGTTCAGCTTCCGGCGACTGAGCGACACTAGCCAATGACTACGGGTATTTACTATGGTCGGCGACGGGCGAGAGCCTGTATCGCGACGTGCGGCCAGGCGGAGCCCGGGCCACGCCGCAGCCCGGCTCCCACGTCTGTGCGGGCTCTGAGGGAGGTGCTGGTGGCCGAGGAGATCGTGCCATTCACCGGCGACCCCGACTCGGTCGTGCACGCAGCCGAGCGGGCGCGCGCCAGTCCGTACCCGCTGATTCTGATCGGGCCCGGAGAGACCACGGACGGTCATTCCCGGCGCATCCGGGAGTTGTTCGCCGCGGTCGAGTCGATAGCGACGCGACCGGTCCGGCTGAGTCACGGCACATACGACGCCGGCCCGGCCCCCGCGCACGTGCTGCGCGCGCTCGGCCTGCCGCCGGGCATGGACCCGCCCCCGGTCGGCGCGATCAATCCGTACCTGCTGGTCACCTCGGGTGAGGTCTTCCGGCGCGGGCTGCGGGCCGGGCTGCCGGCACCGGTGCTCACCCGGACGATCAGCTGCACGCGGGCGCCGTGCCCCGCCACCGCCCACTGCGGGCACTGCCCGGCCTGCCTGACCCGCCGGGCCGGGCTGTGGGCCGCGCTCGGCCGTGACAACACGCCGTACCTGTCCGATGCATGGAACGTTGCCGATCACGACGGCACTCTCCGTGATCACGAGTCGATCCGCGACTGGCTCCGCCGTGACCTCACCGGCGTTGAACTGCGGATTCCTGCCACCGCCCCGCCGGAGACGTCGGCCGAACGGCTGCGTGCCGCAGTCGTTCGGGGCCGGATCGAGTTAAGGCGAATGTTCGACACCGAGGGTGGCCGAAGGTCGGAACCGTCGGCCGCATAGCCGATGGTTGCTCACCGAGCCGGTGGGCATGCGAACCGCTCAGCGGAGTTCGGGCGCGGCGAACGCGAGCAGAATCAGCCTTGCGCGGCCGTCCGGCACCATCGGGCGCCGTCTCCACCGACCGGCAGGACCTGTCCGGCGCCGCGGCCCACCGGCCGCGCCCGGAGACAAGGGGGCGCTTCGATGCCCGGCAACCACACCGACCCGCTGGCCGAGCTGCTCGCAGCCGGCGCGGCCACCGTGGAGAGGCCGCACCTCGGCGCCGGCTACCGCGGATACGACACGCCGATGCCCAAGGGCGGGACCGTGGATCTGCGCATCGTCATGCACTGGCGGCACTCCGGGAAGATCACGGTGGACGGCCTGGGACGGCTCGCGTTCCCGGTGCTGCCGGACCGGCCCGGTCTCTACCGTTTCACCTGGATGGACTCGATCTGCGGGCACCGCACGTTCGTCGGCGAGACCGGCAACCTGTGGCGGCGGCTCATCGCCTACCGGCACCCGGGCCCGGGC
Source organism: Catenuloplanes nepalensis (assembly GCF_030811575.1). Classification (GTDB taxonomy): domain Bacteria; phylum Actinomycetota; class Actinomycetes; order Mycobacteriales; family Micromonosporaceae; genus Catenuloplanes; species Catenuloplanes nepalensis. The sequence continues at coordinate 9,354,169 of NZ_JAUSRA010000001.1, read as the reverse complement.
TCGGTCAGCGATCAGTACGTCAGCGACCTGCTGTTGACCCACCTGAACGCGGGCGGCACCGCCGACGTGGCGATCGCCATGTACGGCGCGCTGCACGTCGGCGGTGCCGAACGGGAGCTTGATCTGGCTTCCGTGGCGTCCCGCGAGCTCGCCGCCAACGCCGCGCTCATGCAGTGCGCGGTCGCGGGCGACACCGACATCGTCAGCTAGAGCTCACTTGGACGGCGGCTCGTCCTTGCCGGCCTCCTCCAGCGCGTCCGCCTCCTCCTTGGTGGCGTGGACCGCGCCGTCCGCGTGCTCCGGCGGGCCGTAGACCGTGTAGAGCACGAGCGGGTTCGGCCCCTCGTTGGTGAAGTTGTGCTTGGCGCCGGCCGGGACGATGACCATGTCGCCCTGGCTGACCTTGCGGGTCTGGCCGCTGACCTTGGCCTGGCCGACACCGCTGACGAAGGTGAGGATCTGGTCCACCTCGTGGACCTCCTCACCGATCTCGCCGCCGGCCGGGATCGTCATGATCACGACCTGGGTGTGCTTGCCGGTCCAGAGGACGCGACGGAAATCCGAGTACTGTTCCGCGACGGTGGCGATCGTGTAGTGCTCCATGGTGTCAGTTCTACCCCCGTCGCCGCCTCGTCACTCGGGTCTTTCTACGTGGTCTTCAGCGCCCATCGGCCCGGCCGCTCGAGCCCGTCGACCGGCGGCGTGACCCGGTCGTGGCGGCGGGTGCGGAACAGCAGCAGGGAGAGCACGGCCGCGCCGAGCGCGAGCGCGCCCGCGACGTACCAGGCCAGGTCGTACTCGCCGAGCCGGTCGCGGACCAGACCGGCCCCGGTCGCCGCGATCGCGGCGCCGACCTGGTGCGAGGCGAAGACCCAGCCGAACACGACCGCGCCGTCCGCGCCGAAGTAGGTGCGGCACAGCGCCACGGTCGGCGGCACCGTCGCCACCCAGTCCAGGCCGTAGAAGAGGATGAAGACCAGCATGCTCGGTCCGCTGTCCGCCGCGAACAGCGTGGGCAGCACCAGCAGCGACAGGCCGCGCAGCGCGTAGTAGGCGCCGAGCAGGATCCGGCTGTCGAACCGGTCGGTCAGCCAGCCGGACGCGATCGTGCCGACGATGTCGAACACCCCGATCAGCGCGAGCAGGCCCGCGGCCGCGGTCTCGGCCATGCCGTGGTCGTGCGCGGCCGGGATGAAGTGCGTGCCGACCAGCCCGTTCGTGGTCGCGCCGCAGATCGCGAAACCACCGGCCAACAACCAGAACGCGCGGGTACGCGAGGCGGCGCCGAGCGCGCGCACCGCCCGTACCGCCGCGTTGCCCTGGGGTCTCTGCTCTTGATCTTCCGTGGAAGCGCCGTAGGCGGTCGTGCCCAGGTCGCGCGGGTGGTCCCGGAGGAAGAACCAGATCAGCGGTACGACCAGCAGCGCGGCCACGGTGACGGTCAGCGACGCGGTCCGCCAGCCGCTGTCGCGCACCAGCACGGCCAGGACCGGCAGGAAGATCAGCTGCCCGGCCGCGCCGCCCGCGGTCAGCACGCCGGTGACCAGGCCGCGCCGCTCGACGAACCAGCGCCCGGTCACGGTCGCCACGAACGACAGCGCCATCGAGCCGGTGCCGAGGCCGACCAGCACTCCCCAGCAGAGCAGCAGCTGCCAGCTTTCGGTCATGAACACGGTGAGACCGCTGCCGGTCGCGACCAGCAGCAGCGCGACCGCGGCGACCCGGCGGATGCCGAACCGGTCCATCAGCGCGGCCGCGAACGGCGCGGTCAGGCCGTAGAGCAGCAGGTTGACGCTGACGGCCGCGGAGATCACGGCGAGCGGCCAGCCGAACTCGGCGTGCAGCGGGTGCAGCATCACGCCGGGCGTGGCGCGGAAGCCGGCCGCGCCGACCAGCGCCACGAACGCGACGACCGCGACGAACCAGGCGGGGTGAATCCGATGAGAGCGCACGAGTACCGAGTCTCGGGCTCCGCGTTGATCCTCACTAGTGGCCCGCAGGCCATCGTGCGCAAGAATTGGGCCATGCCCTCCGACTCCCGGCACCTGGTTGCCGTGCTCGCGCTGCCCGGCGTCGTGCCGTTCGACCTGGGCACGGCCGTGCAGCTGTTCCGGTCCGCGCGCGACGCGGACGGCCACCGCCTCTACCGCACCCGGGTCTGCACGCCGGACGGCCGGGCGATCCTGGCCGGCGCGGGCATCCTGATCGCGCCGGAGGACGGCACCGGCCTGTCCCTGCTCGACGCGGCGGACACGATCGTGGTGCCGGGCGTCGACTCCGGGCCGCCGGTCGAGGAGGGCACGCTGGATCCCGCGGTCACGGCCGCGCTGCGGGCCGCACACGCGCGTGGTGCTCGGATCGTGTCGATATGCACCGCGTCGATGGTGCTGGCCGCGGCCGGCCTGCTCGACGACCGCCCGGCCACCACGCACTGGTGGTGGGTGGACACGTTCCGGCGGCTCTACCCGAGGGTGCGGCTGAACCCGGACGTGCTCTTCGTCGACGACGGCCCCGTGCTCACCTCGGCCGGCGTGGCCGCCGGGATCGACCTGTGCCTGCACATCATCCGCACCGACCACGGCAGCGAGGTGGCGAACCGGACCGCCCGCCGCTGCGTGGTGCCGTCCTGGCGGGAGGGCGGCCAGGCGCAGTTCATCGAGCGGCCGGTCCCGGTCTCCCCGGCCGGCGCGGACACGGCCGCGACCCGGAGCTGGGCGCTGGAACGGCTGGACTCGCCGCTGTCCCTGCCGGAGCTGGCCGGGCACGCGCGGATGAGCGTGCGCACGTTCACCCGCCGCTTCCGCGAGGAGACCGGCGTCAGCCCGAACCGCTGGCTGCTGCAACGGCGTCTCGACCTGGCCCGTCAGCTGCTGGAGAGCACGTCGCTGAACGTGGACCAGATCGCCCGGCGGTGCGGGCTGGGCACGGCCGCGTCGCTGCGGCAGCATCTGCACGCGGCGATCGGGGTGGCGCCGAGCGCGTACCGCCGGACGTTCAGCGCGGCCGCGCGCCGCTGACCGTGAGGCGGATGGCGTAGAGCGAGGTGGTCGCCGTGAGGTAGAGGTGGTTGCGCTTCGGGCCGCCGAACGTGAGGTTGGAGACGCCCTCCGGCACGTGCAGCTTGCCGATCAGCGTGCCGTCCGGGTCGAAGCAGTGCACGCCGTCGCTCGCGGCCGCCCAGACCCGGCCGCCGGAGTCCAGGCGCAGCCCGTCGAAGCTGCCGGCGTCGCAGACGCCGAAGACCACGCCGCCGGTCAGCGTGCCCTCGTCGGTGACCCGGAAGCGGCGGATGTGCCGGCGCGCGGTGTCCACGACGTACAGCAACGACTCGTCGAGGGAGAACGCCAAGCCGTTGGGCCGGTCGAAGTCGCCCGCGACCAGGCGCACCCCGCCGGTGGCCGGGTCCGCGCGGTAGACGTTGCAGGCGCCGATCTCGCTGGGCGACCTGTGGCCCTCGTAGTCGCTGTCGATGCCGTAGCTCGGGTCGGTGAACCAGATCGCGCCGTCCGAGTGCTCGACCAGGTCGTTCGGGCTGTTCAGGCGCCTACCACCGAACCGGTCCGCGATCACGGTGAGGCTGCCGTCGTGCTCGGTCCGGGTGACGCGCCGGTTGCCGTGCTCGCAGCTGACCAGGCGCCCGGCCCGGTCCATGATGTGACCGTTGGCGTACCCGGACGGCTCGCGGAACACGCCCACCACGCCGGTCGTCTCGTCGTACCGCAGGATCCGTTCGTTGGGGATGTCGCTGAAGACCAGGTAGCGGCCGGCCGGGAAGTAGGCCGGTCCCTCCGTCCAGCGGCAGCCGGTGTGCAGCCGCTCGATCCACCGGTCACCGCGGATCCCCTCGAATCGCTCGTCCAGGACCTCGAAGCGCGCACTCACCAGCTCGGTCATCCCGACAGGCTAAACCGGCGCGAGGGACGTAGCCTGTAGCGCGTGGTGGAGCGGGCGGAAGCGCGGCAGGTGCTGGCCGCGGGACGCCGGCTGCGGGACGCCGCCGAGCGGGTCGCGGACGGCGATCGGCACATTCGGGGCGAGGCGCGCGACGCCTACCTGCGGGAACGCGACCAGCTGCTGGCGCGGCACCTGGAGACGCTGCCGGTCTCGGCGCTGCGTGACGCGGGCGGCACGAAGATCCGGACCGGGCCGCTGGAGAAGGCCGGGCTGACCACGATCGGTGCGGTCCGCTCCCGGTCCGAGGCCGAGCTGGCGCAGATCCCCGGCCTGAGCGCGGGCAGCGCGCGGCAGCTGAAGGCCGTGGCCGAGCAGGTGGCGGAGGCGGCCGCCCGGTCGCTGGCCGTCCGGGTCAACTTTGACACGAAGGATCGGGCCGCGACCGCGCTGCTCACCGCGACGCACCGGGTGCTGCGCGCCGAGCCCGCGGTCGGCCCGGCGCGCGGACCGGCCCGGCGCCTGGTCGACGAGCTGGAGTCCGCGCTGCGCTCCGCGTCCGCCGCGGGCAGCCTGCTGCGGATGCTGTTCGCCGGCCGGGCCCGCAAGGAGCGCGCCGGGGCCGCGGTCGACCAGCTGCGACGGCTGGTCGAGGACGCGGAGCGGGAGAAGCTGCCCGCGAAGCTGGCCAAGGCCGAGCGGGCGATCCGCGAGCGCCCGGCGACGCCGCGCACGGTCTGGAAGGACTTCGAGAAGCGGTCCGCGGAGTACTACACGGCCTTCGGTGACCTCGGTGCCGAGCAGCCGGACGTGGACTCGTCGCAGGGCTTCCTGCCGACCGACATCACCGGCCGGGTGCGCCGCCAGGAGCTGGACGACACGTTCCGGACCGTGACGCTGCGCGGCTACCAGTCGTTCGGCGCGCGGTTCGCGCTGGCCCAGGGCCGGGTGATCATCGGCGACGAGATGGGCCTCGGCAAGACCGTCCAGTCGATCGCCGCGATGGCGCACCTGCGGGCCCGCGGCGAGACGCACTTCCTGGTGGTCTGCCCGGCCAGCGTGATGGTCAACTGGACGCGCGAGGTCGCCGACCGCAGCAAGCTCACCGCATGTCTGCTGCACGGCGGCCAGCGCGGCGCGAACCTGCGCACCTGGATGGAGGACGGCGGCGTCGCGGTCTCCACCGTCGACTCGCTGCACACGCTGGAGGTTCCGGAGCAGACCCGGGTCGGGCTGATGGTGGTCGACGAGGCGCACTACGTGAAGAACCCGGACACGCGCCGGTCCAGGGCCGTGCGTGAGTGGACCGATCGGGTGCCGCGGGTGATCTTCCTGTCCGGCACGCCGATGGAGAACAAGCTGGACGAGTTCCGCAACCTGATCGGCTACCTGCAGCCGCGCGTGTCGGACGGGCTGGACCTGGCCGAGACCGCGGCCGGGCCGGTGGCGTTCCGGCGGGCGGTCGCGCCGGTCTACCTGCGGCGCAACCAGGAGGACGTGCTCAAGGAACTACCCGAGCTGGTGCGGGCCGAGGAGTGGTCGGAGTTCAATCGGGCCGAGTTCTCCGCGTACCGGGAGGCGGTCGCGGCCGGGAACTTCATGGCGATGCGGCAGGTCGCGTTCACCGCCGACCCGGGTGGCTCCGGCAAGATGCAGCGGCTCAGGGAGCTGGTCATCGAGGCGCGGGAGAACGGCCGCAAGGTCGTGATCTTCTCCAACTTCCGCTCCGTGCTGACCGAGGTGATCGAGCTGCTCGGGCCGGGCGCGTTCGGGCCGCTGACCGGCTCGACCCCGGTCGAGGAGCGGCAGAAGCTGGTGGACGCGTTCAGCGCGGTTCCCGGCCACTCGGTGCTGATCAGCCAGATCCAGGCCGGCGGCACCGGCCTGAACATCCAGGCCGCGTCCGTGGTGATCCTCTGTGAGCCGCAGATCAAGCCGACCATCGAGGACCAGGCCGTGGCCCGCGCGCACCGGATGGGCCAGGTCCGCTCGGTCCAGGTGCACCGGCTGCTCACCGAGAACGGCCCGGACCAGCGCATCCTGGAGATCCTCCAGCAGAAGCGCCACCTCTTCGACGAGTACGCCCGGCACAGCGAGGTGGCCCGCTCCTCCCCCGACGCGGTCGACGTCGACCTGGCCAAGTCCGTGATCGCCGAAGAACAACGCCGCCTCGCGGTCTGAGTCATCTTCCCGCTTCCGGCGTGGTGCGGACCGCACGCTCCCGCGGGCACCGGTCACCGCATGGGCAGAGTGTTCACTCCGGTCGAGGTGCGGGGGTCGGGGCGGCAGCCGGGCTTCCTACACGTTCGCGGGTGACCACCCCCAAATTCATGATCGGGGCGTCCCCATGTTGTCCGGCCGTGTATCGAGGTGGACAACCGGGCTGCGGCGAGGCCCAGACGCCGCCCTCGATCACGGTTCAGGCAGGGATTCCGCGGATCGCGAGCGTGCGCAGGCGGCGGGACATGCGGGCCAGCGGCGGGCGGGTGGCCGGGTCCGGGTCGAGCGCCGGGAGCAGGATGTCGTCGAGGTCGGCCGCGTCCGGCCGGAGCAGGCCGGGCGGGATCGGCGGCGCGCCCGGGCGCAGGCCGGTGACCGCCTCGTAGATCAGCGCGGCCAGGTCGCGCACGTCCGCGGCCGGGCCGGGCCCGTCGCCGGGCACCGCCGAGAACGCGGCCCGGCCGAGGTCGCGCGGCACGATCCGGCCGTCCACCGTGCACAGCAGCGCGTCCGCGCACAGGGCGCGATGCGCGAAACCCCGGTCGTGCAACGCGTCCAGCACCGCGCAGAGCGCGGGCAGGCCACGCCAGAGCAGATCCAGGACATGCCGCGGGTACGGCGTGCCGCCCAGCACCTCCGGCAACGGCCGGGCGTCCGGCAGCGCCAGCACGAGCGTCACGCTGCCCGGGCCCGGCACGGTGTCGATCAGGCGCGGCAGGGCCGGGAGCACGTGCAGCCGGGACAGCAGCAGCCCCTGCGCGGTCACGTCGTCGAGCGCACGGTGGGCGGCCGGCGCGGGGCGGAACGCGTGCGCCTGCACCAGCCACACGTCGCGGCCGACCGGGGTGAGCTGCCGCGCGCGGGCGCGGCGCAGCTCGTGGCCCGGCCCGGCCACGCCGATGACCGGGTCCTGCAACAGGAACGCGGCGTCACCGAGCCGGATCTTGGCACCGGCCCGCCAGGCACCGCCCACGGCGGCAGGACCGCGCTGCATCGGGGCCGCACGACCGGCCTGGACCGCCTCGCCGCCCCCGGTCAGCGCCGCGTCGCCGCCCCCGGTCAGCGCCGCCTCGGCGAGCGCGATCAGGTCGGTCTCCGGCGGGAGCGGCACGTCGCGCAGGCGTGGCATGGCCGGGCCGATCTCGGCTTCCATGGCAGCCGACCCTAGCGGTGGCCCGGTCCACGATGGGGGGACCGGGCCGGGTACCTCCCGTTCGTACCCATTGGTGAGTTCTTCAGGCCAGGTCGGTGCGGGCCGGTTCCGCGCCGGTGAAGAAGTGCTGCGCCACCTCGCGACGGCGCTTGTCCAGCGGCATGCCCGCGGTGTACGCCCGCGCGTCCCGCCAGAACCGGTCGAAGCCCTGTTGGGCCGAGGCCGGCCAGTCGCTGGTCGTCTCGTACAGGCCGAACGTGACCTCGGTGGCCAGGTCGGCCGCGAGGATCGGCAGCCGGGACACGCGCGCGGCCAGCTCGGCCCGTTCCGGCCAGGTGAGCGTGGGCCGCGCGGCCGCGTCGCTGAGCCGCTCCGCCACCCGGTTCGCCAGCTCACCGGCCGCGTCCAGCGCGGCCAGCCAGGTGCCGTAGCCGGCGAGCGCGCGGGCGCCGGGCGGGGTGGCGCCGGGCCCGCCACCGCGGCAGTACCGCATCGCACCCTCCGCGATGCCGAGGCAGAGGTGGCCGGAGACGGCCTGGACCGCGAGGCCGAGCAGCGAGGCGCGCGGGGTGGCGGTGTCCGGGTCGAGCGAGCAGACCACGTGCTCGGACGGGATCCAGACCCGGTCGTACCGCACGTTGATACCGTCCGGGCGCGGCACACCGCTCTCCGGCTCGGGCGTGAACGTGACGCCCTTGCTCTCCCGGGGCACGCCGACCAGCAGCGGCTCCGCGCTGCCGGTGTCGGCCGCCGCGACCACGGTCATGTCCGCGGTGGCGACGCCGATCGGGGCGAGCCGGGTGCCGGAGAGCCGGTATCCGTCGCCGTCCGCGGTGAGGTCGAGCGGCGCGGCGCCGGGCACGACCACGTCGCTCCACAGCCACTGGCGCTCCGCGGACGGGCGCCCGAGCAACGACTGCACGCGCGGTCCGCCGGCCAGCCAGATCGAGGCGTTGCTGACGTAGTGGTCGCCGAGCAGGTAGCCGATCCGGCCGTCCGCGCGGGCCAGCACTCGGACCGCCGCGAGCGCGGTGCGCCAGGTCAGCCCGGCACCGCCGTGCGCGGCCGGGGTGAGCAGCGTGAGCAGCCCGTGCTGGCGGAGCAGCTCGGCCTCGGCGACCGGCGGCGCCGGGTCGCGGCCGTCGGTGCGGCGGGTGTGGCCGTCGACCAGTTCGGCGACTCGCTCGGCGCGGGTCACCCAGCGGCGGTGCTCGGTCTCCCGTTGCTCGGGGGTCGGCGCGCGTCCAGCTTTCACCGCGCCAAATTAGACGATTGACGCCGCTTTCGGGGGGACACGACGGGATTTTTCCATCCAGTACCACATCGGCCGTTCGGACGAAGCCATTCGGGCGAAGCCGGTCGGGAAGCCGGTCGCACGAAGCCGTTCGCGCGTGCGCGTGACCGATACGCTGCCGTGCGTGACGTGGGTTCCCGGGAGCCGGCGGCGTCCGGCGCTGTTCCGCAGACTGCCGTGGGGCCGGGCGGATCCGCCGCGGCCCCCGCTGTCCATCGCGGACGAGTCGGCGTACCCGGCGCTCGCCGGCGAGCTGGCCCTGCTGCGCGCGGAGCTGGTACCGGCGTTGCTGCGGGCGCAGCGGGACGCGGAGCGGCATCAGCGGCGGCACCGGCGGCAGCGGGTGGTGATGCCGGTGCTCGCGATGCTGACCGCGGTGGGCGGCGCGGCGCAGGCGGCGTGGGCGTCCTCGCCGTGGCCGGGCGTCGTGACCGGTCTGGCCGCGGCCGGCGCGACCGTCTTCACCGGTTACGCGCTGCGCCGGCGGTCGCTGCGGGACTTCCAGCGCTGCCGGCGGCGGGCCGAGGCGCTGCGCACGGTCTACTTCCGGTTCCTGACCGGCACGCTGGCCGGCGAGACGGAGCTGATCTCGGCGATCGCGCGGGCGCGGTCGGATGCCGCGGCGGCCGGCCGTGGGTGACCGGGACGAGCAGGCGCTGCGGGCCTACCTGCGGCATCGGTACGCGGACCAGTTCGCCTACTACGAGAGCCGCGCGGACGAGTACGCGTCCGCGCACGGCCAGGCGCTCACGATCAGCACCGTGCTGCTGCTCGGGGCCGGCGTCTGCGGCGTGCTGGGCGCGGCGGACGTCTGGTCGTTCCGCTCCGGCTGGGGCGTGCTCGCGGTGGCGCTCGCCGGCCTGGCCACCTTCGTCAGCGGATACGACGCGCTCCTGGGTCATGAGCCGATCGGCGAGCTGTACCGGGACACCGCCGACCGGCTCTACGCCCTGCGCGTGGTGGAGCCGGACCCGTCCACCGCCACGCCCGCCGCGATCGCGGCCTACGTGGCCGAGGTGGAGGCGGTCCTCGCCCAGGAGCACGCGCGCTGGGAGGAACTGATCGACGACCCGCCGGACCTGCGCCGGACGTGAACGCGCGGAGGGGCGCCCGCGATCGTCGCGGGCGCCCCTCTCCCCCTTGGCGCGGTAGGTGAGCTGAAGGGTCAGCCGGCCGCGTAGAAGCGGTACTCGGCGCGGTAGGCGACGCCGAGCCGGGTGCCGTCGGTGCAGGCGCCGGCCGGGGCCGCGCCGCCGCTGGTGGCGAGCCGGTGGATGAACGTGACCTTGCCGAAGACGCCGTTGGAGCCCGCGGCCGGCGTGGCCTTGAGCAGCAGCTGCGCGATCGAGCCGGTGACCGGCGAGCTGGCCTGCGAGGTCGCGCTGACCAGCGAGCCGTCGTCGATCGACTCCCACTGCGGGCCCTTGAAGTGGATCGCGGTGACCGGGCGGTTGTTGACCCGGCCGGTCATCGTGGCGACCGGCTCGGTGAAGACCCAGGCGCCGGCGGTGCAGGTGTAGACCTGCTGGCCGCGGGCCGCCATGGTGCCGATCAGGCGGTTGCCGGCCGGGACCGCGATCTCCTGCGGGATGCGCGGGCCGCCACCGCGCGCCTCGGCCGCGACCTCGGTGGTGCCGGTGGCCGCGGTGTCGGTGGCCTGCTCAGCGGCGTTGGCGGTGGCGAGCGTGCCGCCGATCAGCGCGCCGGCGATGGCGACCGCGCCGCCGACCTTGAACATCCGAGACTTGGTCTTGTTCACGTGTCCTCCAAAGGACCGGTTCCGGGTCAGTGCGGCGCACCCGCCTTGTCGCCCCGTGGTGCGCCGCCGCCACCGAACACGGATCGGGGACGTCCGGCGGTTCAAAGGTGGAGCGAGATTCGTCAAAGAATTTTTGAGCGCGAACCATATTCACGTCCAGTTCCGGTGTCGCATTGCGCCATTCACGGAAAGCACCAGGCAAACCATTCATCGGTACGCCGACACATCTCGGCGTGCATTCAACGCAGCGTGTCCGACGAAGCACATCCTGGTCACCATGTCCGGAAAATGGCCAAAAAGCGTCCGGACGGCCAGGGGAAAGTGTCTGCTGTGAGTAACGGACATCGCGGCACCAGGGGCGGAAACCGACGGCTGGCGACGGGGCAACGGACCGATTCGTCAGTCGTCGCATCACGCCACCGAACGAACGGTGCGAGCGACACACCGACCGAGAGGTGACACACTTGCGCACAATCGTTCGCCGGACCGCGCTCGTCGTTCTCGCCCTCGCCGCCGCCATCGGCCTGACGCTCGCCGCGCCCGCGGCGTCCGCGTCCGCGGCGGCACGGACGGCCACGCTCGAGGCCCAGGTGATCTCCCTGACGAACAAGGCGCGGATCAGGGCCGGCTGTGAGCGGCTGGTGATCAGCCGCACGCTGTCCAAGGCCGCGGAACGGCACAGCGCTGACATGGTGCGGAACCGCTTCTTCAGCCACACCGGCGCGAACGGCAGCAGGTTCACCGAGCGCACCAAGCGGGCCGGGTTCACCCGGCGGGCCATGGGCGAGAACATCGCCTGGGGCTACCGGGACGCGCGGGGCGTGACGCGTGGCTGGCTGAACAGCCCGGGCCACCGCCGGAACATGCTGAACTGCGACTCCACGACGATCGGCGTGGGCGCGGTGCGCAACGCCGACGGCGTCCTCTACTGGACGCAGGAGTTCGGGACCTAGGGCCTGTATCGAAGTGGGAGACGGGCTGCGGCGTGGCCCAGGCGCCGCCTGGCCGCACGGCGCAAAAGCCCACATACAACACCGGTATGAGGGCTTCCGCGCCGCGCACCCAGACGACACCTGGACCTCGCTTCGCTCCGGCCCCCACTTCGATACAGGCTCTAGAAGGCTAGGCGCGGACGGCGCCGACCGTGGCGTCCACGGTCGGCAGCCGCAGCACGAAGCTGGCCCCGGACGGCTGGTGCGGCCGGTACGTCACGTCGCCGCTGTTCGCGACCGCGAGCTGGCGCACGATGTAGAGCCCGAGCCCGGTCCCCTTCTTGGTCGGCGCCACCCCGCTCGTGGCGCGCGCGAACCGGTCGAACAGGCGCGGCACGAAGTCCTCCGGCACGCCCTCGCCCGAGTCGCTGATCTCGATCTCGATGCCGTCCGCGGTGGACAGCGCGCGGATCAGGATCGGCGGCTCACCGTACTTCAGGCCGTTGCCGATCAGGTTGACCAGCATCTGGTGCAGCTGACGCGGGTCGGCGAGCACCCACAGCCGCTCGTCCGCGGTCACCGTGATGCCGGCCCGCTCCTGCACCGGCAGGTGCACGAGGCACTCGGCGATCACGTCCGCCAGCCGCAGCGGCGACGGGTGCGCGAAGAGCGTGTCCGCGTCGACCTGGGTGAGCGTGAGGATCTCCTCGACGTACCCGCTCATGCTGGCGGCCGTGGCCGCGATCCGGTCGACGTCGCGGCGCTTGGCCCGGTCGTCGGTGTCGTCCCACATGTCGGTGAGCAGCTCGCAGTACCCGGCGATGGTGGCGATCGGCTGCCGTACGTCGTGGGTGAGCATCGCGACCATGTCGGCCACCCGCTGGTTCGCGGCCTGCAACTCCGCGTTCGCCGACTGCAGATCGCGGGCGCGGGCGGCCAGTTCCTCCCGGTACGCCCGCTGCTCCTCCTGCCGGCGCGCCCGCTCGGAGACGTCAAGCAGCTGCGTGCTGAAGTGCAGCGGCTCGCCCAGCTCGTCGTGGATGATCGTGCTGGTCACCTCGACCGGCACGGTGCGCCCGGCGGTGTGCCGCAGCCGGACCGTCGCCGTGAAGCCGGGGATCTCCCCGGCCATCGCGCGGTCCGCGAGCGCGGCGAGGGTCTCCGCGTCGTCCGGGTGCAGGATCTCCGGCCAGCCACCGGGCGGCGGCACCTCCGGCGGATGCCCCAGGAGCGCGCCGAACGCGCGGTTGACCCGCTCGATCTCGCCGTCCGTCCGGGTGACGACCATGCCGAGCATGGAGTAGTCGAACAGGCCGCGGAACTGGGCCTCGCTGGCGCGTAACGCGGCCCGGTTCCGGCCCGCGCGCGCGGCGGTGAAGACCGCGATCAGGCCGAGTGCGGCCAGCCCCGCCGCGGTCGACTGCACGGCGACGTTCGCGCCCAGGACCGGGCCGTAGAGACCGGACACCGGCACGGCCGCGACGATCCGCCAGTCCACGTCCGGGACCGGCTGCGCGTCGAAGTACCACTGGGCGTCCGCCGGCCCGTAGTGGCCGGAACTCGCGCCGGCCAGCGCCTCGGCGAGCACCGGGTCCCGGCTGGCCAGCGGCAGTGGCCACGGGGGCAGGTTGTCGCTGCCGGCGACGAACCGGCCGTCGGCGTCGAGCAGATAGACCTGCGCGCCGGGTATCGAGATCGCGTGCTCCAGGTAGCGGCCGATCAGGCCGGACTTCCCGTCGCCGCCGGCCAGTTCCGCGACCGCGCGCGCGGTGTTCTGCACCCGGTCGCCGAAACGGTCCTGCATCGCTCGTTCGCCGCGCTGCTCCACCCAGAGCACGCCCCACGCGCCGATCCCGCAGAGCACCAGCCACATGGCCAGCGGCAGCGCCAGATGCCGCCAGTCGGTGCGAACGATTCGGCTCAGCACGCGCGCCGTACCCCCTCTGGCATGTTCAGAACGCGAGTTCTGCCGCGGCGATCCGATGGAGATCGATGTGCGGCATCATCCGGCCCTGCTCCTCGGTGCCGATCTTGACGAGCGGGCTGTTGCTCAGCGACCGCCCGCTGTACTCGTTCTCACCGCCGGACTCCTCCCAGACCGAGTCCTCGATCGCGTGCAGCGACGGCACCACGAAGCCGACCGCGCTGGTGCCGCCGCCGTCCCGTTCCACGCCGACGAGCAGCACCCGCGACGTGACCGGGTCGATCTCCTGCCAGCGGCCGAGCAGCGTGGGCAGGCACAGCAGCGGCACGGAGGTGCGCCGATGCGTGAAGACGCCGCGGATCGCGCCGCCCGCGTCGAGCGGGATGATCTCCTCCGGGTACGGCAGGATCTCCCCGATCTGGGACAGCAGCGTCGCCGCCTCCACTCCCACGCTGTAGGTGAGGAACTTCCGCACGCTCTGCACCACGCGCCGGCCCTCGCGGGTGCGCTGGGCGCCGACGCGCGGCGGCTCGGACGGCACTTCGCCGGGTGCCCGACCGGTGGCGGCCGCGGCCTTGCGCGGGTCGAGCGGCAGGCCGAGCGCGGCGAGCGCGTCCAGCTCCGCGTCCCGGCGCATGGCGGCGCCGTCGACCATCACGTACTGCCGGCCGCTCTCGTACTGCAGCACGCCGGCGAGGAACTCGGACTTCGGCATGCCGAGCGGCGGCAGCGGAAGCACGTCCGAGTTCGGCACGGACGCGATGTGCGCGACGTCGTTGACGGTCAGCACGATCAGGCCGCGGGGCAGCGCCAGCACGACGCCGCGCAGCGGGCCGCCCTCGGCCATCGCGCCGAGGCCGAGCAGCCCGAGCGGGTCGACCGCGGGCACCGCGTGGCCGTGCAGGTGGACCACGCCGCGGCAGGCCGGCCCGTCCAGCGGCGACATGCGCACGGTCAGCGTCGGGATCACCGAGTGGACGTCGTTGACCTCCATCGCCAGGCCGATCTCGCCGCAGGTGATCAGCATGACGGTGCGCCGGGACGCGTCCGCGACCACGCCCTCGGCCTCGACCGGCACGCCGCGCGGCCCGGTGTCCCGGACGACCGGCATGCCGGGCAGCGCCGCGATCGCCTCCGCGTCCAGCAGCGACACCACCGCGTCGTCGTCCGGGCGCTCGAAGCTGTGCGAGAACAGCGACGGCAGGTCGCCGCCGACCGTCATCCGCATCAGCGCGTCACCGGCGACCCGGCTGACGCCCTCGATCTCGTCCGCTATCAGGCCGAAGACCCGGCCGTCCTGGGCGACGATCACGATGACCTGGTCGTCCGCGGTCTCCTCGATGCCCTGCAGCTTGCGCAGGTCGAGCACCGGGATGACCAGGTGGCGCAGGTTGACCGCGCCGACCAGGCCGGGCGCGCGGGCCGGCAGCGGGCTGAACGTCGGCGGGCACGGGATGACCTCGCGCAGCTCGGTGAGCGGCAGCGCGACCCGGATCCGGTCGATCCGGAAGACGCCGAAGAGCGTGTCCGCGCTGGCGTGCAGGCCGACGAAGTCCGACTGCGCGTCGAACATCGCGGTGGTCACGACGCCTGCCCGACCTGGTCGAGCTGCTGCTCCGCCATGCTGGTCTCGCTGCCGGACTTGGTGAGCTCGTTGATCAGGCGGGTGACCGTGACGGACGCGGCCTGCTGCTTCTGGGTGGAGTCCGCGATCCGCCGGATCGACTCGCCGGTGGAGCCGACGCTCTTCAGGATGTCGGCGAACGCGGCCTGCGCGCGGTGCGAGACCTGCGAGCCCTGGCCCACCCGGGCGGCCGACTCGTGGATCAGGTTGCTGATCTCCCGGGCCGCCTCGGACGAGCGTTCCGCGAGCTTGCGGACCTCGCCGGCGACGACGGAGAAGCCGACGCCGTGCTCACCGGCGCGCGCGGCCTCGATCGAGGCGTTGAACGCGAGCAGGTTCGTCTGGCTGGCGATCTCGCTGATCACCTTGACGATCGCGGCGATCTGGTCGGACGACTTCTCGATCAGGTCGATCGCCTCGATCGACTTGCGCAGCTCCTCGAAGCCCTGCTCCGCGTTGCTCTGCGTCTCGCCGGCCAGGCCGCTGGCCTGCTGCGCGTTGACCACGATCTCGTCGATCGAGTCGGCGAGCGCCTTGATCGAGTCGGCCATGTCGCGGGTCTTCGTGGTCAGCCGCTGCTCCAGCTCGACCTGCTCGGTGATGTCGTGCGCGTACTTGACCACCCTGATCGGCTCGCCGCGCATGTCGAAGATCGGGTTGTAGCTCGCCTGGATCCAGACGTTGCGGCCGTACTTGCCGACCCGGTGGAAGCGGCCGGAGAGGTACTCACCCTTGCGCAGCCGCAGCCAGAAGTCGCGGTACTCGGCGGACGTGATGTAGTCGCTGTCGCAGAGCATGCTGTGGTGCTGGCCGACCAGCTCGCGCAGCGAGTAGCCGAGCGCGCGCTGAAAGTTCTCGTTCGCCACGAGGATGTTGCCTTCCAGGTCGAACTCGATCACGGCCTGGGCGCGGTTGATCGCTCGGTCCTTGCCGACGAACTCCGCGTTGCGGATCTTCGCGTCCGTGACGTCCACCGCGTACTTGACGATCTTGTACGGGCGCCCGTCCAGGTTGAAGATCGGGTTGTAGGTGGCCTGGATGTAGACGTCCCGGCCGCCCTTGGTGCGCCGGCGGTACTCGCCCGCGTCGAAGTCGCCGCGGGACAGCTTCTCCCAGAACGCGGCGTACTCGGAGGACTTCGCCTCGTCCTCGTCGACGAACATCCGGTGGTGCTTGCCGCGCACCTCCTCCAGCGAATAGCCGAGCAGGTCCAGGAAGTTCTGGTTGGCGCTGAGCACCCGGCCCTGCAGGTCGAACTCGATCACGGCCTGGGCGCGGGCGATCGCGGTCACCTTGCCCTCGAACTCGACGTTGCGGGTCTTCTGGTCGGTGACGTCGGTGGCGTACTTGACGACCTTGAACGGGTGCCCGGACAGGTCGAAGATCGGGTTGTAGCTGGCCTGCAACCACACCTCCCGGCCGCCCTTGCCGACCCGTTTGTACTCGCCGGACTCGAACTCGCCGCGGCCGAGCCGCTGCCAGAACTCGCGGTACTCCGCGCTGGACGAGGTGGCCGCGTCCGCGAACATCCGGTGGTGCTTGCCGACGATCTCCGAGTCGGCGTAGCCCATCGTCTCCTGGAACAGCTGGTTGGCCCGCAGGATATTGCCCTTGAGGTCGAACTCGATCACGGCCTGGGAACGGTCGATCGCGGTCACCTTGCCCTCGAACTCCGCGTTGCGGATCTTCTCGTCGGTGACGTCGATCGCGTACTTGACCACCTTGAACGGGCGGCCGTTCACATCGAAGATCGGGTTGTACGTCGCCTGCAGCCACACCTCCTTGCCACCCTTGCCGACCCGCTTGTACTCCCCGGACTCGAACTCGCCGCGGGCCAGCCCCTGCCAGAAGTTGCGGTACGCGGCGCTACGGCCCTCCTCCTCCTCGACGAACATCTTGTGATGCTGGCCGATCACCTCGGACAGCTCGTAGCCGACCGTGTTCAGGAAGTTCTGGTTCGCGTCCAGGATCATCCCGGAGAGGTCGAACTCGATCACGGCCTGCGCCCGGGAGATCGCCTTGACCTTGCCCTCGAACTCCGCGGTGCGCAGCTTCTGCTCGGTCACGTCGAGCGCGTACTTCACCACCTTGAACGGCCGGCCGTCCAGGTCGAAGATCGGGTTGTAGGTGGCCCGGATCCAGATCTCCCGCCCGCCCTTGCCCATCCGCTTGAACTCGCCGGACTCGAACTCGCCGGCGCGCAGCCGCTCCCAGAACCTGTCGTACTCCGGGCCCTCCCCGAAGGCCGCGTCGCAGAGCATCTTGTGCTGCTTGCCGACCAGTTCACCGAGCGAGTAACCGGTGAGCGCGAGGAAGTTCTCGTTCGCGTGCAGGATACTGCCGGTCAGGTCGAACTCGATCACGGCCTGGGCGCGGTCGATCGCGGCGTACTTGCCCTTAAGCTCGCCGATCTGCCGCCGGTCCTCGGTGATGTCGTACGCGGTGACCAGCACCGTGTCGGAGAGCTTGATCTCGGCCGGCGCGGGTGCGGCACCGGAGGCGGACGCGCTGGTGGCGGTGGCAGCCTCCCTGGCTGCGGCCGCGGCCGCCGCGGCCGTGGTCGCCTTCGCGGGCGCGGCCTTCGCCGGCGTCGAGGCCTTGGCCGTCACCTCCACCGGGCCGCAGTTGAGCCGCAGCCAGCGCTGCCGGCCGCTGCCGTCGGAGATCGCGGTGACCTGCTCGATGAACTCGCCGCGCGCGGCCGCCTCCAGCATCCGGTCGACCAGCGGGCCGGGCATCTTCCAGAGGTGCTCGAGCTTGATCCCGACCACCTTGTTGATCGGCATGTCCGCGATGTCCAGCACGCGCTGGTTGACGGCCAGGATCGAGCCGGACTTGGCGTGCAACGTCAGCACGAGACGCTCCTGCAGCAGCAGGCGTAGCGCCGCGCCCTCGAGCATCGCCCCGCTCTCGGCGTTGATCAGCGAACCGGAATCAGCCACTGTGTTGCTCCCCCTCGGCGCGGTCCCCGCCCTGTTCTCCACCCTCTGATCGGCACCCGGAACGCCACCTTGAGACAACCGGGCCGCAACCGTTCAGACGTCGTCACCCGGCAGTTCCGCTCTCGCGGCGAATCCCGTAAGTCCGGAAATATCCGGTGACGGGCCAGCGGTAGCGGTGCCTGCCGGTTGCCGTTCGGTGCGGCGCTCAGAGCGCCCCCAGCGGCCCCGATAGGGCTGGCACATCCGCCGCAAGCGGACCCCCGGACGCCCGACACCTATCGAAGGTTCCCATAATGCGCCTCCTGCCCAGGCGCGGTACGCGACGCACCCTCACGGTCGTCACGCTCGCCGCGGTCACGCTCGCCCTCCCCACCCCGGTCATCGCGGCCTCCCAGCCCGCCCCGAAGCCATACAATGCCCGTGCGATCACGATGACCTCCACCGCGCCGAACTCCGCCAGCGCGGAGGGCGTCCTCGACGGCTCCGGCGCCACCGCGAACCCGGGCTGGACCGCCGGGTCCAGCGTGGGCCCGGTCACCGTGCGCCGCGTCTCCGGCGTCTCCGGCCCGCTCACCGCGAAGACCGCGATGGAGCTCAGCCGCACCGCGACCGGAAGCGGCACCGGCGGCGGCTGGGCGCTCGCGCTCGCGCCGCTGCGCAGCCCCCAGACGTTCTTCGTCCCCGGCAAGGTCTACCGGATGGAGGCCTGGGTCCGGGACACCCGCTCGTCCGGCGCCTCGATCGGCATGCTGCTGGCCAACGGCAACTACGGCAGCCGGCCGGCCGACGCCGCGGTCTACGGCAGGTACACGGACGCGGGCTGGCACCTGATCACCCGCACGTTCGTGGCCACCGCGGCCGGCAAGGCCGACACCTCCGTCTACCTGGCGCTGCCCGCGTCCGGCGCGTTCTCGTTCCAGGTCACCGGCGTCAGCGTCAAGGAGTACGCGGCCGCGCTGCCGGCGAAGACCGACACCACGCCGGAGAAGATCGTCTCGTTCGCGGGCAAGGCCGGCACCGCACCGAACGCCGCGCACTGGAACTACGAGACCGGTGGCAACGGCTGGGGCAACGGCGAGATCCAGACGTACACGAAGAGCACGGACAACGCGGCGCTGACCGGCGCCGGCAAGCTCGGCATCACGGCCCGCAAGCAGACGGTCAAGGGCACCGACGGCATCACCCGCGACTACACCAGCGCCCGCCTGACCACGGAGGGCAAGGTGACGGTCCGGGCCGGCTCGTACATCGAGGCGGAGATCATCGCACCGGTCGGCGCGGGCGTGTGGCCGGCGTTCTGGACGGTCGGCACGGCCACCCGCACCCAGGGCTGGCCCGCCGCCGGTGAGCTGGACATCCTCGAGGGCTGGGGCGCCACGCCGACGATCGCGCACAGCGCCATGCACATGGCGAAGGCCGGCGCGCCGAAGACCGACCTGCCGTACGGCTGGGGCGAGGCCGGCGGCTCCACGGACCTGCGGGAGTCGCTGGACGCCCGGCCGCACCGGTACGGCGTGTACTTCGACCGCAACGTGGTCCGCTTCTACATCGACCGCAAGCCGACGATGACGGTCTGGGCCGCGGACGCGATCTCCTCCGGCCGCACCTGGCCGTTCGGCGGCGACCAGTTCCTGGTGCTGAACGTGGCGGTCTCCAGCGGCACGCCCACCACCCCGATGCCGCGCACCATGACGGTCGGCGACATCTCCATCCACGAGGGCGGCACGCCGTTCTAGCCGCTGGCAGTCCTTCGGTCGGCCCACAGCCGCGAGCTGTGGGTCAGGCCGGGGCTGGGGCGATCAAGGGCTACGGTCAAGGGCGACGGTTGAGAGCGTTCAGCGCAGTTCGGCGTCGATGCGGTCGAGGACGGCCGGGTCGGATGAACGGAATTTGCGGGCGAAGAGCCGCCGGGTGCCCGTGGGGTCCGGCGGCGCGGCCGGGGTGAGCGGTGGTGCCCAGCGGGCTGCCTTCAGGTGGTCGAGATGGGCAGTGGTCAGCCACGGCGGGTGGTGGCCGTCCGGGCTGCCGGGCCAATCGATGTACCACGGGCCCGCGTCGCACGGCGGCAGCGCGTCCGCGCCGGCCAGCGCCGGGCTGGCCAGCATGGTCGGCACGAACGTCTCCTCCGGGATGAGCGTGGTGCGCCAGAACCGCAGCAGGTCCGGCCGCCGGTCGACCAGATCCAGAAGAAGCCGCGCGTGTACGCCGGAGTAGATCTTCCAGTGCCCGCCGGCCCGCAGTTGCAGCTCCGCCGGGATCGCCCGCGGCCACGGCCAGCGCAGCGGCACGCCACGCAGGTGCAACACCGCGTCGCCGCGGGTCAGGTAGCGACGGTTGAGCCGCCACAGCCCGCCGTCCGGATGCCGGGGCGTGCTCCACCGGTCCAGCGGCAGCGGCAGGTTCGTGATCCACGACCGCCCCTGCCAGACCGCCAGCTCACGGACCAGGTCGTCCACGCTGACCAGCGGGTAGCAGGCGCCGGAGAGCACCACCACGTGCCGGGCGCGCACCGCACGGACGGCGGCGCGCAGCCCGGTCAGCTCCGCCTGGACCAGCGACCAGCTGGCCAGCGCGGTCCGGACCCGGTCGACGACGGTGACGCGCGCGGGCAGCCCGGTCGTCATCGCGTGGAAGACCGGTGGTGGCGTGCGCGCGTCGCAGTGCAGGAACACCGGCACGCCGGGCAGCGCGCCGATCAGCCGGTGGACCTGCGCGGGGTCCGCGTGCGCCAGCAGTACCACGGCGAGCGGCTCGTCGGTGCCGGGAACCGGGCCGTGGCTCAGCGGCGGCCGGCGCCGCGCCGCCGATCCGCTCGCACGCTCGCTCACGAGCCGGCCCGGCAGGCGCAGGCGTCCGGCGCGGCGCAGGCACAGACGGCGCGCGACCCGGGCACTCCGGAGACGACCACGCCGGAGGCCGCGCCGGGTGTGACCGCGCCGGACGGGCGGCGCACGCCGGTGAGCACGCGGAAGAACCAGATCACCGTGCCGAGCACCAGCGCACCGCGTACCGCCAGGAAGAGGGGTGTGTCCGGCACGGCCGCGGCCGCGAGACCGATGGTGACCGACGCGGCGATCAGCGCGCGCAGCCGTCGCGGCGGAGCCGGGACCGGCGCGGTGGTCGCGGCCCCCCGGCGCAGCCCCAGGTAGAGCAGGCCGTAGGCGACGACCGTGGCCAGCGCGGCCCCGGCCAGCCCGAGCGGCGGGATCAGCGCCCAGGTGAGCAGCAGGTTCGCCACCGCGGCCACGCACACCGCGGCCGCGACCACGCCGGTGTGCCCGGCCGCGACCAGCGCCCGGTGCAGCGCGAGCTGGGCGGCGAACGGCACGGCCGCCACCACGATCAGCGAGAAGACCCAATACAGATCTTCCGGCCGGTACGAGGGCGGCGCCCACACCCGCAGCACGAACGGCGCGCCGATCGCGACGCCGGCCACCAGTGGCACCAGCAGCCGGTAGAGCAGGTCCCGGCTGGCCGCGAGCACGGCGGTGCGCTCGCCGTGCTCCGCGAGCGCGAAGAAGCGCGGCATCCACGCGGTGTTGAGCACGCCGAGCAGCAGGATCGGCCCGGACGCGACGTTGTAGGCGACCTGGTAGCGGGCGACCGCGTCCGGGCCGAGCGCGGCCTGGATCAGCAGCCGGTCCGCGGTGGAGAGCACCAGCATGCCGAGCACGGCCGGGACCAGCGGCAGCGCGTAGCCGAGCGCGCCGCGCAGCAGCGGCGCGTCCGTGCGGCGCGGCCGGCGCGGCCGGGCCAGCGCCAGCCCGAGCGCGACCGCCACGGCCTGCAGCAGCAGCTGGCCGAGCAGGAAGTTCTCCGCGGTCGGGCGCACGGCCGCGACCAGGCCCAGGCTGGCCGCCTCGGCCATCGCCGACTGCACCAGGCTGACCAGCGCGAACGCGGCCAGCCGGTCCTGGCTGCGGAGCAGTCCGAGCGACGCGTTGGTGATCGCGGAGAGCCCGGCCCAGGCGATCGCGAGCCGCAGCGCCGGGAGTTCGCCGGTCAGGCCGAGCGGCCGCGCCCAGCCGGCCACGGTGCCGAGCGCCAGCCCGGTGACCGCGAGCGCCAGCACGATCGCGAGCGTGACGATCCGGCGCGCGCCGGCCGGGCCGCCGGGCTGGGCGTACGCGCGCTGGATCGCGGTCTGCAACCCGAACCCGCCGACCACGAAGAGCACCTGCATGACCGTGTTCGCGGCCGCGACCGTGCCGAACTCACCGGTGCCGAGGAACCGGGTGAGCACCGGCGTGAGCAACGCGGCGCAGCCGAGCTGCACGGCCCAGAGGATCATGTAGAGCGAGTCCCGGCCGAACAGCCGCGACACGTGCGCGTCGACGGTCATCCGGCACCCCGGTACGCGAAGACGACGGTCTCGCCGGAGCGGAAGGCGACGGACCAGCCGGGCGCGGTGGCGAACGCGTCCCGGAGCGCGGCGAAGTCGTCGCGGGTGTGCAGCCCGTACTCCCAGCCGTAGTACAGGGTGACCGGCGACCACACCGCGTAGAGGTGGTCGGTCCGCCAGTTCGCCTCGCGGTCCGCGTACGCCTTGAGCAGCGCGGTCAGCCGGGGCACCGCCTGTGCCGGGGTCTCGGCGGCCGGCCGGTCCGCGATCGGGTCGAGGATCGGGCGGTAGACGGAGACGTGTGTACGCTCCCGGGTCGGTGGCACGCTGGGCAGGTCGCCGGCGCCGAGGATGAGCATCCAGCTGCCACGCGGCCGGTCCAGGAAGTACCGGAACGCGGCCCGGTCGCCGGGCCGGCTGACGTTGGTGGCGTCCATGCTGAACGCGGCCGTCACGAACGTCGTGGTCAGCGCCGCGGTCAGCGCGAGGAGCGCGGGCCGCCGGCGTTGCGTGAACGCGCCGGCCGCGAGCAGCGCCAGCCACGGGATGCCGAACAGCGCGGCCCGGAAGATGCCCTCGTTGCCGTACGCGTTGCCGGCGATGATGATCAGCCCGACCGCCGGGCAGGCCGCCATCGCCCAGGCCCGCTCGTCGCGCCGCCGAGTGACCAGCACCCCGGCCGCGACCAGGCCGAGCAGCACGATTCCGGCGGCGAGCGCGACCACGCTGACCGTGACGACCGGCAGCCGTTCCAGGTCGTCGACCGCGGTGGTGCTCGGCGGCCGGAAGTTCGCCGCGTCGCCGACGTCGCGCAGACTCAGGAACGCGGAGACCGCGGAGAAGTGCACGAGCGTCCAGACGATCGCGGGCAGCAGCACGGTCGCGGGCGTCCACCAGGGGCGCACCCACCGGAACGCGGCCAGCACCACCAGGATGCCGCCGATGATGTACGGGCTGAGCTGGTGCGTGACCGCGAGGACCGTCCCGGTCGCGGCCAGCAGCGCGATCCGGTGCCGCAGATCGGCGAGCGCGAGCCCGAACGCCAGCAGCCCGAGCACGAAGCCGAGCGACTGCGGCGAGAAGTAGTCCGCGCCGATCGGGTCCGCGAGCACGGCCAGCGCGACCGCGATCCACGCCTGGTACGGCGAGGTCAGCACGCGCCCGGCGAGATACCGCAGCGCGACCACCCGGAAGACCGCCATCAGCGGCGGCCAGGCGATCGCGAGCCGCATCGGGTCGCGCAGCCCGGCCGCGTCACACAGCCAGGCGGCCCCGGCGAAGAAACCGGGCCACGCGTTGTACGCCCGCACCGACGAGTCGAGCGCGCCGAGCGCGCGGATCTGCTGCACCAGTTCGACGTGCTTGTTCGCGGACTGCGAGCGCGGCCCGTCGTAGACCAGCGCGGGCGTGAGCGTGAGCGTGAGCGCGAGGACCAGCACGGTGATCGCCAGGCCGGTCTGCGCGTCGGCGCGCGCGGTGGCCAGGCCGATCAGGATGAGCGCGAGTCCGGCGTACCAGAACGGCCCGATGTGGACGAGGAAGCCCCACAGGCCGGGGTCGAGGTGCCGGTGGGTGAACGCGGCGCCCAGGCACAGCGCGCCGCCGAGCACGGCGATCAGCCCGGACGCGGCGCCGTCGAGCGCGGGCCGGGTGATCGGCTCGCGCAGCAGCGACAGCCCGTGCGCGACCACGGCCGCGCCGGTGAGCAGCACGAACGCGGCGACCGGGTACCACAGGCCGGTGAGCAGCATGCCGGTGCCGACGACGACCGGCAGCGCGAGCGCGGTGAGCGCGGTGAGCGCCAGCCGGGTCCCGGCCGGCAGCCGCAGCAGCGGCGCCCACGGCGCGGAACCGAGGCCGAGCAGCGCGAACGCCAGCAGCGCCACGCTGCGCGGGCCGTGCGCACCGGCGAGCTCGAACAGTCCGGCCAGCGGGAGCAGCAGCAGGCTGCCGGCGGAGAGCGTCAGCCGCGCCGTGGTGTCCGGGCCGGCCGTGCGCACGGTCCGCAGCTGGGTCACCGTGAGCCACCGGCGCGGCGGGCGTGCAGGTAGAGGAACGGACCGGCCAGGAATCCGGCGAACTCGCGGCGCAGCGCGGCCCGGGGCGCGGCCACGCCGTCCAGCCGGCGACGGGTGTCCGGGCGGATCCGGGCCAGCCGCACCAGCCCGGCCGGCACGCGCCGGAGCAGATCACGGCGGGTGTCGCGGGTGAGCGCGAGCTTGGTCAGATAGGCGGTGAGGCCGGTGCCGTAGCCGTACATCTGGCGCAGCAGCGAGCCCGGGTCCGCGCGGTGGTGGTGCCAGACGACCGCGGCCGGCTGGTAGGCGATCGCGTGCCCGGCGCGCAGCACGCGGACGAACGCGTCCAGGTCCTCGCCGCCCCGGGTCGGCGAGCCGGCGCCGAGCGCCTCGTCGAACCCGCCGAGCGCGAGCGTCCGCTCCCGGTGGAACGCGACGTTCGCGCCGGTGCCGAAGATCCCGGCGGAGTACGGGTAGAGCGGCCCGCCGTCGGTGTCCTTGTCGAACAGGCGCGGCGCGATCCGGCCGGACCAGCCGGAGTTGCGCGCGTCGAAGTACGCCTCGGCCGCGTTGCCGATCGACGCGGTGCAGACCAGCCCGGTCACGCACGCCACGTCCGCCCGGGTCGCGAAGCCGCGGACCAGCCCGTGCACCCAGCCGGGGTCGACCGAGACGTCGTCGTCGGTGTAGGCGATGTAGGTGCCGTGCGCCGCGACCAGCCCCCGGTTGCGGGCCGCGGACAGGCCGGGGCGCGGCTCTCGCACGTACCGCAGCCGGGTGTCGTCCTTCGCCCTCGCCCGGACCAGGCGTTCCGTCGAGTCGTCGGACGGCGCGTTGTCCACGATCACGATCTCCAGCCGGGGGTACGTGAGCGCAGCCAGCCGGTCCAGCGCGGCCCCGAGCTGCCCGGCCCGGTCGCGGGTGCACACCACGACGGAGACGAGTTCGTCCGCGGCCACCCGGTTGGGGCAGGCCGCGGTGGCCGGCGCGGGCCGCTCGCCGATCACCGGCTCCGCGCCCTCGGCCGCCAGGTGTTCCAGCGCGGCCGTGCCGAACGCCCGCCACGCGGCCTCGACCAGCTCGTCCACGGTGGTCCCGGCGGGCCGGGTGAGGTAGCCGAGCGGCTCGCCGTGCAGCCGGACCAGCACCCGCATCCGCGGTTCCGCGCGAGCCGGGACGACCGCGGCGGGACCATCCACACCGGACAGTTCGAGTTCGCAGCACCAGACGCCGACGGCGGTGGTCGCGGGCGCGGCGGGCAGCACGGCGGTCACAACAGGCCCTCCAGCGACTCGGACGCCTCGGCCGCGGACCGGGCGAACGTGAGGCCGGGCAACGCGTGCAGGTACGCGTCGTACGCGGCCGAGATCTTCCCCGAGCAGTTGTCCATCGCGATCACCGGAATGTCCATCAGCGCGGCGAGCACGGCCGCGTGCAGCCGATCGGTGACCACCGCGCGTCCCCGGGAGAGCACCGCGCGGGCCCGGCCGACGTTGTGCGCGGCGATCGCGGCGAACGAGCGCTCCACGGTGGTCTGCAGCGGCCCGCGCAGCGCCGGCAGGTGGCGGGCGACCGCGGACGGCGTGCGCAGCAGGTCCCAGCGCAGCCGGTGCACGCCGCGGAATCCCCAGTCGGTGCGCAGCGCGCTCGCGCCGGCCGGGACCGTCACGCGGTGCTCGCCGGTCTGCTCGCCGTCCGTGCGCAGCAGCAGCACCACGTCGTGTGTGGCCGGTGCGGTGCGCGGCTGCGGCCCGGCGCCGGGCGCGAGGTCGGGGCAGAACTCGGTGCGCACGCCGGGGAACGCGTCCCGGGCGCGGGCCAGGCTGCGCTCGTCGCGCAGCAGCAGCGTGAGCTCCGGGTGGGCGTGGAACGCCGCGCTCGCCCGGACTTGCCGGGCCCGGTCGCGGAAGTCCATGGACTGTGGCAGCTGGACGATCGGCCGGTCCGGATGCTCGCGCAGCAGCCGTTCACGGAAGTCCTGCCGGAGCGGCCACAGGTCGCCCAGATTCCCCCCGCCCTGAATGAGGATCGGGCCTTCCGGATGCCGCTTGCGCAGTACCGTGGGGCTGTAGGTCCGGTCATCGGCGAGATACCGCACCACGAGGCCGAGTCGCCGCAGATGCGCCATCTGGCCGAGATGGATCAGCGAGTCGCCGGCGTTGTCGTGAGCGGGGAAGTCGAGCAGCGCCACGTGCGGGCCGCCGGGCAGCAGATCCTGCAGGATCGCTCCCGTCCGCGCGGTGAGTGCGCGGACGGGAGCGTCGATGCGGGCGTCGGTCACGTGAGAGTCCTCCGGGCTACGGTCATCGGACAGCCCTCCGGATTCCGGAGCGGGCCGGGCGGCCGGTGAGGTAACCGAGCACGGTCACGGTCAGCCCGGCGAGGATCGCGCCCGCCTGGAGCAGGCCGCTGGGCCGCCGGATCGCGCCGGCGAGTCCGCGGGCCACGCCGAGCGGCAGCACCACCCGGACATACCTGCGCTCGGCCGCGAGCGCGTCACCGGCACCGGCGAGCGCGGTGACCGCCCGCTTGGAACGGCCCTCGTGATAGCAGCGGCTCAGGAAGTAGCGGAGCCGCTGCCGGTCCGCGGGCACCAGGTGGTCCACCCGGGCCCGCGGATCGAAGACGACGACGGCACCGGTGTGCCGCCGGGTCAGGCGGATGCAGAACTCGGTCTCCTCGCAGCCGACCGGAAGCGTGCCGACCCGGCCGACGACCTCGGAGAAGCCGCCGACCTCGGAGAAGCAGGCCCGGCGGATCGCCATCGAGGCGCCGATCGGGTTGCGCACCGGCGCCGGCTCGGTGGGCAGGCCGCGGTATCCGCAGCCGACCACCCAGCCGAACTCGGGCGGGAACCAGCGCGGCGGTGCCCCACCGGCCCAGCGCGGCACCACCTCGGTGCCGACGACCTGGACGGCCGGGTCGGCGAACCCGGCGCGGAGCCGGCCGAGCCACCCGTCAGCGGCGGTGGCGTCGTCGTCCAGGAACGCGACTACCGGGCAGTGGCTGAGCCGGACGCCGGTGTTGCGGGCGCCGGACAGGCCGGGCGGCCCGGCGCTGGCGACCGCGTGCGCGCCGGGGATCTCCCGGTTCACCCGGGACAGCAGCTCCGGGTTGTGGTCGACCACGACGATCAGCTCGTCGTGCGGTCTCAGTTGGGCGGTGACGGACGCGCAGGCCGCGACGAGGTCGCCGAAGCGCCGTTCGTGGTACGTGCAGACGACCACGCTGATCGCGGGCGTGCCCGTACCCTCGCCGGTCCGTCTGGTCTCCTCCGGTGCGAGCAGGGTCACGAGAGCCCTCTCGCGCCCGCACGGGCGTGCTTGCGGCCGGCGGCGGTGCCGCGGATGCGCATGGACGCGGTCACCCGGTGCCGGCGTCCGGCCACGGTCGCGGACGCCGCGGCCATCTCGACCGCCAGGTGCGGGATCGGCTTGCGCGGCCACTCGCGCATGATGGTGCGCAGCACGCGGAGCCCGTCGGTGAGCGCGTTGAGGTTGCTCACGCCGTGGATGCGCTCGTGCTCGTAACTGGCGACCTCCTCGACGCGCAGGCCGGCGCGGGCGACGCGCAGGTTGAGCAGCGTCTCGATCTCGAAGCCGTCGCCCCAGAGCCGTTCGCCGTTCGCGGGCCGGGGCGTGGTGTGGTCCAGCCCGAAGATCGGCAGGTGGGCGGTCCAGAACGCGTTGTAGCCGTAGCAGAGGTCGCTGTAGCGGGTGCGGAACAGCACGTTCACGAAGAGGCTGAGCGCCTTGTTGCCGAGTCGCCGGATGCCCGTGATGTCCGCGCTGCCCCCGCTGGCTACGAACCGGGATCCCTTGGCGAAGTCGGCGCCGCGGCGCAGTGCCTCGACGAAGCGCGGGATTTCACGGGGATCGGTGGACCCGTCCGCGTCGATCATGACGATGATGTCGCCCTTGGCCGCCGCGAATCCGCAGGCCAGGGCGTTTCCCTTGCCCCTGCGGCCCTGCTGGATCACGCGAATGCCGGGCATCAGGCGCCGCGCGGTCTCGACCGTGTCGTCCACGGAGCCGCCGTCGACGAGGATGACCTCGTCCACCTGCGGCATCGCGCCGAGCACGTGTGGCAGGTTCCGGGCCTCGTTCAGCGCCGGAACGATCACGCTCACCGAAGGAGGCGGCGCGTGATGGTGATATTGCATGGCATCTCCAAACCACCGGTGTTGCGGTGCATGCCGTCACGCTGTGTGCCGTGACCGTTACAGAGTAGGCGGGGCACATCGGTGGAGAGCGCATGAATCACAGGTAATGCCCGCAAGGTATCGCGGTCCAGGCGAAGTGGACCCCTAAGGCGAACCACCTCATTTACCCTTATCCGGGCGTTTCACACATCCGCGCGGGGACCCGCGCGGCCGGCGCGGGCGTCTCGAAGACCATCCGGTGGTACGCCAGCACCTGCGGATGGTCGTTGAGCTCGGTCGCCGGGTCGCGCGTGTCCAACCCGGCCCGGAGCCGCGCGGCCTGAACCGGCTCTACGCGGTGCCGACCCGGGCCGTCTCCCGGCTCGACGTGATCCACGCCCGGCCGCTGCCGGAGTGC
This sequence comes from Catenuloplanes nepalensis, assembly GCF_030811575.1. Classification (GTDB taxonomy): domain Bacteria; phylum Actinomycetota; class Actinomycetes; order Mycobacteriales; family Micromonosporaceae; genus Catenuloplanes; species Catenuloplanes nepalensis. Next base: position 9,325,511 of record NZ_JAUSRA010000001.1, on the reverse strand, counting down.
ATGCGCCAGGCGCCGCAGTGACAGCGCTCGTAGCGGACCGGGCCGGTGCTGGTGTGGTGGGTGGAGACCGTGCGCCAGATGTGCTGTTCCGTCATGCCCTCGACGATGATGTAATGCCCTTGTGCACATCAACCCTTACGGCGAGGACGCGGTCCTGCTGGCGATAGACCTGCTGCGCAACCCACCCACGACCGCGGCCGAGCTGGAGGCCCGCTGCCGCGCCGCGGATCTGATGATCGAGCAGCCGGTCACGGACGCGGACCTGGACGCGACCCGCGAATTCCTCCGGGCCTGGCTGGAGGTGGTCGACGCACCCGACTTCACGGTCCGCGCCGACCGGCTGAACGCGCTGCTGGCCGGCTCCTCGGCGTACCCGCGGCTGACCAACCACGCGGACGACGGCTGGCACGTGCACTACCGCGGCTCGAACCTGCCGCTCGGCTGGCTGCTGCGCGCACTGATCAGCGTCGGGACCGCGCTGCACCTGGCCGGCCGCGGCATGCACCGCCTCGGCCGCTGCGCCGCCCCGGACTGCACGGCCCCGTTCGCCGACATCAGCCGCACCGGCCGCCAGCGCTACTGCACCACCACCTGCGCCAACCGCGACGCCGTCCGCCGCCACCGCGCCCGCACCCCGGCCGCCTGAGCGTCCACGGCTCAGACAGCCGCCGCCAAGGACCTGCGCACGTCGCCGAGAGCTCAGCGGTCGCGTGTCGTGACCAGCGCGACGCCGGGCCGGGTCACTTCGACGCGATACGGCCGAGCTCGCCGGCCTCCGGGAGCACGTCGCCCCGCAGGAACGCCGTGGTGGCCCGCGCGATGAGCGCGACCCGCTCCGGGCTCTCGTCCGTGGTCTCGGTGACCGCGTAGCCGGTGATCCCGCCGAGCGAGTGCTCCCCGCCGTATACCGTGAGCAGGGTTTTCGGCGCCGGGCTCAGGTGGTAGACGTCGGTGAACCACTCCGGCCCGCGCGCCGACAGCATCGACTGGTCCCTGTCGCCGGCCACGATCAGCGCCGGCGTGGTCATCCCCGTGAAGTCCGGGCTCATGAACGGGAAGTGCTCGGCCGCGAACGGCGACAGGTCCTCCCCGCCGGTGCCGGTCGCCGCGAGCAGCACGCCCGCCGAGATCCGCGGGTCGCGGGCCGGCACGTCCATGCCGACGACGCCCGCGCCGAGCAGCACACCCACGGTCTGCGCGCCCCAGGAGTGGCCGGCCACCGCGATCCGGTCCCGGTCGAACCGTCCCGGGATGGCGGCCTCCAGCACGTCCAGGTTGTCGAGCACCCGGGTCACGTCGTCGATCCGGGTGCGCCAGATGCCGGGCGTGCGCGGGTCGTCCTCCGGCAGGCCGAGCCGCAGCGAGTCGAGGTGGGTCGGCTGGATCACCGCGAAGCCGTTCGCGGCCCAGTGGTCGACCAGCGGCCCGTACCCGATCGCGGACTGGTGGTAACCGTGCGAGAAGACGATGACGGGCAGGTCGCCGCCGGTCGCGGGCGCCGAGATCCGCACCTGCAGATCGTCGCCGCGGTCCGGCGCGGGCAGGACCACCGGGTGGATCGTGAGAACGGCGTTTGGCGTGGTGGCAGTCATGACGTACCTTCCAGTTCCAGACGGCCCACAAAGCGGAACCGTGTTCCGCACCAACGTTACGGAACATGGTTCCGTTTGCCAAGAGGAGTGACGGTGGTCACCGACCCGCCCGCGCCCCGGAAGCGTGCCGACGCCGAGCGCAACAAGAAGGCGCTGCTGGACGCGGCCGCGGCCGCGTTCGTCGAGTCCGGCGTGGACGTGGCGGTCCGCGATGTCGCCGCCCGCGCCGGCGTGGGCGTGGGCACGATCTACCGGCACTTCCCCACCCGCGCCGATCTGATCGTGGCGGTCTACCGTCACCAGGTCGAGGCGTGTGCCGAGGCCGGCCCCGCGCTGCTCGCCGCCGGCCCGACCCCGCACGCCGCACTGGCCGCCTGGGTCAACCTCTTCGCCGACTTCCTGGTCACCAAGCACGGTCTGGCCGAGGCGCTGCAGTCCGACAACGCCGCGTTCGCCACGCTCCACGCGTACTTCCTGGACCGCCTGCTGCCCGTCTGCGCCGACCTGCTCGACGCCGGCATCACCGCCGGCGAGATCACGCCGGACATCGACCCGCTCACGCTGCTCCGCGGCATCGGCAACCTCTGCATCGGCGCCGGCGACCCCCGCTACGACGCCCGCCTGATGATCACCCTGGTCATCAACGGCCTGCGGCCCAGCTGAGAATTCGCGTTCCCGCTTCCGGCGCGGTCACGTTCCGAGTGCCCCCGCGGGCACCGGGGAGCGATCGACTTCGGTTTTTGATCTACCTTTGCTCCACTGAGCCATTTTCCACCTGGCCTATGCGGCTGGGGGCATGACACAGTCGACGGTCCGGGTGCGCCAGGTTGAAAAAAGCTCACTGATTGATCACTCAGGCCGCGGCGGTGGCGTCCCGTGGGCAGGCAGCCCTCGCAAGAGGGGGATGTCGCGATATTTCGGGTGCGGAGCGCCCGCTTGCCGCGAGCGGACCGGATTGCGCGCACTCTCGCCCCGCGGTAAGGGGTGTGGGGTGCCGGGGCGATCCGGTCCGTGCGGCCGAAGGGCTGGGCGACGGCGGTAACCCGGCGGGGTCGCGCGGACGTCGGCGGGACGCTTCTGACAAGCGCAGGCCGGAGCACATGATCAACTTAAGCTACGACCATTCGGAGTCGAGGTTCGAGCGGCGGTGGCCGTCCGGGCGCCGCGCACCCGAAATCTCACGCTATAGAGGTTCGCCGCTCCGAAGCGCCGCTCAAGCCGACATCCAAGGCTCGGTATGGCCGGGCCGGGAGTTGATCACGTGTCGCAAATCGTTGTCATCCGGCGCTTTCAACAACGATTTGCGACACGTGATCGCTTCCAAGAGTCGCCGTCGCCGCCTTTGTGGTGATATTTCGGACAGGGATTCAGTGGCGGAGGGAAGTTCTGTGCTGATTGCCGAGCGCCGCCCACCCTGACGCCGAAGGCTCAGTAAGTGGCATTGGGCACCGGTCGGCCGCGAGGGCAGAACGTTTACTCCGGTCGGGGGCGGGTGGCCGGGGCGGCAGCGGGGCTGTCTGCCGGTTCCGCAGGTGGTCACCACGACCTCACGTCAGCGCGCTGGCCATCCCGGCGCGAACGCACCCTCGATCATCGCCATGACCAGGCGGACGTTCTCCCGATTGACGCCGTAGTCCACCGCGGTGAGGCTCATGGTCGACCGGCTCTCCACGTCGATGCGGGTGCCGCCGCCCTCGGGCCGTAGCGAGCAGGTGATCGTCTCACCGAAGGACCACCAGCTGATCCGGGTGCGCGCCTCGAGCACGCTGCTCCCGACATACACCGGTTGCCGCACCCGCGGCAGACCGGCGAGCAGCCGCCCGGTCAGCGCCAGCGTCACGCCCACATCCGATCGCACCACCGTGGAATCCGCGAACCTCTGCACGATCCCGTTATCGCACAACGCGTCAAGGCGTGGTCAGCGGACCTCCATCTCGAAGATGCTGAAGCCCCAGATGGTCGCGACCTCGGTGCCGTAGAGGCGGACATAGCGGCCGGTGGTGCCGGCCGGCGCGGTCGCCTTCACCGTGCCGCCCGCGCCCGCGGCGGTGCTGTAGATCGACTTCCAGGTGTTCCCGTCGCCGGACACCTCGATCCGGTAAGCACGGCCGTAGGCGGTCTCCCAGAACAGCGTGACGCTGCTGATCTTCCAGGCCTCGCCCAGGTCCACCATGATCCACTCCGGGGCGGAGTAGGCGCTGCTCCACCGCGTGGCCACGTCCCCGTCCACCGCGCCCGCCGCCCGCGTCTCGTCCGCCTCCGTCGAGGCGAACGCGGGCCGCCCACGCGCGATGTTCGCGCCGGACGGATTCCCCTTCGGACCGGACGGCGCCGCCGGCTTGGCGGACGGCGCCCGGCTCTGCGGCGGTGCAGCCACGGTCGCCGGCACGGACGGGCTCGGACTCGGCGACGCCGACCGGGACACGGACGGCGAGGGTGACGGCGACGGCGTCGTCGGCGCGATCGTCGACGGCCCGGACGGATAGCCGACCCGCCACGAGGGCGTCTCCACCGCGCTCGGCAACGCCACCGGATCCGGTTCGTCCTCCGCGCCCAGCAACGGCACCACCGCGGCCACCAGCCCCAGCACCGCCACGATCGCCAGCCCCACCAGCCACGGCAACATCCGCCGCGACCGCGAGACCGGCTCACCTCCATCGGGATCCGGCGGAGCGCTCGCCGCGCCCGGCCGCGGCCCCGACCGCGTCGTCGGCCTGCCGAAGGCCGATCCCGCGACCGCACCCGCCGTACGTTCCGCGGACGGCCCTCCAGCCGCGGGCCCGGATCCGGCCCGTCCGGCCATCGGACCCGCACCGTCCGCGCGCCGATCGGGCAGCTCCGCGAACGTGGGCTCACCCGCAACCGGCTCGCCGGACGCGGCCCCGGCACGGGGATCGGCGAACGTGGGCCCACCAGGGACCGGCCCGCCAGACGCGGCCCCGGCACGGGGATCGGCGAACGTGGGCCCACCAGGGACCGGCCCGCCAGACGCGGCCCCGGCACGGGGTGGGCGGTCCGCGAACGCGGAGCCGGGTTCGGCCTTGCCGGACACCGCGGCGGCGCCCTCCGCGCCTTGCGGCGGTTCCCCAGAACCGGTTTCGGGACCGGCCACTCCCGGCACCGGCGAACTCCCACTGGCCGGTGTGTTGCGACCGGCCCACGCCGGCCGATCGGCGACCGGCGCATGCGGGGTTTGGGCACCGCTCGATCCCGCCGTGAGCCGGGCCGCCGAGTCCGCCGCCTCGACGGCTGAGCCCTTCCGCTCCACCGATCCCGCCGCGCCCGGTGGAGCATCGGGGTCAAGCGCGAACCCGGAATCGGGCCGCGATCCCGACGCGGCCGGCCGCTGCGCGGGCACCACCGGCGCCACGCCCTCGTCCGGCGGCGTCGAGTCCGCCCGCGGGGCACCACCGGCGGCGGGCGGACCCGTCATCGGCAGCCCGCGCAACAGAATCGCGCGCTGCGCGATCGGCTGCCTCGGCTGCTCGAAACTCCCGGAACTCCGCTCAACACCCCCGGACCGCTCGCTCGCGCCGGACTGCTCCCTGGCGTCGCTGCGCGATCCAGCGTCACCGCGCGATCCGGCCTCACCACGAGACCCGACCTCACCGCGAGACCCGGCGTCGGATTGCGTACCGGCGGTGAATCGGGCACCGGGACGGTCCGCAGCCGCCGGTTCGCCCGGTGACGCGGCCGCGGCCGCATCCCCGTCCTTGCCCACGCCGGTTTTCCGTGCGTCCGGCTGGCGCTCGGGCTCATCCATATCGGCTCCCCTGCATGGCGCTGCCTGCTGCACCGAGGAGGTTAACCGGATCCCGTCGATGCGCCCGCGCCGCCCCGAGGCGCCCCGGCGGCCCGTGAGGTCGCCGGGATCGGCGCCGCGGAACGAGAAGTCAGGCCACGCGCTCCTCGCGGTTCGTGGTGACCAGCGGCGCAACCGGCTCCGATGCGGCGTCCGGAGCGGCGGCGGAGGCCGCCGCGAGGTTGGCCCGCGGGAGCACGCCCAGAGCGGCCACGCCGGAAGCGGGAAAGCCCGAAGGTGTTGATGCTCGACGGCATCCGGCTCTGGATGCCACCGCTGCGTGCCGGCCCTCCCGATGGCACCTCGATCCAACAACAGATCGAAGAGTTCCGATGGAATGACGTGTCAACCTGCGGCGCGTACCATGGTGGCGTGACTACCTGGCTGACCGATGACGAACAGCGCGACTGGCGCCGGTTCGTCGCCATGCAGAACCGGTTGATGACGCAGCTCGCCGCGCATCTGCAGGCAGAGGGCGGGCTGTCGGTCCCCGACTACGAGGTGCTGGTGCACCTCTCCGAGGCGCCGGACGGGCGCATGCGCTCCACCGACCTGATCGAGCGCACCTGCTGGGAGAAGAGCCGGCTCTCGCACCACCTGACCCGGATGGAGAAGCGCGGCTTCGTCACCCGCGAGACCCGGCCGGGCGACCTGCGCTACTCGGATGTGGTGATCACCGCGGCCGGGCGGGCCGCGATCGAGGCGGCGGCGCCGACGCACGTGGCGCACGTGCGGTCGTGGTTCATCGAGGCGCTCAGCTCGGAGGAGCTGGCCGTGCTCGGCAAGCTCTCCGAGAAGGTGTCCGCCCGGCTGGAGGAGACGACGCCGGCCTGCCCGGCCTGACCGGCGGCTCACTGACCAGCGGCTCACTGACTAGCGGCTCAGCAACCGTGCGGTGAGGCCGGCGATGATCTCGCGGCGTTCCGCGTCGGTGAGCGGGTTGCCGCGCGCGGCAGGCCGGGACTGCCACGGCAGCGGGCCGTCCGGCCGGCGGTACTCGACGCCGAGCGCGTCCAGCCGGGCGTAGTGGCCGGTCAGCCGCCGGGCGAAGTCCCCGGCGTCGCGAGCCGTGGCGGACCAGACCACCTCGGCCAGCGCGCACAGCCGTGGGAAGGCCATGTAGTCGACGGCCCGCGCGTCCGGCATGTGCTCGGTCCAGATGTTCGCCTGGGCCCCGATGATCCGGTCGGGTGACGCGAGGCCGGGCGGCACCGGGTCGAACGCGTAGACGTCCTCCACGGTGAGCCGGGTGCCGACCGGGGTCGGTTCGGCCGGGTCGTCGGACTGCCGGTAGTCGAGGTAGACGTGCATGTCCGGGCAGGAGACCACGTCGTGGCCCGCGTTCGCGGCGAAGGCGGCGGCCTCGGGGCCACGCCACGCCGCAACCAGCGCACCCTCCGGCGCGCCGCCCTCCAGGATCTCGTCCCAGCCGTACGGCCGGCGGCCCCGCTCGCGCAGCACGGACGTGAACTGCGCGACGAACCAGGCCTGCAGGTCGTCCGGGTCGATACCGAGGTCGCGGGCGTGCGCCACCGCGGCCGGGCTGTTGCGCCACTCGTCGCGGTCGCATTCGTCACCGCCGATGCCGACCACCGGGGACGGGAACAGGTCGCAGACCGTGTGCAGGACCGTGCGGCAGAAGTCCAGCGCCTCGTCCGAGGTGTTGAGCGTGTGCGACGAGATGCCCCAGGCCTCCCGCACGGCCGGCACCGGACCGTTTCCCAGCCGTGGGTACGCCGCGAGCGCGGCCTGCACGTGGCCGGGCAGATCGATCTCCGGCACCACGGTGACGTGCCGGGCCGCGGCGTAGGCGACGATCTCCCGGACGTCGTCCGCGGTGTAGTACCCGCCGTGCGGCCGGTCGTCGTATTCCTCGTGCTTCTTGGAGCCGCGCATGCTGCGCCGCCGCCAGCCGCCGACCGACGTCAGCCGCGGGTAGTCCGGGATCTCCAGCCGCCAGCCCTGGTCGTCCGTGAGGTGCAGGTGCAGCACGTTCAGCTTGTGCAGCGCGAGCAGGTCGATCAGCCGAAGCACGCCGGCGACCGGCATGAAGTGCCGGGCCACGTCCAGCATGGCGCCGCGCCAGCGGAACCGGGGCGCGTCGGTGATCTCCACGGCCGCCAGCTCCCACGGGCCGTTGACGACCGCGGCCCGGCGTAGCGCGGCCGGCGGCAGCAGTTGGCGCATCGTCTGCAGGCCGTAGTGCACGCCGGCCGGGTCGCCGCCGGTCACGGTGACCAGCGAGGCGGAGACGGTCAGCCGGTACGCCTCGGCCGGCATCCGCTCGTCGAGCCGGAGCACGATCGCGCCGCTGGGCGCTGGTTCATCAGCGAGGGACAGCGCCGCCGGCGGAAGGAAGCAGCCGGTCGGCGGCCCGAGCGTGGCGCGCAGCCAGGCCGCGGTCCCGGCGAGCGTGTCCGGCGCGATCAGCACGGTGTCCGGGCGCAGCGTGAACGCGCCGGCGTCGTCGAACGAGGCCGAGACGGGGCGCGGGATCAATCCTTCACCGCCCCGGCCAGGCCGGACACCAGACGACGCTGGACGAACATGAAGAAGATCAGCACGGGTACGGTCATCAGCACCGATGCTGCCATGATCCCGCCCCAGTCGTTCTCGTCCGGCTTGAAGAAGACCAGCAGCGCCATCGGCAGCGTCTGGTTCTCGGTGGCGCTGATGATGAACGTGCGCGCGAACAGGAAGTCGTTCCACGCGGTGATGAACGAGAACACGCTGGTGGCCGCGAGCCCCGGCGCGACCAGCGGGAACAGGATGCGCCACAGGATCTGCCAGCGGGACGCGCCGTCGAGCTGCGCGGCCTCCTCGATCTCGTCCGGGATCGCGGCGACGAACCCGCGCAGCATCCACACCGCGAGCGGCAGCGTGAACGCGAAGTGCACCAGGATCAGCGAGAACAGCGTGTTCAGCGCGCCGAGGTCACGGACCAGGAAGAACAGCGGGATGGTCAGCGCCTCGATCGGCACCATCTGCGCGATCAGGAACAGGACCAGCAGCGTGGTCCGGAACCGGAAGCGGAACCGGGTCAGCGCGACCGCGGCCAGGAACGCCACCAGCCCGGAGAGCGCGACCACGGCCAGCGCCACGATCAGGCTGTTCATGAAGTACCGGCCGAAGTCGTTGACCTGCAACACGCGCTGGAAACTGTCCAGCGTCGGGTTGAACGTCCACGGCACCGGCGTGGCCGACTGGATCTCCCCGGCCGGTTTCAGCGCGGACAGCACCATCCAGTAGATCGGGAACGCGACGACCAGCGCGATCAGCAGCGCGATCGTGTTCGGGACGACTCGACGGCTCACAGCGGCTCCCCGGAGCGGCGCAGCATGCGCAGGTAGACCAGCGTGACCGCGAGCAGGATCAGCATCATGACGACGCCGATCGCGGAGCCGAGGCCGTACTCCGAGGACGCGAAGGCCTGCTGGTACGCGTACACGTTGAGGGTGAGGTTCTGCCCGGCGATGCCGCCGCCGTTGGTCATCACGTAGATCTGCGTGAAGATCTTGAAGTCCCAAATGATCGACTGGATGACCACGATCGCGATGACCGGGCGCAGCATCGGCACGGTGACGCTCCAGAACGAGCGCCACGGGCCGGCGCCGTCCAGCTGCGCGGCCTCCAGCACCTGCTCCGGCAGCGCCTTGATCCCGGCGTACAGCGTGACCATCACGAACGGGAACGAGTGCCAGACCACGACCGCGCCGACCAGCGCGAACGCGGAGAACCGCTCGTAGGTCCAGTTGTGCCCCTCCCAGCCGAGCACCCGGTTGACCAGGCCCAGGTTGGTGTCGAAGAGGAACATCCAGACCGTGGAGCCGGTCATCGCGGGCGCCGCCCAGGCGGCCATCGCGGCCAGCGACAGCGCGATCGCGGCCCACCGGCTGACCTTGGTGAGCAGCACCGCGAGCGCGGCGCCGACCGCGAGCGTGACCACCACGAGCGCGGCCGCGAAGACCACGGTCGCCCAGAGCACGGACCAGAACTTCGGCGCGGACATCAGCTCCGCGTAGTTGTCGAGGCCGATGAACCGGGTCGGCTGGCCGCCGCTGACCTGCGCCTGCCGGAAGTCCAGCACGGAGAGCAGGCCGAGCTGGTAGATCGGGTAGACGAACAGCGGCACCAGGACCGCGGCCGCGGGCAGCAGCATCCACAGCGGCGCGAACTGCCGCCTCGTGCGGGGACGGGCCCGGCCGGCGACGGCCGGGCCCGCGTCGATCGCTGTCACCACTACTTCTCCAGGGCCGCGCTCACCGCGGCGGCGGCCTCGTCGGTCGCGGCGTCCACGGTCGAGCGCCCGGTCGCGATGTTCTGCAGCATGGTCGGGATGACGGCCTGGCTGTCGATCGCGCCCCAGCCCGGGTCGACCGGAACGAACCTGGTGCCGGCCGCGATCGTGTCCAGGTACGGCTTGAGCGTCTCGTCCCGCGCGGCCAGCTCGGTGCGGGCCGCGGTCAGCGTCGGCAGGTTGCCCATCGCCTCGTACATCTTCAGCTGGTAGGCCTTGCTGCCGAGCAGCTTGAGGAAGTCCGCGGCCAGCGTCTTGCGCTGCGTGTTCTTCATGATGCCGAGGTTGTTGCCACCGGCGAACGCGGGCGCGACCGAGCCGGCCGTGGTGCCGGGCAGCGGAACGACCGCGTACTTTCCCTTCGCGGCTCCGGCCTCGACCGCGGCGCGGTTGAAGTTGCCGAGGATCGCCATGCCGGCCTTGCCACCGGCGAACAGCTCGACGGTCTTGCCACCGGTCAGGTCCGCGCACTGCTGCGGCGGGCAGTTGTCGTCCTTGAGCAGGTCGGTGTAGGCGGTGACGCCGGCCCTGGACTCCGCCGAGTTCAGCGCCGTGATGTCGCCGCCGTTGGCCCACACGAACGGCAGCGCGCCGAACGTGTACTTCCCGCCGACCGCGACGCCGAACAGCTCCGGCTTCTTCTCCCGGATGGTCTTGGCGGTGCTGGTCAGCTCCGCCATCGTGGCCGGCGGCTTCAGGCCCAGCTCGGTGAAGACGTCGGTGCGGTAGTAGAGCGCGCGCACGCCGACCCACCAGGGCAGGCCGTAGAGCTTGCCGTCCACGGTGGCGCTGGCGCGCAGGTCGGCACCGAGGTCGGCGCCCTCGGCCCAGCCGTCGATGTCCGCGGTGACGTCCGCGAGGCCGCCGGCCGCCACGTACTCCGCGATGTCGGTGTTGCCGAACTCGACCACGTCGGGTGCGCTGGCCGGGTCGTTGAACGCGCCCTTGAAGCGCTCGCCGCGCGTCTCGACCGCGATGTACTGCACGTCGACGGTCACACCGGAGTGCGCGGCCTGGAACTCGTCGATCGCGGCCTTGATGACCGCTTCCTTGGGCGCGCGGTTCGGCTCGTCGAAGAGCCAGACGCGCAGCGTTCCGGTCTTCTCGTCGGCGCCGGACGACTCCGGCGTGCCGGTGGAGGGGGCGCAGCCGGTCAGCAGCGCGGCGGCGAGGGCGACGCCCGCTATCCGCTTCTTCATCAGGCCTCCGTCACGTCTAAAGTTTCGTTCATGGTTCGTAAATGGTTCGTTGACTCGCGGCACCCAGAGTGGGACCGGGCGGTTCAGCACGTCAAGACCCTCCGAGGTCACAAATAAGGCCGAAGCACACCGGAAACGCGACCGTCATGATCAACGACGGGGAGCGCCCGCCACTTGTCGAACGCGGTGCACGGGTGCGAGATACCGAACAGGACCAGATCACCGGGTACGACGTGCGCGCCCCGCGTCTCCAGGTAGGTGTGGTGGTCGTTCATCCTGGTCACGCGCAGGCCGATCGCCTCGCGAGCCACGCCGTCCGCGCTCCGGATCCGCTGCGGCTCGGGCAGCCCCTCGTCGTAGGGGGCGTCCCGCTTGCCCATGCCGACCAGCGCGAGGCCGGGCTCCGGCGTGGACAGCACCTGCGCCCAGACGCCCAGCGCCGCGTGCAGCACGCCCTCGCCGGCCAGCCGGTTGAACGGCGTGCGCTCGCGGTAGAAGCCGTCGTCGTGGCTGACATACGCACCGGAGCGCAGCAGCGGAATCACCGTGCGACCGGGAATCCACTGACCCCGCAGGCGATCCGCGACCACGTCGAACCAGGCGCTGCCACCGGCCGAGACCACGATGTCGCCGTCGACCAGCGTGGCCAGCGCGTTCGCGGCGTCGCGCAGCCGGTCCAGGAACGCGGCGATCGCGTCGGCGTGCGGCAGTCCGCCCTCGTAGGCGGTGACACCGGCCAACCGCAGGCCGGGGCGTGCGTCGATCACCTCGGCAACTTTGAGCAGGTCGGTGAGGGTTCGGGCACCGGTCCGGCCACCGTCGTGCCCCAGCTCGACCAGCACCGGCAGCGTGCCGCCCGCGCCACCGGCCGCCGCGCCGATGACCGCCTGGCCGGACACCGCGGCCGCGGCGATCTCCGCACCCTCGATCGAGTCGACGGTGATCGTGACGTCGTGGGCGGCGGCCCAGCGCAGCGCGGTCGGGTCGAGGACCTGGTTGGCGATCAGGATCCGCGGCGCGCCCATCGCGGCCGCGGCCAGCGCCTGATTGGCCGTGGCCACCGTGACGCCCCAGGCGCCGGCGTCGAGTTGTGCCCGTACCAGCGTGGGGCTCATGTGGGTCTTGATGTGTGGCGCGAACGTGAGGCCGTGCCGGGCGCAGAACGCGGCCATGGTCGCCACGTTCGCGTCCAGCGCCGCCTGCCGGGCGAACATCAGCGGGTACGTGAACGCATCGCCGAACAGGTCGTGACCTGCGGCGATGAAGTCCCCGTCGGATATCGGCGGCCCCGGAACGAAGAACCCCTTGGTACGCCAGTCGATGACGCTCACTGTGACACCCTTCTCGCAGGACGGGCTTGACCCGCGCGGGCCGAGGCCCCACTCTTAGTCGAGCTTTAGCGCACTATTTTCGAACCTGATCGAATGTCGGATCCGATCGTAGGTGAGGAGCGGCCCCGTGGCGATGGTCATCGGACTCGTGATCCACACGAGTCACCGGGCGCGGTTCGACGCGGCCGCGCGCACGCTGACCGGCGCCACGCTGGAGTGGATCGAGTACGAGAACGAGCCGGAGATCCGCCCGCGCGTCGGTGAGCTGCTGCGTCGCAAGCGGGTCGACGGGCTGCTGCTCGGCCCGATGCCGTACGCCCGGGCCCGCGAGGTCATCCCGAACAGCCTGCCGGTCGCGGTCACCCGCTCCGCCCCGCTCGACCTCGCGCTCGCCTGGGGCCGCGCGCTCGCCGCCGGCATCCCGGCCACGCCGGTCAGCATCGACACGTTCGGCCAGGACACGATCGACGAGGTCGCGGACGCGCTCGGCCTTCCCCGCACCGAGATCGCCGGCCTGCCGTTCGACGACTCGCAGACCGTCGCCACGATCGTCGACTTCCACCGCCGGGCCGCCGCGCCGCTGGTGATCAGCGTCCGCACCGGCGTGATCGCGGCCGGCATCGACGGCGCCACCGTGATCACCGCACAGCCGGAGATCGCCACCATCCGCGCGGAACTGCACCAGCTGGCGCTGCGGGTGAAGTCCAAGCAGGCCGACGAGCTGCGGTTCGCGGCCGGCGTGTTCCTGGTCGCGCCGAGCTCCCCCGACCCGGACCGCGCCCGAATAGGGCTGATGAACCTGCTGCTCAACACGCCCGAGTTCGCCGACTGCTGGATCGAGAACCGCGACCGGCGCGGCGTCGTCGTCTTCGCGCACCGCGCGCTGTTCGAGGCCGTCACCCACCGCTGGGTCGACCTGGACGTGCTGTCCAGAGCCCAAGAGACCCTGGGGGTACGGGTGGTGGCCGGCTTCGGCATCGGCGCGTCCGCCCGCACGTGCGTGGCGCTGGCCGAGCGAGCCGCCGCGCGCGCCGAGCAGGAGCCGGCCCCGGGTGCGTACCTGATCGAGGACTCCGGCCTGGTCATCGGCCCGATGGGCGCGGGCAGCACCGCGCTGACGTTCACCTACCGCGCGCACGACGCCGGCCTGGAGGACCTGGCCGCGGAGGTCGGGCTGAGCGCGGGCACGCTGTCCCGGCTCGCCGCGATCGAACGCGGCCTGGCCGGACGCCCGGTGTCGCCCGGCGAGCTGGCCGCGTCACTCGGCATCACCGACCCGAGCGGGCGGCGGCTGATCCGCAAGCTGAGCGAACGAGGGCTGGTCGTCGACGAGGGCAGCGCGCAGGTCAGCCGCAAGGGCCGGCCGACGCGCCTCTACCGGCTGGCGATCACGGCGGCGACCACCGCCGGCCCGACCTCCGCGGCCGGCCGGACCTCCGCGGCCGGCCGGACCTCCGCGGCCGGCCGGACCTCCGCGGCCGGATCGGCTGCCGCGGCCGGATCGGCTGCCGTCGCGGGGACCGGCGTGGCCGGTGCGGTGCGGTCGTGAGTGGCCGGACGGCAGGGGCTGCCGAGGCGTACCCGCTGGATCTGGTCTTCACCGGCGGGCACGTCGTGGACGTCGGCGGCGATCACGTCGGCACGTTCGACGTGGGCGTGCGCGACGGGCGGATCGCCGCGGTCGCGCCGTCCCTGGATACCGCGGGCGCGCGCGAGGTCGTCGACGCGCACGGGAAGATCGTCACGCCCGGTCTGGTCGACATGCACACGCACGTGCACGCGGGCGGCGGCTACTGGGGCATCGACCCGGACCCGGTCGCCTGGTACACCGGCGTGACCACCTGGGTGGACGCGGGCTCCGCGGGCGCGTTCACGCTCGGCGCGTTCCGCGAGGCGGCCGCGCGCAGCCGGGTGCGGACCGCGTCGCTCCTCAACATCTCCGCGGTCGGGCTGGCCGGGCGCACCGGCGAGGCGCGCGACCTCGCGCACTGCGACGTGGACCTGGCGATCTCCACCATCGCGGCGCACCGCGACCTGGTGCGCGGCGTGAAGGTCCGGATGGACCGGGACACGGTCGGCGGCAACGGCCTGGAGCCGCTGCGCCGCGGTCTGGCCGCCGCGTCCGCGCTCGGCGTGCCGCTCATGGTCCACATCGGCACGTCACCGCCCGCGCTCTCCGACGTGCTCGCGCTGCTCCGGCCGGGCGACCTGGTCACGCACTGTGCGAGCGCGATCGCGGCCGGATCCACGCTGGCCCATCCGGCGCTCACCGACTCGTACCGGCGTGGGGTGCTCTTCGATCTGGGTCATGGGTCCGGGGGTTTCGCCTTCGACGTGCTCGACGCGCAGCTGCAGGCCGGGCTGGTGCCGCACACGCTCAGCTCCGACCTGCACGCGCGCAGCCTCTACGGCCCGGTCTTCGACCTGCCGACGACGCTGACCAAGATGCTCGCGCTCGGCATGCCGCTGCCCGACGTGATCGCCCGCGCCACCGTGATCCCGGCGACCGTGCTCGGCCTGGCCGCGGGCACGCTCGCGGTCGGCGCGCCCGCGGACATCGCGGTGTTCACGCTGCGCGACGGCCCGTTCGAGGTGGTCGACGCGCACCAGCAGCGCCGGACCGCGACCCAGCGGCTGGTCAACGAGGCCACCTACGTCGGCGGGCGGCTGCTTCCGGCCCGCCTGCCGGAACCGCCGCCGTCCTGGATCCCGCTGACCCCGGCGCAACGCCAGGCGCTGCACGAGCGCACGTTCGCGCTGCGATCCCTGCTGACTGATCCGTTGGTCAATGCGGACGGACTGACCGAACAGTTCCCTCGATTTCCCGTTGCATAGAAAGGCTTTCCGCATGCCGAAGCGCATCATCGCCACCGACAGGGCCGCGCAGCCCGGCGGCCCGTACTCCCAGGCCGTCGTGGCCGGCGACTTCGTCTACCTGGCCGGAGCCTGCCCGGTCCACCCGGACGGCACCTGGATCCGCGACGACTTCGAGGCCGCGGCCCGCCTGGCCTTCACGAACCTGGCCGCGGTCGCGGAGGCCGCCGGCGCGTCCCTCGACCAGGCGGTCCGGGTCGGCGTCTACCTGCGCGACTTCGCCGACTTCCCGAAGATGAACGAGATCTACACCGAGTTCCTCGGCACCGAGAACCTCCCGGCCCGCACCACGCTGCCGGTCCCGCTGGAGGGCTTCCAGATCGAGATCGACGCCGTCCTCTACACCGGCGCCTGATTCATCCTTCCGCCGCTCGCTCTTCGCGGCGAGCGGCGGTCTCCGGTGTCACCCCTCGTCCGTCGTGACGACCAGTTCCTCGGACTCCTCCGCCAGGTAGATTCCTCCGCCAGGTAGTGGTGGCACTGGAAGTAGTCGACGTGCGCGTGGATCGTGGGATTCGCACACCGGCATCCTTCCTCACCCGCTCATCAGGTCGTCACGGACCGGGCCGGTGCGGGGAATCCGGAACCACCACCAGTCATGCATCGAGTCGGGGAAGTCGGCCGCGCGCTCGACCAGGCCGTCGACGTCGGGCTCGGTGACGGCCTTGAAGCGCGCGTCGATCACGGCGACGGTCCGGTCGTAACGGTGGCGCAGGTCGGCCGGGAGCAGCGCGGAGACCTGGGCGATCCAGTCCCGGAAGCAGAGCGCGGCGACGTGGTCGCGGGCGCCGCCGGTCAGGTCTCCCTCGAATGTCGCGACGTGCGCCCGCCACGCCGCGACCAGCGTGATCGCGTCCAGATCACGGCCGGGTGCGACGGTCACCGTGACGGCGGCCAGACGCGCGAGATCGGCCTCGTCGTTCACGGTCAGCGCTCGGACCAGGCGCCGAGTTCGTTGCCGCTCGGGTCGGTGAAGTGGAAGCGACGGCCGCCGGGGAAGGCGTAGGGGCCCTGGACGATCCTGCCGCCGGCGGCGCGGACCGCGTCGACGGTGGCGTCGAGGTCGGCCGAGTAGAGCAGGACGAGCGGGCCGCCGGGGCGGACCTCGCCGGTGGCGCTCAGGCCGCCGGCCTCGGGGGCGTCGTCGTGCGGGCCGCGGATGCCGGCGTAGGCCGGGCCGTAGTCGTTGAACCGCCAGCCGAACGCGGCACCGTAGAAGCGCTTCGCCGCCTCCAGGTCGGTGACGGTCAGCTCGACGTAGTCGATCGCGTGGTGGTTGTGGACCATGACGCCGATTCTGCCGTGCGCCGCGGCGCTACGCTGGGCCGGCCCGACCGGCGGGAGGGGATGAGGATGCCGCACGTTGCCTCGTACGACATCGCGTGGGCGGTCCGGGGCGTTGCTCTCGCCGGGGAGGTCCGGGACGCGCTGGGGCCGCTCGCACTGCGGGTCGAGCACATCGGCAGCACGTCCGTACCCGGGATGGCGGCGAAGCCGATCTTTGATCTGC